>NZ_AYTM02000002.1:4133891-4447087 GCF_000507185.2 Pseudomonas syringae KCTC 12500
GCTAGCCATTACTCGTTTGGTGTGTGGCAGATTTCGAATGGCGCTCGAGTGGGCCGGGAACACGATCCTGAATCCTCTGCCTGTCAGATTGGCTAACCGACTCATTGCCTTGGTCAAACGTCCAGGTATCGAAGAAGCGGCATACCTGAAGATAAGCCAGGAAAATATCGCCCAACAACTGGGTGTTTCTCGTCAGAGCGTCAACCGCCAGCTGAAAATGTGGGAAGCCGAAGGCCTGTTGGTCGTTCGATACGGTGCCGTCACAATTCTCGATCTGCAAAAACTCAGCAATGCAGCACGAGGGGATTAGCCTGGCGGCAAAGACTAATTACCGGCGGATTACCCCAGCGACAGGGCAGGTTGGGCTGATCTTAGGCACGCGTTCCAAGCGCTGGAAAACTTATTGAATGTTGCTCTCAAGGAGTGATCTATAGAGGCGGCGTTTTTGAATGTTGCGAGGCTGTATTCATTGTCGTAGTGGGTGGTCACGGCGCCGCCATTCCGGGTGCCAATTGGGTTCACCACCCCATCAAAAGATTCAGGAAAAGTGGAAATGGAAAAAGAGGCTTTTTTGCAACTGCTTGCTGCCGAAGGGTTCGGCACCGTTGTTGAAGTTGAGCGCGAAGCGTTTGGTACGCTCGATTCGCACGCCCATAACTTCGAGGCGATGGCGCTGGTTCTGCACGGTAGTCTGGTCATCCGTAAATCCGATGGCGATTTCACCTACAACTCAGGAGATATTTTTCACCTGGAATGTAACCAACCCCATTCGGAAGTGTTTGGTGAGCATGGCGTACGGTACCTGGTGGGAAGAAAGTGACGAAGCTGGCATTTCAGCCTGGATTCAAGTGATGTCAGACGTACAGGAAAGACCATGTTCGAACATCTCGACCTCAACGCGCTGATCGCCGCCTACGGCTATTGGGTGATTTTCCTGGGCTGTTTGCTGGAAGGCGAAACAGTGTTGATCCTTGGCGGTATGGCGGCGCACCAAGGTGCTCTGCAGTTGCTGCAAGTGATCGGCTTGGCCACGTTGGGCGGTATGCTCGGCGATCAGTTGCTATTCTGGACCGGGCGTTATTCCGGGGAGCGTCTGCTGCCCAAGCTCAAGCGTCACCAATCTGCCATTAAGCGGGTCAAGGGTCTTATCCAGCGTTACCCCACGACCTCGGTATTCGCTGTTCGCTTTCTCTACGGCATGCGCCTGGTGGGGCCTATGGTGATAGGTGCAAGTCGCCTGTCGCCTTGGCGTTTCGCGCTGATCAATGTGCTGAGCGCGGCAGTCTGGGCGACCCTGTTCGTCTGCGCCGGCTATTGGGCCGGAGAAGCGTTACAGCATTTATTCGGCGACCTGAAGCCCTATCGACTGCCGATCTTCCTCGCGGTGGTAGCACTGGTGACTGTTGCGGCGTTGGTGCGGTATCTGCGCCGCCGATCCAGGGCGACGCATGATTGAGGTGGTGGAGTCGGCGTAACAGCAAGACACCCTTCAGTGACGGACAGAGGCTTGCCTGTATTGGAACCGCGGTCTGCGTCGGGTCCACCAATGGGGTTTAGCCATGAGACCCGCCATGAACCCGATTCGTAATTCTCCGTCTTTCATCCCGCCCGCTCATTCGACAGCAACTCAAGCGCCATCGTCTGGCACTGCGCTGCATTCTGCAGTGGTCAGTCGCGACAGCAAGGCCGTAGCACGCCTGCGCAATGAGGGCGCGCGCGCCAATAAACTGGACGCACAAGGGCACTCGCCTCTGGACGTCCTCGACACCATGCGCGATATCGACGAGCGCAGCCGTTCCAGTCTGCGCATGGCATTACTGCAGTCACTCAACCCCACCGCGCCACTGGGCTATACCAAGCCCGAGGCTCTGCACGGAACGCCCTGGGGTCTGGAAATCCTGCAATCGGGAGCGCTCAGGGGCGGTGTCAATGATGCAAAGGGTGGAACCCAGTCTCTTGAAGGCAAGGTGTTTTTCTCTGATCGAACGCGGGAAAGTGCGAGCGCTGAAACCACTCGTGCAGACTTGCGCAGCAAGCCCCGAGTCTATGCGAAAGGTGAGGGGATGCATCCCAGCAACGCGTACTCGCGCGCTCAGCAACACCGCATGGCACAAGTGATCCTGCATGCGCTGGACAACGGCAGATCGCTCTCCACCAATGAACTCGCGCCATCGATTGAAGTGAGCAGCCCAGAGACGCTGCATATCGAAGGTGCTGCGTGGCTGCAGCGTTTACTGCATGCCGGGTATATCAATAAATTAGGCGGGCTCCCATTCATCAATGCCCCACTGGGCGAGCATCTGGACACACTGAAGTTACCGGGCTCGATTGAGTTGAGAGTCGATGGGCAGGTAAAGAAGTTACGGGGCGAAGAGCTGAATCGCTTTTATCATCAGGCAGCGAGTGAACTGCAGCGTTCTCTGGAAAATGGCAAGGCCCCCTACCTGGGTTTGTTGAACAGGGGAGCTATTGTTCCACTGGTGTTCGGTTTCGAGAAAATCAACAACCTGTCTACGCATGAAATCAAATTACGCTCAAAAACCACACAGCACGCTTATCAGGATACCGAGCACCCACTTGCCGGAAGTCCGGAGAATGGTGGAAAACTGAAAGAAGTGGAGGTGCGTAGCCTGGGTGATTTCGCCACATTGTGCCTGGGGTGCGCAGTCAAGGGCTTTGAATTGGCTGCCAATATAGTCGTGCGTGTTAAAGGCCAAAAAAGCGAAAAAGCTCAGTATCTGGACGCGCAACAAATACAGGCATTTCGGCAAAACCTGGCAGCTCAAGTGGCCGAGCAGGCAAAGGGGAAGCCTCTGGGAGCACTTCCTTTGCATCAGTTGCAGGACATCAATTCTCAACTGCGGGCTGGCGATTTAAGGGCCTGGACCAAAGTTTGAGAACGGGCGGGCGGGCGATGCGTGCCTGACAGCATCATCGTCCCTGCCTGGCAGCCGTGCAGTGCTCAGCACCTCACTCTTTCGGAAAGTCCGCGCCGATGCTGATGTCGCGAACCTGCTCGATCTGCTTCAAGCGTGCCTGACGATCAGCCACCACGGCGTCATATCCCCAGCTGCCCAATACAAGATGACGCGGCGCATCGGCTTTTTGGGTCAGGGCGATCATCGCCTCTGCGGCGCGTACCGGATCCCCGGCCTGATTGCCGCTCGATTGCCTGGTCGACTGCAGGCGCTTGGTGGCAGTGTCCTTGTAGTCGTCGATACGCGATGGCGTCTGGCGTAGTGAGCGTCCCGCCCAGTCGGTGCGAAACGGCCCCGGCTCTACGCACGTGACGGAAATCCCCAGTGGCTTGACCTCCGCGAGCAGCGCGTCGGAAAAACCTTCGACGGCGTGCTTGGAGGCTGCGTAGTAGCCTGATCCTGGAAAGCCGATCAGGCCGGCAACCGAAGTGATATTGATGATGTGGCCGCTGCGTTGCTCACGCATGATCGGCAGCACGGCGCGGGTGATGGCGAACAGACCAAACACGTTGGCATCGAACTGGGCACGGATTTCAGCGTCTTCGCCTTCTTCGATCGAGCTCTGATAACCGTAACCTGCGTTGTTGACCAGCACGTCGATTTTGCCGAACTGCGACTTCGCGGCGGCCACGGCGGCTTCTATCTGGTCTGCCTTGCTGACGTCGAGGTCGACAGCCAGGACCTGGCCTTGCGTGCCCTCGGCCAGGTCAGCGACTCGCGACTTGTCCCTGGCCGTTGCGACGAGACGCCAGCCGCGAGCGATGACGAGTTTGGCCAGTTCGCGGCCGAAGCCGGTTGAGCAGCCGGTGATGAGCCACACCGGGGTATTGGTCGATTCGCTTGCCATGTCATTTTCTCCTTCATAAGGGGGACTGATGCTTGTGACAGGGCATAACAGGTGTCGTTTCATTGAGTCGCCGGTCGGAATCACGCCTCGGCAAGCGGGTTTTCAGGAACGCTTCTCATCGCTGCCTGCTGAGCCAGAAACAGCTGTTAAATCAGTTTTTTGGCGCTAGAATCGGCGCGCCTTAAGAAGTCTGGCCGATATCCACCGGATATCAGCCATAAGCCTTTGTGCAGATGGCGCAGCCTCTGTCAGGCTTTTTTTATTGCCTGTATTTCGGGTGTAAACTTGCCTTTCGCGCACTGGCGCTTTCAGGTCCCGTGAACATGACACAGATCTCCGAACGTTTCCTGGTGCAGGCGCATCTCGATGCCAAACAGCCCAGGACGTTGAGCCCGGCAGAGCAGGCGCATTACCGTGCCGACATTGCAGAGGAACTCAAGAAGCAGGACGCCGTGCTGGTCGCTCACTATTATTGTGATCCGGTTATCCAGGCGCTGGCCGAGGAAACCGGTGGTTGCGTGGCCGACTCTCTGGAAATGGCGCGCTTCAGCAATAACCATGCAGCCAGCACTGTGCTGGTGGCGGGTGTACGTTTCATGGGCGAAACCGCGAAAATTCTCAACCCGGAAAAACGCGTGTTCATGCCGACGCTCGAAGCCACCTGCTCGCTCGATGTGGGGTGCCCGGTCGACGAGTTCTCCGCTTTTTGCGACCAGCACCCGGAGCGTACCGTGGTGGTGTATGCCAACACCTCGGCAGCCGTCAAAGCCCGTGCGGACTGGGTGGTGACCTCTGGCTGCGCGCTGGAGATCGTCGAGAGCCTGATGGACAACGGTGAGAAAATCATCTGGGCGCCAGATAAGCACCTGGGTCGTTACATTCAGCGTGAAACCGGTGCCGATATGCTGCTGTGGGACGGTGCCTGCATCGTCCACGAAGAGTTCAAATCCAAGCAGCTCGAAGACATGAAAGCCCTGTACCCCGAGGCGGCGATTCTGGTTCACCCGGAGTCGCCGGAAGCAGTCATCGAGTTGGCTGACGTGGTCGGCTCCACCAGCCAGATGATTGCCGCAGCGCAACGCTTGCCCAACAAGACGTTCATCGTGGCCACTGACCGAGGCATCTTCTACAAGATGCAGCAGCTGTGCCCGGACAAGATCTTCATCGAGGCGCCTACGGCCGGCAACGGCGCGGCGTGCCGGAGTTGTGCACATTGCCCGTGGATGGCGATGAATACGCTTGAGCGTACCTTGCAGTGCCTGCGTGAGGGCAGTAACGAGATAGTCGTCGACCCGGCGCTGATCCCCAATGCCGTGCGTCCATTGCAGCGCATGCTGGACTTCACCCAGGCTGCGCGCTTGCGACAGGCAGGCAACGCCTGACAGCAGTGATGAAAAAGCCCGACTAAAGTGTCGGGCTTTTTCATTGCCGGTCGTATCGGGCGCCTCGCGGCGCCGGACGATCAGTTCATCATGTCCTTGACCATCCGCTCCTGCTCGATCAAATCCTTTTGCCGCGCATCGATACGTGATGCCAGCTGAAAATTATTGGCCGCACGGCGTTTAGCGAAGTCCAGTTGCTGGATCGCCTGACGGAAATCGCCGACCAGCGCAAAGTATTCGGCGCGCGCCTGATGCAGGCCGATGGTGTTGCCGTTCAGGCCGCGGGTTTCCGCCACGACGTACCAGATGTCCGGATCATCCGGACGGGTCTTGAGCAGCGCTTCAAGGCTTTTCTCGGCTTCGGCGGTGCGGTTCTGCTTGAGCAGCACGTCGATACGCACGTCATTGAGCGGATAATTGCCGGGGTACAGCGTCAGCATGCGATCGACACGCTGCTGCGCATCGGCCAGCCGGTTATTGGTGATGTCCAGGTCGATCTGCGTCAGGTTATAGGTAATGTCGTTCGGCGCTTTTTCGAGCAGTGGCTTGAGGGTTTCCCTGGCCTCGTTCAGTTGTCCGCCCTTGATCTGCGCGATGGCCAGGCCATAGCGCGCCGGATCGGATTTCGGGTTTTCAACCAGTTGCGCACGGAAGCGCTTGGCGGCGATGCCTGGGGTTTCTTCATAGATCAGTGCCACACGGGCGCGCATCAGTTGATACAGCAGGCTGTCTTCCTTGCCGCCCGGTTTGGCCTGCTCGGCACGGTTGCGTGTATCGGCGATCCGCGACTCGCTGACCGGGTGAGTCAGCAAAAACTCCGGAGGCCTGGCGTCGAATCGATATTGGCGCATGAGGCGTTCGAACATGGTTGGCATGTTGCGCGGGTCATAACCGGCCTTCTCCAGGTTGAGAATGCCGATGCGGTCGGCCTCCTGCTCGTTCTGGCGCGAAAAGCGCCGTTGCTCCTGGATCGCGGCAGCCTGTGAGCCGGCGATGGTGGCAATACCCGCATCACCGGCGCCTGCGGCTGCCATGACGATACCCGCCAGCATCGCGGCCATGACCGGCACTTGCATGCGCTGCTGGGCCTCGATGCCCCTGGCGAAGTGGCGCTGCGACAAGTGAGCCAGCTCGTGAGCCAGTACCGAAGCGTACTCACCCTCGGTCTGAGCATTGAGAAACAGACCACCGTTGACGCCGATGATGCCGCCGGGTGCGGCAAAGGCGTTGAGTTGCGGGCTGTTGATCAGGATGAATTCAAGCCGCCGGTCCTGAACCTGACTGGTCTCGGCCAGGCTGTAGACCGAAGTTTCGACGTAGTCCTTGAGCTGCGGGTCCGACAGCTGCGCCACTTGGCCGCGCAGCAACCCCAGCCACGCACGGCCCAGACGGTGCTCTTGTTCGGGGGAGACAATCGAGGAGCTGGCGTCACCAAGCGAGGGGAGGTCATCCGCCATGCCGTGTGTAGCGAACAGGCAGGCTAGGGTGAGCAGTGTAGGACGCAAAAAATTCATGCACGAAGCTCTGGTCAGAAGAACCTGTACTGTAGCTGGCTCGATGGCGTGCTGACCAGAGTGAGGTATTCTTGCCGCCTTGTTCGTCCTGCCTTTTCGGACCTGCTTTGTAATTCGATGTGTCCGCCTGGAGATAAACGATGTCTGACGCTGTAGAGCGCCCCGAGGCCTGTGACGCCGAACTGGATGCCAGTGGTCTCAACTGTCCGCTGCCCCTGCTGAAAGCCAAGATGGAGCTCAACCGCCTGGCCAGCGGCGCGGTGCTGAAAGTAATTGCCACCGATGCCGGTTCGCAGCGCGATTTTCGAACTTTTGCCAGGCTCGCCGGGCACGAGTTGCTGCATGAAGAGTTCGATGCCGGCATTTATCGTTACTGGCTGCGCAAGGCCTGACCCACTGCAGCGTTTTTTTCCGAAAAGGATGTTTGATGTTCAATGTGCTTCGCAATTGGGTGCAACGCTACTTCTCTGACGAGGAGGCGGTGGTCCTGGCGGTTTTGCTGTTTCTGGCGTTCACCCTTGTCCTGACGCTGGGCGGCATGCTGGCGCCGGTCATCGCCGGTCTGGTGCTGGCATTCCTGATGCACGGCCTGGTCAGTGTTCTGGAACGCCTGCGCATGCCCGAAATGGCCGCCGTCGGTCTGGTGTTCACCCTGTTCATCGGCGTATTGCTGGTGTTCCTGCTGGTATTGGTGCCGCTGCTCTGGCACCAGCTGATCACCTTGTTCAACGAAGCCCCGGGCATGCTTGCCAAATGGCAATCGGTGCTGCTGTTGCTGCCCGAGCGTTACCCGCATCTGGTGTCCGACGAGCAAGTGCTGCTGGCCATCGAGGTTGCCCGTGGTGAAGTGGGCAAGATCGGCCAGTTGGCGCTGACGTTCTCGATTTCCAGCCTGCCGTTGCTGGTCAACCTGATGATCTATCTGGTGCTGGTGCCGATTCTGGTGTTCTTCTTCCTCAAGGATCGGCACATGATCGGCCGCTGGGCGCGCGGCTATCTGCCCCGTGAGCGTGCCCTTATCAACCGGGTGGCGGATGAGATGAAGCGCCAGATTGCCAATTACATTCGCGGCAAGGTCATCGAGATTTTCATCTGTGGCGGCGTGACCTACATCGCTTTTGCCGCGCTCGGGCTCAATTACGCGGCGCTGCTGGCAATGCTGGTCGGTATATCGGTGGTCGTGCCTTATGTCGGCGCGGTAGTGGTCACCGTGCCTGTGGCGTTGATCGGTCTGTTCCAGTGGGGCTGGGGCGATCAGTTCATCTACCTGATGATCGCTCACGGGATCATTCAGGCGCTGGATGGCAACGTGCTGGTGCCGCTGCTGTTTTCCGAGGCTGTCAATCTGCACCCGGTCGCAATCATCTGCGCCGTGCTGCTGTTCGGGGGGCTGTGGGGGTTCTGGGGGATTTTCTTTGCGATTCCGCTGGCCACGCTGTTCAAAGCCGTGCTCGACGCCTGGCCTCGCAATGAGCCGACGGTAGCTCCGCTGCTTTGACGCGATAGTCACAGCCGCAGCGCTGAATCGCTGCGGCACCTTGCGCGCCGCAGCGGAGCACGTTGCTCAGCCTTTGTTCAGGGCTTCGGCCTGTGCCAATACTTCAGCCACATGGCCAGGCACTTTCACGCCGCGCCATTCCTGACGCAGTACGCCTTCCTTGTCGATCAGGAAGGTGCTGCGGTCTACGCCCAGGTATTCCTTACCGTAGAGCTTCTTGAGCTTGATGACGTCGAACAGCTGGCAGACGGCTTCGTCCTTGTCCGAAATCAGCTCGAACGGGAAAGACTGCTTGGCCTTGAAGTTTTCGTGGGTCTTCAGGCTGTCGCGCGAAACACCGAGGACAACCGTGTTGGCTGCCTGAAACTGCGCGATATGGTCACGAAAGTCCTGGCCCTGCGTGGTGCAGCCGGGCGTGTTGTCTTTCGGATAGAAATAAATCACCACCTGCTGACCTTTGAGCGCAGACAGCTCGACAGTCTGTCCGCTGGTAGCGGGTGCCTGAAAATCGGGAACCGGATGATCTACTGTGACAGTCATGAGGACTCCTTACATTGGGGCTTGTGGGCGCCAGGGTTCGATCAGTGCGTCCAGATTCAACGCGTCGGCGAAATCGAGGAATTGATCACGCAACCAACTGATCTGTGTCCCGGCAGGCAGTGTCACCGTAAACGTGGCATTGAGCATGGTGCCGCCGGTCTGCGGGGCCTGATAGGTGTCGCAGATCAGGTTCTCCAGCTCGACGTTGTGGTCGATGAAGAACTGGCACAGCTCATTGATGATGTCCGGGCGGTACGCCGAGCTGACGTAGGCCACGTAGGGCAGGGCTTCAGGGCGGTTCTCCAGAGTGGCGCTGCGCACGACGCTGGTCGTGAACGCATGCTTCTTGGAGAGGCTCGACAGACCGGTTTCAAGGCGCGCCAGAGCGTCCCAACTGCCCGACACCTGAAGAATCAGCGCACTGCACTCGCCGTGGCGGGTGAGACGCGAGGTGACGACCGAGCAGCGGTTTTCATGGCTGGCGCGGCACAGGACGTTGGTCAGCTCCATGGGGTTTGCGCCAAGGGCACTGATGACAAGGAATTGTTCGCGAACTGTGGGGGTGGACGACATGCAGCATTCCTAGACGATGAGCGGTCGGTACTTTTTCGGACTTGCGGGGCTGTTTCGACAATCGATGGCGCAAGATTACTTGCCGGGTCCCTCGGCGCCTGGCTCGCATGGATATACCATGACTGGGCTGGAGTGCGCTGGGGCGGGGCTTCTGGCGACAAATTCGACCGATTGAGCGAGGTGCGCAGGTGACCAGTACCGATCAAAGGACGAAGGGTAGCGAAAACCATCGCTCAGGGGAATGCTCAGAGCGCGGTACTTCGCTTGTACAAGGCTGATAGCGCCAGTACCATTACGGCTCTCTTTTTCCGGCAGGAGCGGTTGCATGATTGCGGGCAGTATGGTGGCACTGGTCACACCAATGGATGCACAAGGTCGTCTGGACTGGGACAGCCTGAGCAAACTGGTTGACTTCCACTTGCAAGAGGGCACCCACGCCATTGTTGCCGTAGGCACCACCGGTGAATCGGCGACGCTGGATGTGAACGAACACATCGAAGTCATCCGCCGGGTGGTCACTCAGGTTGCAGGTCGCATTCCGGTCATCGCCGGTACAGGCGCCAATTCGACGCGTGAAGCCGTCGAACTGACCACCAACGCCAAAAATGCGGGTGCCGACGCGTGCCTGCTGGTGACGCCTTACTACAACAAGCCGACTCAGGAAGGCCTGTTCCAGCATTTCAGCCACATCGCCAATGCTGTCGACATCCCGCAGATCCTCTACAACGTACCGGGCCGTACGGCCTGCGACATGCTGCCAGAGACCGTTGCGCGTCTGTCGACGGTAAAAAACATCGTTGGTATCAAGGAAGCCACCGGCAACCTGCAACGCGCCAAGGACATCCTGGCCAGCGTCAGCAGCGATTTTCTGGTGTACTCCGGCGACGACGCTACAGCAGTCGAATTGATGCTGCTGGGCGGCAAGGGCAATATTTCCGTGACCGCCAACGTTGCACCGCGCGCCATGAGCGATCTGTGCGCAGCGGCCATGCGTGGCGATGCGCAAACGGCCCGGGCGATTCACGAAAAGCTCATGCCGCTCAACAACACCCTGTTCATCGAATCCAACCCTATCCCCGTGAAGTGGGCATTGCATGAAATGGGTTTGATGCCAGACGGTATCCGTCTGCCGCTTACCTGGCTCAGCGAAGCCTGTCATGAACCGCTGCGTCAGGCCATGCGCCAGTCCGGCGTCCTGGTTTAATTGAGGAAGTATCACGCAATGAAGCGATTGGCCGGACTTTCCGCACTTGCTCTTATTATCTCCAGCACCAGCGGTTGCGGTTGGCTCTGGGGCGAAGATGGTTACTTCCGTGATCGCGGCAGTGATTACCTCCAGGCGACCCAGACCCCACCCATGCAGTTGCCTGCCGATGTTACCGGCGTCAAGCGTCTGGATCCTTTGCTGCCGATCCCGCGTAACGTGGCTGACAGCACCCAGAAAGACGGCGAGTACATCGTGCCCCGTCCTCAGCCGCTGGGCACGACTTCCGAGTCGAGCGACTTCAGCCTGCAGAAGAGTGGTGATGCGCACTGGATCCTGGCTCAGCGTCAGCCAGCCGAAGTCTGGCCGGTGGCCCACCAGTATTTCGAAGACAACGGTTTCCGTATCGCCGAAGAGCGTCCACAGACGGGCGAATTCAGCTCCTCGTGGCAGCGCCTCGATGAGCTGTCCGCTTCGGTGGCCAAGCGTCTGAGCGCTGCCGGCGTCTCGGCCGACTCGGAAACCCGTGTACGGGTTCGCATCGAGCCGGGCGTGCAGCGCAATACCAGTGAAGTCTACGTGGTCAGCGTCGAGCGTCCTGCCGGCAGCACTGCCGACGTGGCCTTCCCGACGCGCACCACCAACCTGGGCCTTGATGCCGCACTGACCGACGATCTGCTGGCCAGCATGGGCCGCAACGCCGAGAAGGGCGGTTCGATTTCCCTGCTGGCGGCACGTGACTACGACACCCCAAGCCGTGTTGCCTTGAGCGAAGACGGCAGCGCCAACCCGGTCTTGAACCTCGGTGCCGATCTGGACCGCGCATGGTCGAGCGTTGGTCGTGCGCTGGATCAGGGCGACTGGCGTGTCGAGGACATCAACCGCAGCCTGGGCCTGTACTACATCAACCTGGCTGAAAAAGCCAAGACGCCTGAAAACGAGCCTGGTTTCTTCGGCCGCATGTTTGGCAGCAAGTCGACCAAGGAAGAGATCGATGCCCGCGCCGAGCGCTATCAGGTCCGCCTGAGCAAGGTCGGTGACAACGTTCAAGTGACCGTCGAGAAGAACATCAACACCGTCGCACCTGCGGATATCGCACGTCGGGTGTTGAGCGTTATTCAAGACAACCTGGGTTAAGTGCGTTTCGCGGTTCTCGGCAGCGGCAGTCGTGGCAACGGCACGCTGGTCGCAAGCAACGATACGTACGTACTGGTCGATTGCGGTTTCTCCCTGCGGGAAACCGAACGGCGCCTGGCTCGGCTGGGCGTCTCGGCAAGCCAGCTGAGCGCCATACTGGTGACCCACGAACATGCCGATCATGTGCATGGCGTGGGTTTGCTGTCGCGGCGCTACAATGTGCCGGTCTACCTCAGCAGCGGGACATTGCGCGGAATGCGCAAACCGGTGGAAATTGCCGGCCTGCTGGCAGGCGGGGAGAGTCTGCAGATCGGCGCACTGGACATCGACGTGGTGTCGGTCGCTCACGATGCACTGGAACCGACGCAGTTCGTCTTCAGTGACGGCAAGCGCCGCTTTGGCCTGCTGACCGACCTTGGCTCTTACTGCTCCAACGTATTACAGCGTTATCAAGGCCTGGATGCCTTGATGATCGAGGCCAATCACTGTCGCGACATGCTTGCCCGAGGCCAGTATCCGGTCTTTCTCAAGCAACGCGTTGGCTGTGAAACCGGTCATTTGAACAACCATCAGGCTGCCAGCCTGGTGAGCGAACTGGGATGGCAGGACCTTCAGCACTTGGTGCTGGCGCATCTCAGCAGCAAGAACAACCTGCCGCACCTGGCCCGGCAATGTTTCGTCGACACCCTCGGGTGCGACCCGGACTGGCTGCAACTGGCCGATCAAGATTCAGGGCTCGACTGGCGACATATCGCCTAGCCCAACTACTTAGCAAGCGGAGCCCATCATGGAAAAACGTGAAGAACTCTACCGCGGCAAAGCCAAATCGGTTTACAAGACCGACGACGCTGACCGCTTGATCCTGCTGTTCCGCAACGACACCTCGGCGTTCGACGGCAAGCGCATCGAACAGCTCGACCGTAAAGGCATGGTGAACAACAAGTTCAACGCCTTCATCATGCAGAAGCTTGAAGAAGCGGGTATTCCCACCCAGTTCGACAAGCTGCTGGGCGACAACGAGTGCCTGGTCAAGAAGCTCGACATGATCCCGGTCGAATGCGTCGTGCGTAACTACGCTGCTGGCAGCCTGGTCAAGCGTCTGGGCATCGAAGAGGGCACCAAGCTCAATCCGTACACCTTCGAACTGTTCCTCAAGGACGACGCCAAGGGCGACCCGTTCATCAACGAATCCCACGTTGTGGCGTTCGGCTGGGGCACCGCCGAGCAACTGGTTCGCATGAAAGAGCTGTCGATCAAGGTCAATGACGTGCTGACCAGACTGTTTGACGACGCCGGCCTGCTGCTGGTCGACTTCAAACTCGAATTCGGCGTATTCCACGGTGAAATCGTCCTCGGCGACGAATTCAGCCCGGACGGCTGCCGCCTCTGGGACAAGGACACCCGCAAGAAAATGGACAAGGACCGCTTCCGCCAGGGTCTGGGCGACGTCATCGAAGCCTACGAAGAAGTCGCAAACCGTCTGGGCGTGCCGCTGTAAGCGGAAAAAACACGCAAGCGCTTGATAGCACGAAAAAAAACAGCAGAAGGGCTTCGCCTTCTGCGTTGATGCTGTTATGATGCGCGCCGTTGGAGAGATGCCAGAGTGGCCGAATGGGACGGATTCGAAATCCGTTGTACCTTCACCGGTACCTAGGGTTCGAATCCCTATCTCTCCGCCATACAAATAAAGACCCGTAGCTGATTCAGCTGCGGGTTTTTTTGTGGCCAAAATAACCATCATTCCAGGGCTTCTGGAAATTGGTCCCGCATCCCTGCCTCATTCGGTCGGATTTACGACCTCTTCCGCACGCGATACACGTGCTGCGTAAGTCTTTCTTTCATGTCCCTGCAGCCCGCTGACAGGATTCAGATTGTCGTTCTTGCTCGCAGTCTGGGTCGTATGTCTCTCAATTGGAACGCATTGGTCCGGGCGTTTGGTTGAATGTCACCTTGCTTTCTGGCCGACTCGACTGCAGATGCCTGCAGCGACCACGTCCGCACTGACGGTAACTGAGCCGGTCGCACTCTGGTCTTCGGTCTGACTGAAGCTGCCTGTTTGCGTGTGCTTGCACTGCTGGGTTTGGTCGCCTTAATGGGGATTGGCCCCGCTAGGTGAATGCCGCGCAGCTGATCAGTTCAGTGGTCCCGCCTTCCGGTAAATGCGCCCGTAGTCGATAGGCAATGCAGTGGCATTAGATGACCACAGGTGCGTCGGTGCAGACCCGCTCTTTCGCCGTTGGCCGGGAGCGCATCGCAGTAAATGCCAGTAATGACCGAAGCGGATGAGGTTTTTCTATCAGGCTGGCGAGGGTCATCAAGTCGTTCATGCGGCCTTTGGCGCGGTGGTACGGGCATAAACGCAGCTGATGGGGGATGTAAATGGCAGGGCTACAGGCGCGGGGCCTAGCGGAATTGATCCGGGATTTTTGCAATGTTCAGGCGCTCGTTCCGCTCATGCAGTACACGAACAATGAATACGACCTGGGTGCGAACCACATAGCTCACTACGAAGGGGTAGCGGGTAAGTACCAGCTCGCGCACGTCCGGGGTTTGGGAAGGGCGTCCCATCCCCGTAAACGTCGCGAGCTGCTCAATGGATTCCAGAATGGTATTTACGACTTCGTCAGCTCTCTGGTGGCCCATCAGCCCCGCGTAATGCTCATGAATCGCTTCCAGATCGCTATCGGCTTTTTCACTTAACTCGATTTGCGGCACGTGCTACCCACTTGGCTTTAACGGTTTCCAGATCGATCGTCTTCCCTGCATCGATGTCGGCCAAGCCTTCATCAATGGCTTTCAAATGCCACGCTTCTGCTTCAACGTAGCGAGACAGAGCACGTTTCAGGTGGTACTGACGATCACGGTCCGTGGCAAGGGCAAGCTGGTCGAGCATTTCGACCAAGCCTTCTTCTACTCGGAATGACAGAACAGGCGATGCCATATTGGCCTCCACGGCTGCTAGCTGTAAACAATGTATACAAAAAATCAAACGGTATACTCAGTGTACTTGCTCACGCACGGGGTCTGTCAATGTTCAGTCAAAACAGATTTTACTGAGAGTTTACTTTTATCGGCTTCTCATCCGTCTAGCGGTTCAGTCAGATGCCGTACAAGCCTATCCCTGAGGACTTCCAACTCGTCGTCATTCAGACCCAACTGCCCACGGCAAGGATATGGCTGCGCTGACACAGTTGCCGGTGCCCGGCTGAAAGTCAGCTTTCACCGCGAGACCAGCCGAGACACCGCTCCAACGCGGCGTCCCGGCCAGTAGGTCAAGCGCGGTAGGGCGTGTAGTCGATGTAGCCCTGCGCATCGCCACCGTAGTAGGTGTCACGGTCCGGGGTCGTCAGGGGCCAGCCGTTTTTCAGCCGGGCGACCAGGTCGGGGTTGCCGATGAAGGGCTGGCCAAACGCAGCCAGGTCGATCAGGTTTTCTTCCAGCAGTGCATCCGCGCGCTCGCGGGTCATGTCGCCGGCGAGGATCAGCGCGGTGTTGCCCAGTTCGGCCTTGCAGTGCTTGAGCAGTTTACGCAGTGCCTGTTCCTGAGCGGCCGAGCTTTCGCCGGCCATGAAGAAGTGCGTCTGGTCCATGACGTGTACATAGGCGATGCCGCGTTCGCGCATGCCTGCACACAGCGCTGAGTAGGTTTCGTCGATCTCCGGGTAGAGCGGCATATCGAACAACTGGCCATAGGGCGAGATGCGAATACCAACGCGGTCGGCACCGATTCTGGCGCAGGCAGCATCGATCACTTCGAAGACAAAGCGCAGGCGATCTTGCAGGTTGCTCGCACCGTACTGATCGGCGCGGTCGTTGACCTGCGGGTTGAGGAATTGCTCCAACAGGTAGCCATTGGCGCCGTGAATTTCCACGCCGTCGAAACCGGCGTCGATCGCATTCTGCGCGGCCTGGGCGAAATCCTCGACGACTCGCGCCACTTCTTCGGTGGTGAGCGGGCGCGGCACGGAGGTGGGCACGAAGCCGGGTTCGCCGTCTTCGCCATAAGCGAATGCGACTGCGCCCTGTGCTTGTTTGGTGGTGGCGCTGACCGGTGCTTGGCCGTCGATCTGGATCGAGGTGTGGGATACGCGGCCGACGTGCCAGAGCTGAGCGAACATGCGACCGCCGACGCTGTGGACCGAGTCGGTCACCAGCTTCCAACCCTTGATCTGCTCCGGTGTATAGATGCCTGGATTGAACAGGTAGCCCTGGCCTTCACGGGAGATCGGTGTACCTTCCGACACGATCAGGCCGGCAGTGCCGCGCTGGGTGTAGTGCAGCGCGATCTGTTCGGTGGCGATGTCCTCGGGGGCACGCGAGCGGGTCATGGGCGCCATGACGACGCGGTTGCTGAGGGTCGTGTTGCCGAGTTTGAATTCATTGAACAGAGTCAAGGCAGTCTCTCCTGTGGAGGGGGAATCAAAAGGACAATGACGGCAGCAGCCTTGGGGAAGGCGGCTGTCAGGGGATGACTGGCGACGCGTCAGCAGCAGCGCAACGATCACTCCGAAGCCCGTTAGCCACCCGCCAATTTGCCCAGCAGGGATGTTGCGAACGCCATCATCAGGACTGATAGTCCGAGCGTTAGGTGTTGTCCGGGGCCAGTGCAGCGCTGTATGAGGCTTAACTCCGAACAGGTTTTGACATAGTCTATTGGAGAAATGGCGTTTTATTTTTGCTGGTTTCTATCAAGTGAGTGGAATGGAATTCAATAATCGGAGCGTTTATGTTTTCGTCTGAGCGACTCAAGGGTATCGATGTGTTCGTCATCGTCGCCGACATGGGCAGCTTCACGGCCGCAGCTGAACGGTTGAACCTGACCAACTCGGCGATCAGCAAGAGCATTGCGCGATTGGAAGGGCGTCTGCGCACCCGGTTGTTTCAGCGCACCACGCGTCGGCTGTCGCTCACCGAGGCAGGGGAAACCTTCTACCGTACCTGCACAACGGTCCTTTCGGATCTGGAGGAAGTCGAGATTGCGCTGACCTCAACTCAGACCGAGCCACAGGGCAAGGTGCATATTGATTTGCCTGCTTCGTATGGGCGTTTACATGTCCTGCCGTTGATTCTTGATTTCATGAAGCAGCACCCCAGGTTGCAGCCCCATGTGTCTTTTTCCGATCGGTACGTCGACCCGGTGCACGAGGGCATCGATATCGTCGTCAGGATCGGTGGTTCAGATGCCTGGCCAGCCGCCATGGCTCATCAGTTTTTTGGAACGCAGAAGCTGATTTTTTGCGCGTCGCCCGAGTATGTAAATCAATATGGGCAGCCCAAAACGGTGTCGGACCTTGATGATCACCAGTGCATCGGCTATGGGCAAAATGACGGTATGGCGATCCCCTGGTATTTCAAGGGTCGCCAACCGGGGGATATGGAGCGCAGGATCATGCATCCGCACATTGCCGTGGGAGACGGAGAGGGTGAGGTGATGGCGGTGCTGGCGGGGCTAGGCATCGCTCAGCTACCGACCTGGCTGGTCCAGGTGCATCTGAACAGCGGCAGGCTGGTGGAGGTGCTGCCGGATCTTGCTACCGAAGGCCTTCCGATGAATCTTGTCTGGCTTCGAAGTCGCGAGGCGCTGCCAAAAGTCAGCGCGTTGGTCGCCTACCTGGGAGCCAATCTCACGCCTGCCGGGCGTGTTGAGCGGGCTTGAATAATCATTGAATCGGGGATGATCGCAAAGCCGCTTACAACACAGAAGCGCGAAGCCGTCCCTGTCTCCTCAGCCTGACGTAATGGAAAATTCGGGGAGGATGTGCTCCTGAAGTTCATCGATCACCTCCACAGAGGGACGTCGCGTGGGCTTGAGGTTCAATGCGACATGATTGATCCCGGCTTCGCGTTGCCGTGAGAAGAAGTCTTTCAACGCCTTTCGACCGCCCTTTAGCACTCGACCCGTTTGTAGCGGCGCGTCAGGATTGGCGTCGAGGTCGAACATCGCGCCATAGCCGAAAGGGACGAATCCTCTGGAAGCGGTTGCCTCACGCCAATGCGGCACAGCCTCCGACATGCGCAGCGCGTCGCCATGCCAGATCCAGGCATCTACATTGGCTGCAAGCCACTCCAGGCTCTGTCCAGCACGACCGATGGCGATGATAGGGACCCGTTGAGCTGCGGGTTTGGGTACCAGATCGATATCGCCCCGCAACTGGCCGAAATGCTGTGTCTTCAGGCGCGGAAATGACTCTGAAATCAGCGTTTTGATCAGCGTTAGCGCTTCCCGATAGCGTTCCGCTCGGCTGGCAAAGTCGACCCCGAAAGCTGGGTACTCTGTTGCCCGGTCACCCGAAGCCATGCCAGCGAGAAAGCGGCCTCCCAAGAGTTGGTCCGCCGTAGCGATCTGCTTGGCGGTGATGACCGGCTCTCGCAACGGGCTGACGATGCCGGCAGTGCCGATGGCGATTCTATGAGTGAGCGCTGCCAGCCAGCCCGCGTACACCAGCGGATCGAGGACCTGGCCGGTGTCGCCAAATGACGGATCGTAAAACGGCACATCGCGCAGCCACAGTGCCGCAGCATCGCTCTGATCGAGGCGCTGCACGATCTCGGCCTGGTCCTCCAGGCTGGGAAAAGGGCCGTCAGGATAGCCGCGCGCGGGCGAGATGAATCCGATGGTCAACTGATCGGGCTGGAATGTACTGCTGAACACCGTATGGTTCTCCAGGCCGAGCGATTGATTGTTCTGAGTCATCGTTTTACTCCGTTTCGGAAATCGATCATTCGATTCTATAGATGACCTTTAGGCGGATCTCCGATCTTTTGGATCAGTCATTGTGAAAAAAAATCACCAATATTCGGTCTGCAACACTTAACCGAGCCACTGGCATCCCGTGCAGAGTAGAAACACTGTCATCATCTTCCCGCGAAATCGCCTGGTTTCACACGTCCCCCTTGGCGATTCGCAAACTAATCTTGCCTCCCGGTTTCGCTTTCGCCCGATCTGATCTATACCTTGGGTTCAACGTTTTGTGAGGCGAGGAGCTTTCAGATGTCAGACGCAGATCAGGTACAAAAGTCGCAACCTTCTCCCAGCCAGAGCCACGATGACGTGATTGCTCAGTTCAAGTGGCAGGGCAAGCAGATCGACTGGTTGCTGCAATGGCTGGTCAAGTTTGTTGCCAACACCAAGGTTGAGATGGGCGTGACGCTGTCGGTGGGCGGGAATCTGGTTTCCGGGCATCTGATTTCTCACGATGCGTATTTCGAGCAGTTGGCCGACGATATCTCGGCACCGTTCAGCTCGTTCGCCAACGGTACTGACGCGACCATGAAAGAGATGATCCTGTCCTTCAAGCCCGGTGAGTCGTCTGAAGACACCCCGGCCTTCCATTTCCTTCACTTGAAGGACTGCCGCACCTACTCTACTGACGGCAACCCGATTTGTGATGCCGGTGTGCTGTGGCGGGGCCGGATCTCGGCCGTCGATGGGTTCACCATCGGGCTTATCGCCGAAAAGCCTGACGCAGCCTGACCCTTTGAAGCCTCGACGTCCGTCGGGGCTTTTTCACTCAGTCTCATGATCGCTTCCGGAGTGCTGAATGCACTGGCTGGTCATGGGACGCTGCGTCTGTAATAGCGTCACTTAGCCACTCTTTGCGCGACAAAATGTCGCAAGCCGAGGTCAGGCGAGTAATATGTTCGCCCTGACCTTATCTGCCGAATGGTTTTCGGCATGGCCTGATAGAGAGCTGGCGACAAGAAAAAACAACAAGAACTGAGCCAGGCTGCCCGCCCCGGTCGACATAAAGAATTAATGAGTAGACGAAAAAGGCGATTAGAGAAAATGACCAAAACTTCGCGACCTTTGTACATTTCCTACGCAGGACCCTCACTGCTGGAAATGCCCCTGCTGAACAAAGGCAGTGCCTTCACCCCGCAAGAGCGGGTCGAATTCAATCTGATCGGGCTCCTGCCGCAGAACGTAGAGACGATCGAAGAGCAAGTCACCCGGGTCTACAGCCAGTACAAACAGTGTGCCAGCGACCTGGACAAGCATATCTACCTGCGCTCGATCCAGGACAACAACGAAACCCTGTTTTTCCGCCTGCTCGACTCCCACCTGGACGAGATGCTGCCGATCATCTACACGCCGACGGTGGGGCAGGCCTGTCAGGAATTCTCCAAGATCTACCGCACGCATCGCGGCCTGTTCATTTCCTACCCTGAGCGCGACCGCATCGATGACATTTTGCGCAGCGCGACCAAGGACCGGATCAAGATCATTGTCGTGACCGACAGCGAGCGAATTCTCGGTCTGGGCGATCAGGGCATCGGCGGCATGGGCATCCCGATCGGCAAACTGTCGCTGTACACCGCTTGTGGCGGGATCAGCCCGGCGTACACGCTGCCGATCGTGCTGGATGTCGGCACCAACAACCGTGAGCTGCTGGACGACCCGATGTACATGGGCTGGCGTCACGAGCGGGTATCGGGCAAGGAATACGAAGACTTCATCGCGCTGTTCATCGACGCGGTGCAGCGTCGCTGGCCTGACGTGTTGCTGCAGTTCGAAGATTTCGCCCAGTCCAACGCCATGCCGTTGCTCGAAAAGTACCGCGACGAACTGTGCTGCTTCAACGATGACATCCAGGGCACCGCGTCGGTCGCTGTGGGTACGTTGCTGGCAGCCTGCAAGGCCAAGAATGAAACCCTCGGCCAGCAGAAGGTGGTGTTTGTCGGTGCCGGTTCGGCAGGCTGCGGGATCGCCGAGCACATCATCGCAGCGATGCGCATCGAAGGCCTGAGCGAAAGCGAAGCGCGCAAACGCATCTTCATGGTTGATCGTTTCGGCCTGTTGACCGAAAGCATGGACAATCTGCTCGACTTCCAGAAACGACTGGCGCAAAAGACTGCCGACGTGTCTGGCTGGACTGCCGGCTCGGAAGCCTTCCCGCAATTGCTCGATGTAGTCACCCACGCCGGGGCCACCGTGATGATCGGTGTGTCCGGGCAGCGCGGTCTGTTCACCGAGCAAGTGATTCGCGAACTGCACAAGCATTGCGCCAAACCCCTGGTAATGCCGCTGTCCAATCCGACGTCCAAAGTGGAAGCCACTCCGGAAGAAATCCTGCGCTGGACCGACGGCAATGCACTGGTAGCCACCGGGAGTCCGTTTGCGCCAGTGGAAATCAACGGTCGCACGGTGCACATCGCGCAGTGCAACAACTCCTACATCTTTCCGGGCATCGGCCTCGGCGTGGTGGCCTGTAAGGCATCGCGCATCACTGACCGGATGCTCATGGCGGCGTCCAATGCGCTGGCCGAGTGCTCGCCGATGGTGACAGGGAAGGGTGATGCGGTGTTGCCGCCGCTCAAGGAAATCCAGCAGGTCAGCCGCAAGATCGCCCTGGCTGTGGCCAGGGAAGCGCAAGCCGAAGGGCTGGCACTGGAAACCACCGAAGAGGCGCTGCTTGAGGCCATCGAGCGCAATTTCTGGTTGCCGGGCTATCGGGCCTATCGTCGTCGCTCGGTCTGATCAGGCGCGTTTGAACGGCTGATGTCTCCGCAAGCTTGCTTGCGGAGACACGCTGCTCGCAAATGCGTTAATGCTGCAACGCATTTCTTTACAGTGAAATAAGCTTCATTCAACCCAATCCTCTCACCGTTTTCACATAAAATTGATGATGCGCTGCCTACAGTGCGCGCCATCGGGGCGTTCACTGGCTCCTGAATGCCCGATGCATATTAATTCGATAAGCAGACCACGATGCCGACACCCAGAACTGTTCGTCCAGAGGTTGTAACCCTACTTGCCAGTGCGTTTCTGTTACTGGGTTTCAATATCAATCTCTGGCAGCATCTTTTCTCGATTACCAGCGCCGATAGCAAAGGGTTGGCCATGCGCTTTGCGTTTGGCTTGATGATTTTCTGCGTGTTCAATATCGTTTTGACGCTGTTGGCATTCCGTCGTGTGTTTAAACCGGTGTTGATCAGTCTGTTTATGATCAGCGCGGGGGTGGTTTATTTCATGACCGAATACGGGGTCATGATCGACGCCGGCATGTTTCGAAACTTCGCCGAAACCAACGTGACGGAAGTGCAGGGGCTGCTGTCTTTAAAACTGGCCTTGTATATCCTTCTGCTGGGCGTAGTGCCCTCGTTGATACTCTGGAAACTGCCGATCAGCTACCGTCGCTGGCACCTTGAACTGTTCAGCAAACTGTTGGTGACGGTGGCGTGCTGCGTGGCAATCGGCGGCGTTGCACTGGCCAATTACCAAGGACTGTCGTCATTGTTCCGCAATCACCATGAATTGCGCCTGATGGTGGTGCCAAGCAATTACATTGGTGCGTCGCTGGGCTACCTGAGTGAACAGGTGATCTCCGCAAGGCGCCCGTTCGTCAAGATCGGCGAGGACGCCAAACGTTCTGCGGACTGGGCCACGCATGCCCGCAAATCCTTGACCGTGCTGGTGGTCGGCGAAAGTGCCCGGGCCGAGAACTTCGGAATCCTTGGCTACGGTCGTAACACCACGCCCAACCTGAACAAGGAAAGCGGGCTGGTGGCGTTTACCGATGTGTATTCCTGCGGCACTGAAACCGCCGTGTCGGTGCCTTGCATGTTTTCCAATATGGGACGCAAGAATTACAACGCTACCCAGGCGCGCAATCAGGAAGGCTTGCTGGATGTACTGAAGCGCGCGGGCATAGACGTGATATGGCGTGACAATCAGGCTGGCTGCAAAGGCACCTGCGATCGAGTGACCTTTCAGGACGTGAGCAATCTCAAGGACCCGCTGTTGTGCAACAACCATGAATGCCGGGACGAGATACTCTTGCAAAACCTGCAGACCTTTATCGACAGCCTCGACAAGGACACCGTGCTTGTTCTGCACCAGATGGGCAGCCACGGGCCTGAATACTACAAACGTTACCCAAAAGAGTTTGAAAAGTTTACCCCGGTGTGTGAAAGCAATGCGTTGAACAATTGCAGCCGGGACAGCATCGTCAATGCGTACGACAATACGTTGTTGTACACCGACCATGTACTGGCCACGCTGATTGATCTTTTACGCGCCAATCAAAATAAGGTCGATACCGCCATGGTGTATCTGTCTGACCATGGCGAGTCGCTGGGCGAGTACAATCTGTTCCTGCACGGCACGCCTTATGTGCTGGCGCCTGATCAGCAAAAGCATGTGCCGATGATGGTCTGGTTGTCCGATAACTATCAGAAGTCCTTTGCCGTCACGCCGGAGTGTCTGGCCAAACAGCGTAATGCCCCCTTGAGCCAGGACAACCTTTTCCATTCCATGCTCGGCCTGTTAAAAGTCGATACCAAGGTTTATGACCCCAGCCTCGATATGTTTGCCGGGTGCCGCAGCGAGTTGGCGGCCACCGACAAGTAACCACGTGCGCGGCGTTCCGGGTATTGATCGTCCTCTCACGTTATGGGGACGATCATCGGCAGCGCGTCTGCCCGGCAATAGCTCCTCCTGTCCGTCATTTGCATGAAGATGCGCCAGACCCGGACGACAGACGCGCGATAATCTCCCATGACGATATATACTGCGCGCCATTGTTGAAGGGAGAGCCGTGTGGCCATCGATATTCACTGGATTCGCGACGACGACAGCCTCGCCCGGCATTGCGCACAATGGCAGTCACTGCCTTTTGTGGCGCTCGACACCGAGTTTATGCGGGTCGACACTTTTTATCCGATCGCTGCGCTGCTGCAGATCGGCGACGGGCAGAGCGCCTGGCTGATTGATCCGTTGCTGATCAACGACTGGCGGCCGCTGTCTGCGTTGCTCGAAAACCCCGACGTCATCAAGGTGGTGCATGCGTGCAGCGAAGACCTCGAGGTGCTGCTGCGCCTGACCGGCAGCCTGCCGGTTCCGCTGTTTGACACCCAGTTGGCAGCTGCCTACCTGAACCTGGGTTTTTCCATGGGTTACTCGCGTCTGGTTCAGGAGGTCCTCGACATCGACCTGCCCAAGGGCGAAACCCGCTCCGACTGGCTGCAACGCCCGCTGTCGGAAACGCAGATCAGCTACGCGGCCGAAGATGCCGTGCACCTGGCCGAGCTGTTCACCATCCTGCGCCCGCGCTTGTCCGACGACAAATACGCCTGGCTGCTGGATGACGGCGCCGAACTGGTCGCCAACCTGCGCCGTGAGGTGGACCCGTACGAGGTGTATCGCGACGCCAAGCTGGCCTGGAAGTTGTCCCGCGCCCAGCTAGCCGTGCTGCGCGAGTTGTGTGCCTGGCGCGAGCGCGAGGCGCGTGCCCGCAACCTGCCGCGCAACCGTATAGTGCGTGAGCACTCGCTCTGGCCATTGGCCAAAACCCAGCCGGACAACCTCGGCGCACTGGCACGGATCGAAGACATGCACCCGCGGACGGTCCGCCATGACGGCGAGTTTCTGCTCGAGCTGATCAAGACCGCGAGCGTGCTGCCTCCGGAAGAGTGGCCACCTGCGTTGCCCGAGCCGTTGCCCATCGATGCGGCCGGGTCGATCAAGCGTCTGCGTGCCATCGGTCAGCAGTACGCCGAGCGACTGGACATGGCCCCGGAGCTGATGCTGCGCAAGAAGACCCTCGAAGCCCTGCTCAAGAGCGGCTACCCCGACGGTCCTTACCAATTACCCGACTCGCTGCGTGGCTGGCGTCGCGAGTTGATGGGTCAGGCGCTGCTGGACAGCCTGGCCACCCCCGGAGAACCGTCTTGAAGCGCATCTGCTCGATTTATCGCAGCCCGAAAAGAAACGAGATGTACCTTTACGTCCTGAAGAGCGACGTCCTCAAGCGTGTGCCGCCCGAGCTGATGGTGGCCTTCGGCAAGCCGGTTCATGCGTTCGATCTGGTGCTGAGTCCCGAGCGGGCGCTGTCGCGCGAAGATATCAATGTGGTGCTGGAGAACCTCGACAGCCAGGGCTATCACTTGCAGATGCCGCCGGCTGAAGACGATTACATCGAGCACTTGCCCGAAGAGCTGCTGCGCCGCAACGATCCCATGTAATCGTTGCTCACGTTGTAAAGCGGCCCACATCGACGTGGGTTGCCTGTCCTGTTTTTAAGGTTTTTGAAACATGCGCGTTCTGATTGCCGAGCACGATTACCACGTTTACACCCAATTGTTGCGCAAGGCTGCGCCTGATCTGGAAGTTTTCAGCACTGGCGATTCTGCCGAGTTGTCGCGCATGGCCAGCGACTGCCCGGTCTGGCTGGGACAGCCCGACCTGATGGCCAATCTGCTGCGGCAGGGGCACACGCCGCAATGGCTGCAATCCACCTGGGCGGGCATCACGCCGCTGCTGGCTGACAGCCTGTCGCGGGATTATCGCCTGACCCGTGCAGTCGGGATTTTCGGCCAGGTCATGGCTGAGTTCGTTTTGACCTACATGCTCGGCCATGAGCGTGAGGTGCTGGCGCGCCTGATGAGTCAGGTCGAGCGCAAGTGGGACAACCGAACCGGGCAGAGCCTGGCGGGCCGCAAGGCATTGATCGTCGGTGCCGGTGATATCGGTCAGCGCGTTGCCGAGTTCCTCCTGCCGTTCGGCGTGCAGGTGTACGGTGTGGCCTCCAGTGCACGCACTCAGGAACCGTTCATTGAAGTGACAGCGTTGTCAGACATGACGCGCCTCCTCGGCGACATGGATTACGTCATCAACCTGCTGCCCAACACGTCCGAGACGCACGACCTGTACGACGCCAAGTTGTTCGCCAGCTTCAAGCCCACGGCGCTGTTCATCAACGTCGGACGCGGGGTGGCTGTTGTCGATGCGGATCTGGTCGAGGCGTTGAAGGAAGGGCATCTGGCTGGCGCGGTGATTGACGTCTGCCGTCAGGAGCCTTTGCCGCAGCGGCATCCGTTCTGGACTGCCTACGGTCTGCTGTTGACCGGTCACAGCTCGGCGCCTACCTCGCCAGTGGCCATGACCGAGCTTTTCGTGCATAACCTGAACGCTTTTCAGGCAGGAGAAGCGCTGCGCGGAGAGGTCGATTTTTCGCGAGGTTACTGACGCCCTTGCCAACGAGCCGACGTTTCAGGCGTCGGCTCGCAGGCATTGATGACGGCAGACAGTCGGTTATAGCGAAAAATCACCTTCGGCGGCCAGTTCTGCCAGCGGCTTGCGCGGGCTTGGCACTTCGCGGCCTTGCAGGTAGTCCGGCAAGGTCGATTTGTCCCCCAGCTTGCCAATCGCGATGGCCGCATGCACTGCGTAGCCTTCGGGAATATTCAACTCCTTGCGGGTCAGATCCTGATCGAAACCGGCCATGCCGTGGGTGTGCCAGCCGCTCAGGCTGGCCTGCAGTGCCAGGTAACCCCATGCCGAACCCGTGTCGAAGGTGTGCCACAGGGCAGGGCTCTCTTCGCTTGCGCCGGGGGCGACGAAGGTGGTTTTGGAAATGACGATCACCAAGGCCGCTGCGTGTTGTGCCCAGCTGCGGTTGAACTCGTTCAGCAAGCCGAGGTAACGCTCCCAGTTCGGCGTATCGCGACGTGCATAGAGAAAGCGCCAGGGCTGCGAGTTATACGCTGAGGGCGCCCAGCGTGCGGCTTCGAAAAAGCTCAGCAGGGTTTCCTGGTCGATGCTTTCGCCGCTGAAGGCACGTGGCGACCAGCGTTCGGTGAATTGCGGGTCGATAGGGTGATCGGCGATGCGAGGGTTCGTGCTCATGAGAGTCCTTGATAGCGAAGGTTGAAAACGAGCGTGGCTTGATGGGCCGTGGTCGGCAGGCATCGCTTGAACGCACTGAAAACCCGTTAACGCTACTGTTTTGCCCCGTCGCTGACAAGTCCCGGCTACCGGCAGTCGCAAATGCTTGGCCCGCACCTCGTGTACCTCTAGACTGGCGGCCTTTTCATTATCGATACCGTTATCCGAACCATGGCCGCTAAAGTTGAACCCTTCTGGATTCGCAAGACCCTTGACCAGCTCGACACCCAAGAGTGGGAGTCGTTGTGCGATGGCTGTGGCCTGTGCTGCCTGCAGAAGCTTGAGGATGAGGAAGACAACGCGGTTTATTACACGCGAATTGCCTGCAAGCTGCTGGATCTGAAAACCTGTCAGTGCTCCGACTATGCAAACCGTCGTGCCTCGGTGCCCGATTGCATTCAGCTGACGCCTGGTCAGGCAGATGAATTCAAATGGCTGCCACCGACCTGCGGCTATCGTCTGGTCAGCGAGGGCAAGGATTTGCCGCTCTGGCACCATCTGGTGTGCGGTGATCGCACGGCCGTGCATCACGAACGCATCTCCCAGTCAGGCCGCATGCTCAGCGAGAACACTGTGGCCGAGGACGACTGGGAGGATTACCTGATTTTTCGCGCGGGGTGAACGCTTAAATGACCGGCTTTGGCTCGGTCAGCGCGTCCATGCCTTTGGCAGCCGCCGTCTTCACGGCATCTTCAGCGTCGTCCTTGAGGTTATTCAGTTGCGCACCGGCACGTTCGATGGTCGAGCGTGCGCTTTGCAGATCGCTGCGGCCTTTTTCCATCAGGCTCTTGGCCGAGCAGTGGCCACTGATGCCGCGCGCCAGAGCCGCGCCGCCGATGGCCAATTGGATCAGGCCCAGAAAGCCGCCACGACGGACGCCTTTACCCATCAGCAGTACGCCGCCAGCCAGCGAGCCGATACGCTCCCAGCCGTTTACGTTCTGCTCGGGGGTGCGTTGAAGCAGTTCAGGTGTGTCGATGCGTTCGATGATTGGTGTGTCGCGCATGATGGCTCTCCATGAGGTAGTAGGTCGGAGTTGGCAAATTGGAAGCAGTTGCTCGATTCAGAGAAACTGACTGCCCGTGCGCGACACAGGTTCAATGCTTTTCCGTCAGCGGTCGCTGGCCGGATCAATTTTCTCGCGACCGAACTGCGGGCCCGAACGGGTATTGATACCTTTGGCCATGCGGTCATAGAGGACCACATTGACGGTCGCCGCCAGATTCATGCAGCCCTCGGTCGGGATATAGACCACGT
The DNA here is from genome assembly GCF_000507185.2 of Pseudomonas syringae KCTC 12500. Taxonomy (NCBI): domain Bacteria; kingdom Pseudomonadati; phylum Pseudomonadota; class Gammaproteobacteria; order Pseudomonadales; family Pseudomonadaceae; genus Pseudomonas; species Pseudomonas syringae. Next base: position 4,161,487 of record NZ_AYTM02000002.1, read on the forward strand.
CTTCACACCAGTCGCGAATCTCCTGATCCAGCGAGCCATCTTCCGGGCCGAAGATATACAGTGCGCGATCAGGGTGCGTGTATTCGGGCAGCGCACGGGCGCCGTCGACCAGTTCGACAGCCACCGGAATGCAACCCAGCGGCAGAATGCTTTTGAGGTCTTCGATGCCGATCAGCGGGATGTCCTGATGGATTTTCTTGGTGTCGGTGATGAAGTCCCGCGCGCGCTCATAGCGTTTACCGGTATAGAACACCGACGCCACGCCGTAACAGCCGGCGGCACGCATGACGGAGCCGACGTTTTCCGGGGACTTGGGGTTGTAAAGACCGATGCAGGCGTACCGTTTGTTGGCCACGGGGAGGGTGCTCTGAAGAAAACCGGGGATTATACGGCAGCCTCAGAGCAATGCCATTGACTGTGTTCAGAACCACATGCGCACGCCGACCACCAGTCGCGCGTCCTGGGTGTCTTCGTCGTCTTCGCGTGCGTAATCGGCGGTCTTGCCGTAGGAGCGGTCCCAGCTCACCCCGACATAAGGGGCGAATTGCGGGGTGATTTCGTAACGCAGTCTGAGGCCGAACTCGCTGGTCGACAGGCCCGAACCGTTGCCGCGTTGCGGGTCGTTCTTGCCGTAGAAGTTCAGCTCAGCGGTGGGTTGCAGCACCACATTGCTGGTCAGCTGGAGGTCGTAGTCGGCTTCCAGGCGAGCGGCGGTCTGCCCGGCTTCGCCGATGAACGCGGTGGCCTCGATATCCAGATCCGAAATGGCTTGGCCCTGCAGGCCGAAGGCGGCCCAGGTTTGCGGTGCGCCCGGCTTGAAATCCTGACGTGCTCCGGCGACCACGTCCCACCAAGGGCTGATCGAGTGGCCCCACAACGCCTGGATTTCCGCTTCTTCGGTCTTGCCGTTGGTTTGCTCACCTTCGGAGCGCAGCAGCAGGCGGTCGATATCACCGCCAATCCAGCCGGACAGGTCCCAGGCCAGCGCGCTGCCATCATTGGCGTCTTGCCATTCCAGCTTGTCGGCCAGAAAGTAACTGTTGATGGCGCTGTCATGGACCTGATGGCCCGCGTGGCTGGTGTACACCGCAGCCCGGTCCGCATCAGTGATCGGCGGGATCGGGGTTCGGCTCTGGGTGGGCGCAGTCTGCGTCGAGGTCGCGTCCTCGCTGTCGCTGGCGTCCATGTGCATCGCATGGCTGCCGTGGTCCATGCCTTCCATTCCGGCGGCCATGCTCGAGGTCCACGGTGCAGCGGTCAGCCCGGCGGCCAGCAACAGCATCGGCAGGCGGGGCGAATTCAGCGTTCTGCTCAACATCAAGGTCCTCATTCTTCCACCCGCACTTCGCGGAACATGCCCATTTCCATGTGGTACAGCATGTGACAGTGATAAGCCCAACGGCCCAGCGCATCGGCGGTCACCCGATAGCTGCGGCGTGACCCCGGTGGCATGTCGATGGTGTGTTTGCGCACCATGAACCGGCCGTTTTCATCTTCGAGGTCGCTCCACATGCCATGCAGATGGATGGGGTGGGTCATCATCGTGTCGTTGACCAGCACGACACGCACCCGCTCACCGTATTTGAGCATCAGCGGTTTGGCGTCCGAGAACTTCACACCGTCGAACGACCAGGCGAATTTTTCCATGTGCCCGGTCAGGTGCAGCTCTATCGTGCGGCTCGGCTCACGGCCGTCCGGGTCTTCGAAGGTGCTGCGCAGGTCAGCGTAGGTCAGGACTCTGCGGCCATTGCCCCGGAGGCCGATGCCCGGATCGTCGAGCTTGGGCGAGGTGCTCATGGCTTGCATGTCGACCAGCGGGTTGTTGTTTTCGCTTTCTGGGTGCGATTGCGGGGTCGGCGTTTTGTAGGCAGGCATCTGCGCGTGGTCCATTGCGGGCATCGCGTCGTGGCCCATCTTGCTGTGGTCCATGCCTGACATGTCGTGCTTTGCCGGGGCTGCGGCGTGGTTCATGCTGCCATGCTCCATGCCCGCCATACCCATATCGTCCATGCTCAACAGCGGGCGTGGATCGAGAGGCGGCACGACAGCCAGCAGGCCGGGCCTGCTGGCCAGGGTGCCACGGGCATAACCGGTGCGGTCCATCGACTGGGCGAACAGGGTATAGGCACCTTCCGCCGGTTCGACAATCACGTCGAAGGTTTCCGCCACTGCGATGCGCAACTCGTCGACGGTCACCGGCTTGACGTGCTGGCCGTCGCTGGCCACCACGGTCATCTTCAGGCCCGGAATGCGCACGTCGAAGTACGTCATTGCCGAGCCGTTGATCAGCCGCAGTCGGATCCGCTCGCCAGGCTTGAACAGCCCGGTCCAGTTCATGTTCGGCGCCTGACCGTTCATCAGGTAGGTGTAGGTCGCACCGCTGACATCCGCCAGATCGGTCGGGTCCATCCTCATCTTCGCCCACATCCAGCGATCCTTGGTGGTCTCGCTCCAGCCTTTTTCACCAACATCGTTGATGAAGTCACCGACGGTGCGCTGGTTATTGTTGTAGTAATCGGACTGTTTCTTGAGCGTTTTCATCAGTTGGACCGGCTCTTCGTCGGTCCAGTCGCTGAGCATGATCACGTGTTCGCGTTCATATTCGAACGGCTCCGGCTCTTTCGCATCGATCACCAGCGGCCCGTAGACCCCCGACTGTTCCTGGAAGCCGGAGTGGCTGTGATACCAGTAAGTGCCGTGCTGCCTGACCTTGAAGCGGTAGACATACAGGCCATCCGGCGCGATGCCGTCAAAGCTCAACCCCGGCACGCCGTCCATGTTGGCCGGCAGGATGATGCCGTGCCAGTGGATGGATGTGGCTTCGTCGAGCCGGTTCTTGACCCTCAGCGTCACGGTGTCGCCTTCGCGCCAGCGCAGCAGCGGGCCAGGGATGCCACCGTTGATGGTCTGCGCGGTCCTGGCATTGCCGGTGATGTTGACCTGGGTTTCGCCGATATACAGATCGAACTCGGTGCCGGACAACCCGTTGGGCTGCCCCGGATTGGCCACTGCCCACGCCGGGCTGCGCCACAGCCCGAGGCCGCCGAGCAGGCCACTGGCGGCCAGCCCTTTCACAAAGGTTCGTCTTGAGGTTCGGGTGGGCATGACAAAGTATCCGGTCGGTCGGGTGGCCGCAGGCTAGGGGAAGTGCGGGTCGGGCGGGGGAGCGTGGCTGGTCGGAGGTACGGGGGTCACTCGTCCTTTTTCATCAGCCCGGCCAGTGCAGCGAACGGGTTGTGGGTGGCCTTGGCGGTTTTCGGACTGCCCAGAGAGCCATCGGCGAAGTACTGCTGATCGGTGTAGCGCGAGTGCTCGTTATCGTGGCAATACAGGCACAGCAGCTCCCAGTTGGAGCCGTCCTGCGGGTTGTTGTCATGGTTGTGGTCGCGATGGTGTACGGTCAGTTCGCTGAGGCGTTTGCCTGCGAACTCGCGCGCGCAGCGGCCGCAAACATGCGGGTACATGCGCAGCGCCTTGTCGCGGTAGCCCATCTCGCGATCGCGCTGGGCGTCGGCCAGGATGCGGTCCAGCTTGGCAGTATGGGAAGGGGGATTGGCCGTGCTCATGGTGTCACCTGTGCGTGTGCGCATTGAAAGCGGAATGTCGGCAAGTTTAGCGCCAGATGGGCAAACTCACACCTGCTGGGAGAGTAATTGACCATCGACCATGCGCAGGCGCTTGGACAACGAGATGGCCAAGGCGCGAATGATCTTGGCGGCGATTTTCGGCGCGTCCTCAAGCATCTTGTCCAGTGAATCACGGCCCAGGTTCAATAGCTGGCAACTGGTGGCTGCGATACAACTGGCCGAACGGCGCTCGCCATCCAGCACTGCCATTTCCCCAAAGGCGCGTCCGCGCCGCAGAACGGCGATTTCCACCTGTTGGCCGTCTGCAGCAAGCTTCTGCACAGACACGGTGCCCTGATGGATGATGCACATGAAGGTTCCGGCATCGCCCTCGGCGAAAATAGTCTCGCCCTTATCGATATCGGTAATGCTGAAATAGCCGGCTACGGTAAAGAAATCGCCCGGCAGCAGCGTGTCGAACAGGCCGCAATCCAGCAGCATGTCGCGTATGGCGTTGTTCAGGTTGGACAGTGGTTCTGACATGTGAGGTCTGGTAATCCTGACAAAGGGGCAACTCCGCTGCCCCCGATCCTAGCAAGACAGGTGTTTCACACCAAGTTCATTCAGCGATCTGCAATACCTTGAAGATAAACGCGTACTCCAGCGCCACATCACGCAAGCCCTGATAGCGACCGCTCATGCCACCGTGCCCGGCACCCAATTCGGTCTTGAGCAGCAATGGATTGTCGTCGGTCTTGGTGGCGCGCAACTTCGCGACCCATTTGGCGGCTTCCCAATACTGCACGCGGCTGTCGTTGTAACCGGCGATGACCAGCATGGCCGGGTAGGCCTGGGCGGTGACGTTTTCGTAGGGCGCGTAAGCCTTGATGCGCGCGTAGACCTCGGGCTCCTGCGGGTTGCCCCATTCGTCGTATTCGGTGACGGTCAGCGGCAGGTCCGGGTCGAGCATGGTGTTCAGCACGTCGACGAACGGCACTTCGGCAATCGCTGCCTTGAACAGCTCGGGGCGCTGGTTGAGGACTGCACCGATCAACAGGCCACCGGCGCTGCCACCGCTGATCACCAGCTGTTCGGCGCTGGTCAGACCCTGGGCGACAAGGTGTTCGGCGCAGGCAATGAAATCGCCGAAGGTGTTCTGTTTGTGTTCCTGCTTGCCGTTGCGATACCAGGCCTCGCCCAGCTCGCCGCCGCCGCGCACATGGGCAATGGCGAACGCTACGCCACGGTCGAGCAGGCTCAGACGGGCGTGGGAAAACCACGGGTCGAGGCTCTCGCCATAGGCGCCGTAGCCGTACAGATACAGCGGGGTGGCCTGTCCGGCCAGTTCGCGCTTGACCACCAGGCTGATCGGCACCTGGGTGCCATCGCTGGCCGTGGCCCACAAACGCTGGCTGACATAGGCATCGGCGTCGAAGGTGCCCAGTACCGGGGTTTCCTTGAGCACCACCTGCTCGCCGCTGGCCAGGGTCAGTTGACGGACCTGGGCCGGACGGTTCAGCGACTGGTAGCGCAGGCGGATTTTGTCGCTGTCGAATTCCAGCGTGTCCTGCACATACAGGCTGTAGGCGGCATCAGGCAGCTGGACGCGATAGGTCGGCAGCGCCTGAGGACGTACTTCGATGATCGGCAGGCCGCCCTCGCGCAGGCTCAGGCTGATGCCTTTGGCGTTGAGGCTGACGCCTTCGAGCATGACCTTGTCGTCGTGCGCGACCAGCGTCTGCCAGTCCTCGCGCACCGGTACGCCACTGGCTTGTTGCGCTGCTTGATACAGCGCGAAGTTGATGCCGCTCTGATTGCTGCGGATGAACCAGGTCCAGACGCCATCGAGCAGTCCGTGGTCCGGGTAGTATTCGTGACCTTCGCTGCGCGGTGCGAGGCAGGTGAAGGCCTGTTGCGGATGATCGGCGTCCAGCACCCAGGCTTCGCTGGTGGTTTTGCTGTTGAGCAGAATGATCAGTTGGCGCTCGGAACTGCTGCGGAAGCAGTGCAGGAAGAAGCGGCCGTCCGGCTCGTCGAAAACCAGCTCGGCCGATGCCGTGCCCAGGGTATGGCGATGCAGCTTGCCTGGGCGATGGGTGTCGTCCAGCTCGCCGAAAAACAGGGTCTGGCTGTCGTTGGCCCAGGTCATGCTGCCGTCGCAGTTTTCGAAGGGCAGGCTGCTGATCTGACCGGTGCTCAGCTCCTTGACGTAAAGCTCGTACACCTCGTCGCCACTGGTGTCCAGGCTGTAGGCCAGACGCTGGTGGTCAGGGCTGATGCTGAATGCACCCAGCGAGAAAAAGCCGCCATCGGCCATCTCGTTAGGGTCGAGCAACAATTCCTCGGCGCTTTCATCCACCGTGTTGCTGTCGTCGACCGGGCGCGGGCAGCGGTAGTGACGGGCGTATTCGTCGCCTTGTGTGGTGCGGGTGTAATAAAGGTACGGCCCCCAGGGGGAGGGCAGCGACAGGTCGGTTTCGAGGATGCGGCCCTTGATTTCCTCGAACAGGCTTTCGCGCAACCCGGCCTGCTCTGCCAGTTGCTGCTCCTGCCAGGCGTTTTCGGCCTTGAGGTAGTCGAGCACTTCGTCGGTGTCGCGGTTCTGCAGCCAGGCATAAGGGTCGGGACCGTCGGCCTTGCGAGCGATCGGGGCGCTGGAGGTTGCATTCGAGAAGGACATGCTGGGCTCTCTGTTAAGGCATCAATCAGGAAAATATCGGTACACGCTGAACCGAATACTGAAGCGAGGCAAGCCGCGTCAGGCAAAAGCCGTTATCATAAGCGCCTCTTTACCTGGCTTACCACGGACGTCATGACCGAAAACGACTATCTGATCGCCTGGAGCGTCTACGCCTTCGCCGCGTTGGGTTGCCTGCTTGTATGGTTTCTGATGACCCGCTGGATGTGGCGGTATCTCAAGGAGCCTTTGCTGGTGGCGGTCGCGGTGCTGCTGTTTACGCCGACCATGGTCGACCCTGCCAAGGATGCGATGGCGCCAGCCGTGGCGATCACCGCGCTTGACCTGATGTTCAAGGTCGGCAGCAACGTCTGGACCGCCGTGTCGGACCTGGCCATGTATGGCATGTTCGCCTTCGCCGCGTACCTGCTGTTCGTGCTGATCCGCTGGCCGATCGAACGCAGCCGCAAGGCCCGCCAGCCCAAGCCTGCCGCCCAGCCTGTCGAAACAGACCCTGCTGACGAACCTTTCGCCGAAGACGATCACTACGCTCGCAAGAACGCTGCGCCTCTTGCGCCGACCAGGGCTGCGCGGGTCGAGCCGCGGCTGTAGCTCCCGCTTCGTTGGCAAGCGCCGCTACCTGCGGCGCGCGACCTGCTGCAAAACGTCTTGAAGCGAGAACCTGAGCATGTGTGAACTACTGGGCATGAGCGCCAATGTCCCGACCGACATAGTCTTCAGCTTTACCGGGCTGATGCAGCGGGGCGGCCGCACCGGTCCGCATCGCGATGGCTGGGGCATTGCCTTCTACGAGGGCCGTGGACTGCGCCTGTTTCAGGACCCGGCAGCCAGCAGTGAATCGGAAGTCGCCCAACTGGTGCAGCGTTATCCCATCAAGAGTGAAGTCGTGATTGGCCATATTCGTCAGGCCAACGTCGGCAAGGTCTGCCTGTCCAATACCCATCCTTTCGTGCGTGAGCTCTGGGGCCGTAACTGGTGCTTTGCCCATAACGGCCAATTGGCGGATTTCACCCCGGGCGTTACTTTTTACCGGCCGGTGGGCGATACCGACAGCGAAGCGGCATTCTGCGACTTGCTCAATCGCGTCCGCGAAGCCTTTCCCGAACCCGTCGACGTCGAGGAATTGCTGCCCACGCTGATCCAGGCGTGTGCTGAATACCGCAGTAAGGGCGTGTTCAACTGCCTGTTGAGCGACGGTGACTGGCTGTTTTGCTTTTGCAGTACCAAACTGGTTCAGATCACCCGCCGAGCTCCGTTCGGTCCGGCAAGGTTGAAAGATGTCGACGTGATTGTCGATTTTCAGGCTGAAACCACACCGCACGACGTGGTCACGGTCATCGCGACCGAACCCTTGACCGAGAACGAAAACTGGAACCGCTATGAACCGGGCCAGTGGAGTCTGTGGCGCAAGGGCGAGAGCGTGGCGCAAGGTTCGGTCGGGACCGTCACCGAGACGGCCAGGTCGTAAGACACCATCACATCGGCTTAATGGATAAAGAAGAAGAGGGATATTAATGCTGCGAAGTTATCTGCGATTGGTCCTGTTCACCATAGGCCTGCTGTTCGGGGTACAGATTCCCGGCTTCATCAGTGATTACAGCAAGCGTGTCGAAGCGCATCTGATCGAGGCGCAGCAAGCCGTGAAGGGCTATACCGCCACCGCACAGCAGTTCTTCAAGGGCGATATCCAGGCGCTGATCCAGCACTATCGCAGCAGTGAAGACCCGGTTTTTCGCAGTGATGCGGACACCATCGACACCCTGATGAACCGCACGCACATCCTTGAGCGTCAGTGGCTCGGGCTTCAGGGACCTTGGTATTCCAAAGCCATCTTCGTGGCTACCTCTTCCGATCCGGATATCCGTCGCGAGACCTTCAATGGTTATACGTGGCAAGTTCTGCTGGCCCCGGAAGTGATTGCCTGGGGCATCATCAGCGCATTGCTGCTGGCGCTGGTGATCGAAAGCTTCGTGCTGTTGCTTGGCTGGGTGGTCCACGGCGGACGACGCAAGCCTCAGCTCGAACGCGACTGGAATTGACTCTGGGGCGGGGCGTAGCGAAACATCGGTGGGCAGTTCATATGACTGCCCGTGTTTCATTACGTAGATAGGCGAGTACTGTTTCAGGTGCGTTCCACATCAGCACGTCGATGATTGAAAGGTTTTCGACGAAATTCATAGGTCCCGTGGAATAACTGAATGAAGCGGGCTCGAGAAACCTCAGTTCTATGCCTCTTTCCTGCCACTCGCCGGGTATGAAGATTTCGCGTCCACCTGTGGCATTGATGTACTGGCGCGCTTTCAACACGGTGCTTATTTCCAGCGCCCATTGGCCCGCATGTTCAATGGGCGGCAGATCAAGGTTCATCGCTGCACAGCTTTCCCAGTCAAAGCTCATGCCTAAATACTCGCAGACCACTTTCAGCGCGCGTGTATTGAGTTCACACAGGTGGGTGGCAGGTGTGCCGAATGTCTGCTCGACCACCTGCAAGGTTTCCCGAAAGTAGGGTGCCTTGCTTCGATAGTGTTCGAGCTGATTCGTGATTCGTCGGTGGGCACAGGCAAGGTCGATGATGGTCGCGTCCTTGATCAGTGCGCCCTCGCTGACACAGACCGGAACATTGATGTATTGCCAGTCGCCTTTGCTGCCCAGTACCCGATTGCGGTTCATCCAGCTTTTGCGTTTGTATTTGACGATGTCGAAGACCAGCCCGCGCTGGACCGCCGCAATGAGCTGGAAGTAACCGATGTAGGGGAAAAAGTAAGGCTGCATGATCCCGAGCGTTTCGTTCATAAGTAACCCGCGACGTCGCGACGGCTGCTCAGGCAAAACGATGGAGTAACTGCATAACGATCTACTCAATCAGCGCTTTTCCGTCTGATCGGTTGTGTGGAGCTGCCAGTGTAGTTCAGGGTGGCAAAATGATCATGCTGCTGATCGGATTGTGCCAGCCGGTCGAGGACCGGCTTATACCGTATTGGCAGCATCCTTATTTCATTTCGCCAGGTAGCGCATGCCTTCTTCCAGACCGCTCAGGGTTAGCGGATACATTTGCCCCTCGATCAAATCACGCACGATATGCGTCGAAGTGGTGTAGTCCCAGGCATCTTTCGGGTAGGGGTTGATCCAGATGATCTTCTTGAATTTGGCCATGAAGCGCTGCATCCATACATAGCCCGCCTCTTCATTCCAGTGTTCGACACTGCCGCCGGGCTGGGTGATTTCATAGGGCGCCATCGAGGCGTCGCCTATGAAAATCACTTTGTAGTCCTCGCCATACTTGTGCAGCAGGTCCTGGGTGGCGGTCCGCTCCGAGCTTCTGCGCTGGTTGTTCTTCCACACCGATTCATAGATGAAGTTATGGAAGTAGAAATACTCCATATGCTTGAACTCGGTCTTGCACGCGGAGAACAGCTCTTCACAGACCTTGATGTGCGAATCCATCGAGCCGCCGATGTCGAACAACAGCAATAACTTGATGGTGTTGCGCCGCTCCGGGCGCATCTGAATGTTCAGCAGGCCCGCATCGCGTGCGGTGTGATCGATGGTGCTGTCGATGTCCAGTTCATCCGCAGCTCCCTGACGAGCGAACTTGCGCAGGCGACGCAGGGCCACCTTGATATTGCGTGTCCCCAGTTCAACCTGATCGTCCAGGTTTTTATATTCGCGCTGGTCCCAGACTTTGACGGCCTTGCCTTTGCGCTCGCCTGCATCGCCGACGCGGATGCCCTCCGGGTTATAGCCACCCGAACCGAACGGGCTGGTGCCACCGGTGCCGATCCATTTGTTGCCACCGGCATGGCGTTCCTTCTGTTCTTCCAGGCGTTTCTTGAACTCCTCGATCAGTTTGTCGAGGCCGCCCAGCGACTGAATCTGCGCGCGTTCCTCGTCCGTCAGCGAACGCTCGAACTCTTTGCGCAGCCAGTCTTCCGGGATCAACGCCTGCAAATGCTCGTCGAGATTTTCCAGGCCATTGAAATATGCGCCGAAGGCCCGGTCGAACTTGTCGAAATGGCGCTCGTCCTTGACCAGAATCGTGCGCGCCAGAAAGTAGAACTCATCGATGTCGGCGAAGACGACCCGCTGTTTCAGCGCATTGATCAGGTCCAGCAGTTCACGCAGAGACACCGGCACTTTGGCCGCGCGCATTTCGTTGAACAGGTTGAGCAGCATGGCTGTCGCCCTTTTACATGGCAGGTTGGATAGACACGATCAGCGATTGCCGCGACGGCTCATGAACGCCAGACGTTCCAGTAAGTGCACGTCCTGCTCGTTCTTGACCAGCGCGCCGGCCAGTGGCGGAATCGCCTTGGTCGGATCGCGTTCGCGCAGCACGGCTTCACCGATGTTGTCGGCCATCAGCAGCTTCAGCCAGTCGACCAGCTCGGATGTGGAGGGCTTCTTCTTCAGCCCCGGCACCTTGCGCACGTCAAAGAATACATCCAGCGCTTCGCTCACCAGGTCTTTCTTGATGTCCGGGTAATGCACATCGACGATGCGTTGCAGCGTGGCCCGATCCGGAAAGGCAATGTAGTGAAAGAAGCAGCGACGCAGAAAGGCGTCCGGCAGCTCCTTCTCGTTGTTGGAGGTAATGATGATGATCGGTCGCTTTTTGGCCTTGATGGTTTCATCGATCTCGTAAACGTAGAACTCCATCTTGTCGAGTTCCTGCAACAGGTCGTTGGGGAACTCGATATCGGCCTTGTCGATTTCGTCGATCAGCAGAATCACACGCTCCTCGGACTCGAAGGCTTCCCAGAGCTTGCCCTTTTTCAGGTAATTGCGTACGTCGTGGACCTTGTCGACGCCCAGTTGCGAGTCGCGCAGACGACTCACCGCATCGTATTCGTACAGGCCCTGATGGGCCTTGGTCGTGGACTTGATATGCCAGGTAATCAGTTTCGCGCCGAAGGACTCGGCCAGTTGCTCGGCGAGCATGGTCTTGCCGGTGCCGGGCTCGCCCTTGACCAGCAGTGGACGCTCCAGCGTGATGGCCGCGTTGACCGCCAGCTTGAGATCGTCAGTGGCAACGTAGGCCGGCGTACCTTCGAACTTCATTGATCCATCCTTTTTCGCATGGGCGCGCGTAACCGGTCGGCACGCACGCCTTAAGAGGGGCAAGCAATGCCTTGACTATAACGTGGCTGCCCGAGTGCTGTGAACGAAGACGCCTCATTCAGTTCTTGACTCATGGGTACACTTAAAAACCATTCGGTCGGCTCCAAGCCTTGTAGAATAAGGCTTATAGCGAATTCGGATTGTGACACATGCCCCGATATTCAGGTTCCGCATGGTCCACAAGCCGCCAACACACGACCGTGACACGTGCCCCGGAGAAAGACGAATGTCCTACTTGTCCCGACGCGACGGACGGTATCACTACCGACGCAGGTTTCCTGCTGATGTGGCTCTCATTGTTGGACGTGCTGAGTTTCGTAAGGCGCTTGGCACTGCTGATAGGGCAGAGGCGCTGAGGCTTGCACGACAGGTGTCAGTAGAGTTCGACAAGATATGTGCTCAGGCAGTGCAGGGGCACTGTGGCGATGTCAGACCGATAGGCGACGAGTTACCGGGCGTAGATGCCAATGCAGTTCTGAGTGGCTTACAGGCTGTTGTAGAGCGCGTCACATTGGCCGCAGTGCAGGCAATGCACCCAAGAGGACAGCGCTTAGCTAAAAGTTGGCAGGCTGAGCTGGAGTGGCAGGAGAGGGCGTGGCAGGCGGTTGCAGATGGTACGCATATGGACGCAGCTAAATACCACCCGTTGGAAGCTATGGCCGCACTCAAGGCAATACGCGCAGTGCGTGACGGCTCCCCTATGCCGCTAGCTGCGCCTCCCGTGGCTGCGGAAGTTCGTGCGCCTCAGCAGCAGCGCGCAGTTGAGGGCGATCACCGGACAGGGGGAGAGTTCGCAGAAGCTCTCGACGGATACTGCCAGCGTGTCAGCTCCGGTCGTGCATCCATCATGCGTAAGCTGTGTAGCGATGTTCTCAGCTGGCCCAGTACCCAGGCGGAACAAGTGCAGCGCATCATGCAGTACGCCGAGGGAAAGCTCGCCAGCGGTGGTAAGGCAAGTTCAGTGCATACACAAGCAGCGGGGTTGATCACAATCCTGCGTGAGCTGCCGGGGTGGAGTGGCATCTCTTTGCCTAGGACTGGTGCAGTCGCAAGAGCTGTCAGGGCAGGGGCTGGCCTTTCCAAAGAGGCGAGGGACCCCATGCCGCTGGATGTTCTCGACAATGTGCACAAGAGCCTGGCTGCTCGCGGCGATGAAGTGGATGCGACAGCAGCGCGGTTGCTTGTTCGGTATGGCCTACGCCCGATAGAGCTGTTGCAGGAGGGTTTAGACGCGCTATCAGAACGTGTAGACATTCTCGGCAAGCGTGAGCTGGTGTTCCGTGCTGGGTTGTCAGGTGCCAAGAACTCCGCCAGTCGGAGAGACTTGCCGGTGCACAATGATGACATCTCAGCATTCAAGCTCGTCCTGGCCGCAGTAGACTTGCCTGAGAATGCTACAAAGCACCAGAGGGAGCGGCGCGGTAGGCAACGTGTTACGCGACTAAGCGCAGCTGTTCGTATTGGATTACGGGGACATCCCGAGGGATTGAGCCTGTACAGCCTCCGGCATACTTGCGCTGACCTGTTACGTGCAGTTGGTGCGTCAGGCGAAGAGGTGGGAGCAGTGCTTGGACATACGAGCAAAGGCTCAAGGGCAACGAGTATATACGGCGGGAGCGCACCGCTCGACCGACCTAGGGCATTGCTGGCAGCGGTACGCAACCTACTGGGCTGAATCAGGATGCGGAGTTCTATACACGGCCTAAAAATGCTGCCTTCGTGCGCTAGGGCTTCTCCAATTCGGTCACGCCGTCTTACCCCGTGGGGCACTACAGCCAGCGAGCATCCTCTCAATCACCGGGAGTTTGATTAGCGATGGCCCATCTACTGGTGATGGGCCTGTACCTAATTACTTTCTGGCTGCATCGTAGTCGTCATCACCTATGACTGGCGCAGTCGGACCCTGGTCATTTAGGAGGGTGATAGAGTATTCACAGTCTTTCAGGTTGTGATAACTCTCAGAGCTTACTGCGATGATCTTTGCGTTCTTGGCCTTGAATCTCCAGCGCCATTCCTTCTTTTCGTCTTTATAAATGTAGAAGTACGCTACCTCAGCCATCGTGTTCTCTCCTTAGAAAGCCACCACTCATGTGATGACGACCTAACGCTATCAATGTGTGATGGGCTATGTCTACAGGCGCTGCATGCTTCCAGCTAGCTCAAATGGTACACGCTGTGAGCTATGCGCCATCGGGGGTGATTAGGTGGCTCAAAGGTGTTGACATTTATTGAGCTAGTAGTCAGTATGTGAGCCATAGGTTCTGAGCTACTCAGGCCGCCCACTCAGGATTCACATCATGGCTACCATCGGATATGTGCGCGTCTCCACTCACGACCAAAGTGTCGATGCCCAAAAGCACGGCCTGTCCGATACATACAACGTGGAGGAGTGGTACGAGGACAGTGGTGTATCTGGCGCTGTGAAGGCCTTGGATCGTCCAGGCTTTGCTGCCCTTGTAGCGTACGTACGTCGTGGGGATACGCTAGTGGTGAGCGCTGTAGACCGCTTGGGGCGCGATACACTGGACGTGCTGAACACTGTAGAGGTATTGCAGGCGAAGGGCGTAAGCATCATTTCCAAGCGCGAGGGCTTCGACCTGGGTACGCCTATGGGCAAAGCGATGCTCACCATGCTGGCTGCTGTGGCTGAGCTGGAGCGTTCAAATATCAAGGCGCGGCAGATGGCAGGTATTGAGCGCGCCAAGGCCGAGGGTAAGGCTCTAGGCCGCGAGAAGGTGATAGACGATGCACAGGTTAGCGCGTGGCGCGTTGCCCAAGGTGCCAGTATCAAGGCGACTGCCGAGCATTTCAGCATCTCGATTGCGTCGGTTAAGCGCGCCTGTGCTGCAGTCTGACCAGTCATTGGCACTCCGCACACCATGTCCGGTTTGAAGTGACATACATAGGTAAGAACGCAAAGGCTATGAACTGGGCCGGATGGCCTAACGGAAGTTCCTCCCGGTTCGGGCTGATTGGTAGATATCACATACTGATGAAGAGAGAACCCTATCTCTCTGCCTCTGCCTCTGCCTCTGCGTCGTACCGGTGCACCTGAGTCATGGCAGGGCGAGTGGTGTCTAGTTGGACGTTCTGGATACCACGGCACCACCTAGACCAAAGCCCGATCACGTTTCATATTAGAACCCGATCAGCGCACCCTCTGCATTCGCAAGCTCGTTCAAGCATCCCGCGAAAGCACCAGCATTAATCGCCGCACTTCCCCGCTTTACGCCCGTTCCTGTACTACCACGGCAATCACCTTTGTCCTGTGGACAACTTGCATTAAACCCATCACCACTAGTCCGGAGGCCTCGGCGTGTCTGGTGTTTCCTTTTGCCGTTTTGGCACCTCACGTATTCCAAGGAGTACAGCAAGATGAAATCAAACTACCTCGCTGGCGGACGCAAACCTGTCGGCCAAGCCATGATTATCAGGGCGCTGCGAGCATTAAACGCTCGTCAGGAACCCGCTACCGCAGGCGCAATCCGTCGTCAGGAACCTAGTCTGTCCCGCAGTACATTGATGGCAGGCTTAGCGTCACTAGTCCGCACTGCTGGGTTAATACCGAAGCCGCTTGAGGGTGCCCCATCAATTAACACCTACACCCTGGCTACGTATTCCCATCGAGCTGGCGTTAATCTGAGTGAAACAGACCTTCGGTATTACACCAGAATGGAGAACGCTGCACTTCTGATGCTTTCCGAACATGAACAAGCTAAGGCGGCAATTGCACATGGCGCGTAAACGCAAGGTGACAACCGAGACAGTAAAAGCGAGTGCGCTTGAACTTTTGGACCTAACTCTACAGGCCACAAATAAGCGGTTCGCGGACGCAATCAAGGACGATTATCCGTGTGAAGCCGCTCTTATCTCCGCGTCCGTAGCGTTACTAAAAATGGTTGAGGCAAAAGGTTCACTTACTGATGATGACAAAGCAGGTGATCTAGCTGCCCAGCGTCAGGCATTCAATGATCGCAAGCCAACTCAAACTAAGCACACACCCGAAGACATTGCAGCTTTGTATAAAGGCAACAACTGATGGATTAATCAATGACGAAGTTATCAGACTTGCAGCAGCAAGCCCACGCCGCAACACCTGTACCCGCAAGCGTAAAAGTATCATCTGAGTGGACTGACACCGACATGTGGACGGTTCTCCGTGTATTGAAGGGTGCGGGCATATCCCCAAACGATCTGCCCAGATATACAGCGGTGGCCGAGCAGTACAAACTCAAGCATGGCTCGTTGTCGGGCTGGCTCCCCAACGGAGGCGGCAGTGCCCAGGCAATTTACCGCGAACACTTCAAGCGTGATCAGGCCAGCCGTAAGCAGGCACGGCAGGAGCTTGAAGCTATGGGGCACCGGTCAATTTGGCCGACTTATCGCAACGTCAAAGAGATGCTATTAGAGGCTCACGAAAGGGCCTTCGACGCGAAGGAAGATCGACCAAGCGGACGGGACATCCTACGGGGCCTTCATCCTGATAAGGAAGTGGTAGTAACCTTTGCGAAGCGAGTGCCCAAGAAGCATACACGCCGGGCCTTGGGCGAATTGCAGGATCACCCGACCTCCAAGCGACTGGACAAGCAATGTATGCGCACTGCCCGTGATATCTCAAGCATAGCGGGGTCCACTATGGCGGGTAGCGTCGCTGAGCTGTACATGCGGGCTGACGTAGCAAAGCGGTTGGAGCAGCAGGACGAGTTGGCGCAGCAGGTCGCCAAGCTGCAAGCCCAAGTGTGCGAACTCCAAGCCCTTACAGCGGCGTCTGAGAAGCGCCATGAAGTAACCGAGGCCGGTGGGCACTGGCATGACATAGCTACCCGTATGCGAGCAGAGGGGGCTTCCTACGGGCAGATTGCCGCTGTCACGGGCCAGGGGAGAAGTACTGTTAGCAAGTACCTGCTGCGCCAAATGAAGTAGGTTTATTACCCTTTAGGGTAGGGGAATTCTGCTAAATCTGCTGTACCCACTGTACCCATTATTCGGGTACACCCTATATCAAACCACTGTACAGCCACCCGCCTAGGGAGACTCCGCCGTGGGTGCAGCAAAAGGAAATAACATGAGCCACCAGTATCCATGTCTGACCCCCGAACAAAAACTTCGGGTTGCATTTGCCCATCACGCTGCGGCGGTAAAACCATCCCGCTCAATGCACTACACATTGAAGAGTGCAAACAAATGGGTAGCCAGAGGCCGTACCTTTGATGACTTGCCGCTACTTCGGCCTCAGCATTGACGTAAACGCTGTACTCCCCGATGTAAAACGTATTACACCATTCCGCGCATGTTGCGCACCAAAGAGATTAAGTTCATGACTGTTAAAAAGAACGTTGTAAATTCCACTGTAACTGCAATTGATAACGAGCGTGCCCGTGCTTTGTTGGCCTTGATGTCTACCACTGTCGAGCTGACCCGTGAGAGCGCGCCGGAGATTGTTGTCCCTGAAATGCCCGAGTCCTATCTAGAAGTACAGCGCGGTGTTGAACGCATGACAGCTCAGTTCATTGACCCGGCGAGAGCAGAGGGCCGACGTACAAGTGCCGACGATGTAGAGCAGGAGTTGTTGCAGGTATTCACTAATGCGCAAGATGCAGGATTCAATTTCAGTGAGCTTGCAAAAGTGCTGGCGTATCGTAAAGAGCGTGACCGTGCACGCAGCATGCAAGACGCATATGTAAGCCACAGTACCAAGAAGGCTGAGCGCTTAGTGGCGCAGGTCCGTGAGTGGCTCCAAGACCTCCTAGACGTACTTGCCATCCGTGATGTCGTTGGCGTTGGTGTAGTGAAAGACGCTGCCGAGGCCAGCAACAAGACATTGGCGGCAGTCGCGCTGGATTTGATGATCAGAGAAACGATCAATGCCGCCGCTGCATCAGAGTTGAATACCGTTGCTGCCGGTCGTGGTCTGATGACCTTGGCACAGGCAGGAATTGCCCCTGCTGACCTGCAGCAGCAGGACCTTGAACAAGTGGCTGCACTTGCAGGATTTGCTATCTATCCCGAAGGCCTAAAGAGTTTCGGTCAGCGACACGCCCCGCTGAGCATCCGTGTCGGGAACAGCGTAGTACAGGTCGATACCCAAGCCGCAGTCCTCTACGGCGAAGCGACCACACCACAACAGGGCACCACCCTGTTGCCGTGCAAGGCCCTTGTGGCAGCATCTGAGGTGGCGCTGCTAGCTGCTCAGGCAGTGATTGACGGCGAGCTGGCAGGTACTCCGCACCGCTTTCATAACGCTGTACACGATGGCTCCAGTAGCCTGGATACAGCACGTCGAAGCACTATCTAGCACCATTGCAGCCGCCATCACCCTACATGTAGGGCGGTACGCGGCTGCCTGCAATACAGGTTTATCCATGAACCATCATCCAATACCGCTGGACTGGATTCACAAGCACCTTGCCATAGACTGTACGTCACCTACCGGCTTGCGGTGGGTTGAGCGTCCGACCAATAGCCGAAAAGTGGGGGCAGTAGCAGGCAGTTCTAATGGCCGGGGTTACTACCAAGTTCGCTGCCGTGGCGTGTCTCTGCGGGCGAGCCGGATAGCGTATGCCCTTCACTACGGCGTGGACCCTGGCCCGGCGCTGGTGGACCACCGCGACGGCAACAGGGCGAATAATGACCCACTGAACTTGCGCCTTTGCAGTGTTGCGCAGAACACGCAGAACCAGACGCTTGCCCGGCACAACCGTAGCGGCGTAAAGGGCTTGAGCTACTGGGCTGTACGGAACCGTTGGCGCTGTGAAATAGGTGTCAATGGGAGACGGGCTACCCGGTCATTCCCCGCTGACCAGAAGGCCGAGGCGATACACTGGCTACGCAACACCCGCGAGGCCCTGCACAGGGAGTTCACCAACCACGGAGAGTCTGGACAAGCAGCGTGATTAGGCCGATGCCTTATTCGCTTTCGCACGTAGCTTGCCGCCGCCTTTAATCAGCAACCAAGCGACCCCCACCGTCAGGGCACCCAAAACCATATGTGTACCATTATCGCGTGGCATTGCATGCATACCGCCTGCAAAACACCTGGTTACGCCAGATAAGGCTATTACGTATCCTATGACAGTGATTATCCATCCGGTGATGCGCATGCGTAGTCCCTTCACAGATGCACGATTGGCTTAACTAATGTAACTATTGCGGTAAATGCTTGCAATGGCGTGTCGCCACTACGGCGGCTGTCTGCTTCGGCTCTGATGGGGCACAAGTCATGGGCGCACGCCAACATCAACGGCCCGTAACACCGCTGAAAGCCCCGTTTTATAAGGCTTTCCATCGTATCCCTTGTTTAGTTCTTGAATGGCGCGTCACGCTGTGACCGGGTCTGAATTGTAACGCTGCTTCTGGTAGGGCTGATTTGCCCATACCGCTGCTTACTGTCGTCTGAATACAGGACTCAGTTGAGAGAGCACCCACCGCCACCTGTTCATCCGGCATGCGTCGCAGAAAAGCGGGGCGTGCATGCCGTGGATAAACAAGTA
Source organism: Pseudomonas syringae KCTC 12500 (assembly GCF_000507185.2). Taxonomy (NCBI): domain Bacteria; kingdom Pseudomonadati; phylum Pseudomonadota; class Gammaproteobacteria; order Pseudomonadales; family Pseudomonadaceae; genus Pseudomonas; species Pseudomonas syringae. The sequence continues at coordinate 4,180,359 of NZ_AYTM02000002.1, forward strand.
CGTCAGGAACCCTTGCTACTCTCATAGCGCGCATTGAATGCCTGCACGAAAGCATTGCGCAGGATCTGCAGAAACGCCTGGAAGCCGCTGATGTCCTGCTGATGAACGCTGCCGCTGAGGTCGACGCGTGTGGCGAACTGGTTTTCCCGCTGGTTTTTCAACACGGTTTCGCTGGTGCCGACCAGCGCTTCCCAGATTGAACGGAAAACGCCTTTGTCCTTGTTCTCGACATCCTGCTGCCAGTTGAATACGTCCACGTTGCGCAGCAGCGGTTTTATGTAGCCCTTGAGCTGGCCTTTATCGGCCTGCGCTTCAATCACCACGTCGCCATCGCCAGCGTTGAAATCGAACTTGCCGTAGGCCGACGAGAAATCGTTGAGTTTCTTGAGCTGGATGCCGGTGGCGCGCAGTTTGAAGTCGAAGTCTTCAAAGTTGCTGAACGGGTCGAATCTGGCTGAGCTTTCCAGATCGGCGTGGCCCAGCAGACGCGCCTTGCCCTTGAACTCGGCATCGCGATTGCCTTCCACGTCGACCACGTTGGTCAGGTTGTAGATGCTGGCATTGACCTGGTCCGCCTCGATTTTTACCTTGGGCTTGGAGTTGAAGTTATTGAATGTGATACGCCCGTTGTCGATGCGCAATTCGTTGAGGGTGATAGGCAGCAGCTTGTTCATCTGGGTACGCCAGTCAGTGCCCTGACCGGTCTGCGAGTCCTGCTTGCTGCCGCCGTCCACGAAGTTGATTTGCGGATCGGTGAACAGGGCTTTCGCGACCACCGCATGGTCATACCAGAGTGAATGCCAGCTGACTGCCAGTTCGATCATCGGTGCGTCGAAGAAGGGCACCGGGACCTTGCCGTCGGTCTTGACGATCTTCAGCCCCTTGATCCGGTACGCCCCTCGCCACAGTGCCAGGTCCACATCGGTGATCTCGCCTCGGTAGTCACCCATGTCGGCCAGTTTGTCGTTCAGATAGTCACGCACCAGGTATGGCAGGGCGATATTGACAGCGACCAGCAGGACTATCAGAGCGGCCAGGGTCCATAGCGGCCAGCTGTAGCGACGTTTCATGACATGAGTCTCCTGTTTCAATGATGGATTGACTGCTCGCGCCGTCATCCGTTCGGTCAGACTGGACGCCCCACAGTTGGCGGCATAGGCTTTGGGTCTTTAACCGATGTGCACAAGGACACCCTCATGAGCCGTATCTACGCTGATAACGCCCATTCCATCGGTAATACGCCGCTGGTGCAGATCAATCGTATCGCGCCACGCGGTGTCACCATTCTGGCCAAGATCGAAGGGCGTAATCCGGGTTATTCCGTCAAATGCCGTATCGGCGCCAACATGATCTGGGACGCCGAAAGCAGCGGCAGGCTCAAGCCGGGCATGACCATCGTCGAGCCAACCTCGGGCAACACCGGCATCGGTCTGGCCTTTGTTGCCGCTGCCCGTGGCTACAAGCTGATGCTCACCATGCCTGCTTCCATGAGCATAGAACGTCGTAAGGTACTCAAGGCCCTGGGCGCAGAACTGGTGCTGACCGAAGCGGCCAAGGGGATGAAAGGTGCGATTGCCAAGGCCGAAGAGCTGCTGGCAGGTAACCCCGAGCACTATTTCATGCCAGCGCAGTTCGAGAACCCGGCCAACCCGGCCATCCATGAAAAAACCACTGGCCCGGAAATCTGGGCAGACACCGACGGTGCCATCGACGTCTTGGTGGCAGGCGTAGGGACTGGCGGGACTATCACCGGTATCTCCCGGTATATCAAGCACACCGAAGGCAAACCGATCCTGTCGGTCGCCGTCGAGCCGGACGGTTCGCCGATCATCACCCAGGCGATGGCCGGTGAAACGATCACCCCCAGCCCGCACAAGATTCAGGGCATCGGCGCCGGCTTCATCCCGAAAAACCTCGACCTGTCGATTGTCGATCGGGTAGAGCGTGTCACCGATGAAGAGTCCAAGGCCATGGCGCGGCGTCTGATGCAGGAGGAGGGCATTCTGTGCGGTATTTCGTGCGGCGCGGCAATGGCGGCCGCCGTCCGTCTGGCTGAAAAGCCAGAGATGCAAGGCAAGACGATCGTAGTGGTCCTGCCAGACTCCGGCGAACGTTACCTGTCGAGCATGCTGTTCAGCGATCTGTTCACCGATCAGGAGCTTTCCCAGTAACACATCTTCGCAAGTGCGCACTTCATGCGGGCAACGCAAGGGTTTATGATGGCCAGCTTACGACTCGCCGGACGATCAGCGCTGTCCGCCCGGCGCTCCAGTCATTATTCAGAATCATGCATTAGCACTGCCCGCGTGACGTTTGGCGTTATCTGCCCGCTTCAAGGAGAGCTTCATGACCCTTTCATTTGTTGCCAAGGCATCGATCCTGATGCTGTTTCTGGGCAGCACGCTGTACGTTCATTTGCGCGGTCGTGCCCGATTGCCTCTGTTGCGGCAGTTCGTCAACCATTCTGCATTGTTCGCACCGTACAACGCACTGATGTACCTGTTTTCCCGCGTGCCGTCCGAGCCGTATCTGGACCGCAGCAAATTCCCTGAACTGGACATCCTCAAGGACAACTGGGAAACCATTCGCGACGAAGCCATGCACCTGTTCGACGAAGGCTATATTCGTGCGGCGGAGAAAAACAACGACGCCGGTTTTGGCTCGTTCTTCAAGAAGGGCTGGAAGCGCTTTTACCTGAAGTGGTACGACAAGGCCCTGCCGTCTGCCGAGGCGCTGTGCCCGAAAACCGTCGAACTGGTCAACAGCATTCCCAACGTCAAGGGCGCGATGTTCGCGCTGTTGCCGGGTGGCAGTCACCTCAATCCGCACCGCGATCCGTTTGCCGGCTCGCTGCGTTATCACCTGGGCCTGTCGACACCCAACTCCGATGATTGCCGGATCTTCGTCGATGGCAAGGAGTACGCCTGGCGTGACGGTCAGGACGTCATGTTCGATGAGACCTATGTTCACTGGGTCAAGAACGAGACCGACCAGACCCGGGTGATTCTTTTCTGTGACATCGAGCGTCCGTTGACCAACCGCTTCATGACCCGTATGAACCGCAGTGTCAGCGCGTTTCTGGGTCGCGCCACCGCTCCGCAGAACCTCGACGACGAGCGCGTCGGTGGAATCAACCAGGCGTATGCGTTCAGCAAGCGTTTCAGTGATGGCTTCAGTGGCAAGGTCAAGCAGTTCAAGCGCGCCAACCCCAAGGCTTATCGCATATTGCGCCCTGTTCTGGCCGTGGCGGTACTGACGCTGCTGGGCTACTGGTTGTTTGGTTAAGCGACAGTGTTTCCGGTTTTCCCCTGATCCGGTTGTTCGTGGCCTCTGCGAACAACCGGCATTCCGTTACCCGTCCAGACTCACATGCCGGCTCAACAGTGCGCGCAGCGCTGCAGGCTTGACCGGCTTGGGCAGGTAATCGAGCCCCGCCGCGTGCACCTGAGCGATCAACTCCGCACGCCCATCGGCACTGATAAGCACGCCCGGCACCGGTTGACCCAGTCGGGTACGCAGCCAGGCCATGAGTTCAGTACCGGTTTCGCCTTCATCAAGATGGTAATCCACCAGGGCAATCTGCGGCCGGATGCCATTGTTCAGCAGCGCTTCGCATTCCTGTCGATTGCGCGCGGTCCAGACCTGACAGCCCCAGCGTGACAGCAGGCTGTGCATACCGATCAGGATGCTGTCTTCGTTGTCGACACACAGCACCTGCGTACCGTTCAGTGCGGGGCGGCTGACTTCAGGCAGTGTTGCGGGGAGTGCAGCCTGGGGCGCGGCCAGCGGTACCTGGACGCTGAATACGCTGCCTTTGCCGGTCCATGAGCGCACTTGCAAAGGATGCTCGAGGATGCGGCACAAACCATCGGCGATCGCCAGCCCCAGGCCCAGCCCCTTGGCCGCGTGAGTCTTGTGGCTGTCGAGGCGTTTGAATTCTTCGAAGATCACCTTGCGCTTGTCTTCGGGAATGCCCGGACCGCGGTCCCAGACTTCCAGGCTCAGGCTGTCACCGTAGCGCCTGACACCCAGCAGAATAGGGCCTTTGGCATAGCGGAAAGCGTTGGTCAAAAAGTTCTGCAGCACCCGGCGCAACAGCTTGATATCGCTGTCGACGCGCAGTGAACTGCCCCTCACACGAAAACTCAGGCCTTGCTCCTGAGCCAGCGCCTTGAATTCGGCACCCAGGGTGTCAAACAGCGCGCTGAGCGGGAACGGCTGACGGTCCGGGGTGATCTTGCCGTTTTCGATGCGAGAAATATCCAGCAGGTCGCTGATCAGGTCTTCGGCAGAGCGCAGCGAGCTGTCCAGGTGCCGAACCAGTTGCTGGGCGTCGCTGGAAATCCCTTCCTGCTGATGTGACAGCGCGGCGGAGAACAGTCGTGCAGCGTTCAACGGCTGCATCAGGTCATGACTCACCGCGGCCAGGAAACGGGTTTTCGATTCGTTGGCGGCTTCAGCGGTGCCTTTGGCTTCGGTCAGCGCCTGGTTGAGCTGGGACAATTCGTGGGTACGTGCGGCTACCCGTTGCTCAAGGCTTTCATTGACGCCTTTGAGGGCGTGCTCGGCGGCGCGGAACTCGGTGATGTCGGTGAAACTCATGACGAAGCCGCCGCCCGGCATCGGGTTGCCAATCAGCTCGATCACCTGGCCATTGGGAAACAACCGCTCCGAGGTGTGAGCGCGGCCTTGGCGCATCCAGTGCAGACGGCGCGCAACGTGAACTTCTGCCTCGCCCGGTCCGCAGAGTCCGCGCTCGGCGTTGTAACGGATGATGTCGGCAATCGGCCGGCCAACGCCGATCAGGCCTTCAGGGTAATTGAACAGCTCAAGGTAGCGACGATTCCAGGCGACTAGACGCAAGGACTGGTCGACCACGCTGATGCCCTGGGTAATGTTTTCGATAGCACCCTGCAGCAGCGCGCGGTTGAACTGCAGTACTTCGGAGGCTTCGTCGGCGATGCGTACGACGTCTTCCAGCTGCATGTCGCGACCTTCGATAGCAGCCTTGACCACCGCGCGGGTCGAAGAGGTGCCGAGCACGCCGGCCAGCAGTCGCTCGGTATGCGCGATCCATTCTCCGTCGGCATTCAGGCTGGGGTTGAAACCCTTGCCCTGTCGTTGGGCGAAGCGGATGAAGCTCTGCCGCGCGCGGTCCTCACCGACGAAGCGTGCCGACAGGCTGAGCAGGTCCTCGATCTGTACCGCAAGCAGCGGGCGACTGAAGTCGCGTCCTTGGGTTTCCTGACCGATGAAACGACCCGCCTGCCAGTGCTCGGCCACTCGCGTGCGCGACAGCATCGACACCCAGGCGAACAGCGTGCAATTGCCGGCCATCGACAGCACCACGCCCTGGGTCATCGGCGAGATAGGCAGGTCGAACGGGTTGCTGTGCAGCCAGGAGAGCAGTGGGAACGTGCTCAAAGACCAGCCCATGCCATGCGCCGTCACCGGCAGCACGAGGGTGTAGAACCAAATGAAGATACCGGCCGCCAGGCCTGCAAATACACCACGCCGATTGGCCTGCTTCCAGTACAACGCACCGAACATGGCGGGAGCCAGCTGGGTGATCGCGGCAAAGGCGATCTGGCCGATGGTCGCCAGACTGGCCGTCGACCCGAGCATCCGGTAGCTGACGTAGGCCAGCAGAAGAATCATCACGATGCTGATGCGTCTGACGGAAAGCATCCAGTGACGAAACGCTTCGAACGGCCGTTCGGTGTTTTTGCGTCTTAACAGCCACGGCAGCAGCATGTCGTTGGAAATCATCGTCGACAGCGCTACGCAAGCGACGATCACCATGCCGGTTGCCGCCGATGCTCCGCCAATGAAGGCCAGCAGCGCGAGTGAAGGGTGAGCGTGAGCCAGCGGCAGGCTGATCACGAACGAGTCGGGCAGCATGGAGCCCGGCAGGAGCATTTGTCCGGCCAGTGCAATCGGCACCACGAACAGTGCAGCCAGCGCCAGATACGCCGGGAACACCCATTTGGCGAGATTCAGGTCTTGAGGCTCGATGTTCTCGACCACCGTCACGTGGAACTGGCGGGGCAGGCAGACAATCGCCATCATCGCCACGCCGGTCTGCACGAACATCGACGGCCAGTTGATCGTGTCTTTCCAGTATTCCTCGAGACGTGGCGCGAGTTTGGCCTGATTGAACAGGTCGTCGAATCCGTCATACAGGCCGAACGTGACGAATACGCCGACCGCCATGAACGCAAACAGCTTGACCAGCGCCTCGAAAGCAATGGCCAGCACCATGCCGCGATGGTGTTCGGTGACATCCAGATTGCGTGCGCCGAAGACGATGGTGAACAGCGCGAGAATCAGCGACACCACCAGCGCGGTGTCCTGCGCGCGGGTGCCGGTGGAGTCAGCCACGGCACCGATCAGGATATTCACCCCAAGCACGATGCCTTTGAGCTGCAACGCGATGTACGGCAGCATGCCGATCAGGCAAATCAGCGCCACCATCACCGCCAGTGACTGGGACTTGCCATAGCGCGCTGCGATGAAGTCGGCAATTGAAGTGATATTTTCCTGCTTGCTGATCAGCACCATTTTTTGCAGTACCCAGGGCGCCAGTACCATCAGCACGATGGGCCCCAGATAAATCGGCAGAAACGACCACAACTGCTCTGCGGCCTGACCCACTGCGCCGAAAAATGTCCAACTGGTGCAGTACACCGCCAGCGACAGGCTGTAGACCCAGGCGCGCATGGTCGGGCGCAGCGACGCGCTGTATCGGTCGCCGTAGAAGGCGATGGCGAACATGATGGCCATATAGGTAAGAGCAACGGCCGCAATCAGCCCGCTGGACAGCGACATATCAAATTCCACACTGTATCGATAACGCGCAGTCTCGCACGATGGCCGCGCTTCGTCTTTGTCGACCAAGGTCGAGCGTGGCGCGGTGTCGCAGCGGTCCCGGCCAAGCCCGAAGTGATAAAAATAGCGACACAGGTTTTGTAAAAGAAAATGTCCTATCGACATTCGGCGGCGTTACGTCTTCAATGTGCCTCGGATTGGCCGCTGCGTCAGTTCTCCCCAGCCTCTCAGGACCACGGACGATGAGCCAACAGTCACAATTCAGCCTGCTCGGGAAACGCCGTTTCCTGCCGTTTTTCATCACGCAGTCCCTCGGGGCATTCAATGACAACATCTTCAAGCAGTCATTGATCCTTGCCATCCTTTACAAGCTGAGCATCGACGGGGATCGCTCGATCTACGTCAATCTGTGCGCCTTGCTGTTCATCCTGCCGTTCTTTCTGTTCTCGGCGCTGGCCGGGCAGTTCGGCGAGAAGTACCCCAAGGACAAGTTGATCCGGATCATCAAGTTCGGCGAGATTGTCATCATGGTGGTCGGCGCCGCAGGCTTTCTGTTCAATCATCTGGAGTTGATGCTGGCCGCGCTGTTCGCCATGGGTACGCATTCGGCGCTGTTCGGGCCGGTCAAGTATTCGATCCTGCCCCAGCACCTGCGCGAGAGCGAACTGGTCGGCGGCAACGCGCTGGTCGAGATGGGCACTTTTCTGGCGATTCTGGCCGGCACCATCAGCGCGGGTGTGATGATGTCTTCTTCGCACTATGCCTGGGTGGTGGCGGCTGCCATCGTGCTGGTCGCCTGCCTGGGGTTCCTGGCCAGCTTCGGTATCCCGCGCGCCGATGCTGCCTCGCCGGAGATGAAGCTCAACTGGAACATCTTTACCCAGTCGTGGGCGACCTTGCGCATGGGGCTTGGGCAGACGCCCGCGGTTTCGCGCTCGATTGTCGGCAACTCGTGGTTCTGGTTCGTGGGCGCTATCTACCTGACGCAGATCCCGGCCTATGCAAAGGAATGGATGTACGGCGACGAAACGGTCGTTACGCTGATTCTGGCCGTATTCTCCATCGGCATCGCGCTGGGCTCGTTGCTCTGCGAGCGCTTGTCCGGGCATAAGGTCGAGATCGGGCTGGTGCCGTTCGGCTCGATGGGCCTGACGATTTTTGGCCTGCTGCTGTGGTGGCATTCGGGCGGTTTCCCACAGAACGTGCAGGCCAACGACTGGCTGGCGGTGCTGTCCTCAGGGCAGGGCTGGCTGGTGCTGTTCGATATTCTGGGTATCGGCGTATTCGGTGGCTTTTACATCGTGCCGCTGTACGCCTTGATCCAGTCGCGCACGCCGCTGAAAGAGCGCTCGCGCGTCATCGCCGCCAACAACATTCTCAACGCGCTGTTCATGGTGGTCTCGGCGCTTGTCTCGATCCTGCTGCTGAGCGTTGCCAAACTGTCGATTCCGCAGCTGTTTCTGGCCGTGTCGGTGATGAACATCGCGGTCAACATCTACATCTTCAAGATCGTCCCCGAGTTCACCATGCGCTTCATGATCTGGCTGCTTGGCCATTCCATGTACCGCGTCGAACACCGCAATCTGGATCGGATCCCGGACGAAGGCGCGGCGCTGTTGGTCTGCAACCATGTGTCCTTTGTCGATGCATTGCTGATTGCCGGTGCAGTGAGGCGCCCGATCCGCTTTGTCATGTACTACAAGATCTACCAGCTGCCCGTGCTCAACTTCATCTTTCGCACGGCCGGGACCATCCCCATTGCCGGGCGTAACGAAGACATGGACATCTACGAGAAATCGTTCAAGCGCATCGCCCAGTACCTCGCGGAAGGCGAACTGGTGTGCATCTTCCCGGAAGGCAAACTGACCACCGACGGCGAAATCAACGGCTTCAAGAACGGCATGAGCCGCATCATCCAGGAAACCCCGGTACCGGTCATTCCACTGGCACTGCAAGGCCTGTGGGGCAGCTTCTTCAGCCGCGACCCGAGCAAGACCCTGTTTCGCCGCCTCTGGTCTCGCGTGGTACTGGTTGCGGGTTCGCCCATTGCCGCCGACGTGGCAACCCCCGTGGACGTGCGCGAAGAAGTGAAAGCGCTGAGAGGGAAAGTGCAGTAGCGTTTACGCTCTGTACAACTGACGTGCCAATCACTTCGGATTGGCACGATGGCCAAAGGTGACCTGAGCTGGAACCCACATCCACCTGACCTCGCAGAACCGCCGTGTGACGCGGAGCGTCACGAACTGCATTCCCACGCGGGGGACGACAGTCAACAGGCATCAACGGACGGACGTATTCTCTTCCTCCGGCATCTTCCTGAAATACGTCGATAGCAACGCCCCGGAAATATTGTGCCAGACACTGAACAGCGCACTTGGCACCGCCGCCAGCGGCGAGAAATGCGCACTGGCCAGCGCAGCGCCCAGCCCCGAGTTCTGCATACCGACCTCCAGCGCCAGCGACTTGCGTTGCGCTAATGGCAGCTTGAAAACCTTGCCAGTGAAATAACCCAACAGAAAACCGAACGTGTTATGCAGAATCACCACCGCCATGATCAGCAGGCCGGATTCAGCGATTTTCGCCTGACTGGCCGCGACCACAGCGCAGACGATCATCACAATACTGACCACCGACACCAGCGGCAGCACGTCTACCGCATAGCTGACCCGCGCGCCCAACAGACGCTGGGCAACCACGCCCAACACAATCGGCAGCATGACCAGTTGCAGGATCGACCAGAACATATCGAGGAAAGACACCGGCAGCCACGCCGAAGCGAGGAACCAGATCAAGGTCGGGGTCAGCAGCGGGGCGAGCAGGGTAGTGACCGCAGCGATCGCCACCGCCAGCGCCAGATCACCCTTTGCCAGCCAGGCCATGACGTTGGATGAAGTGCCGCTCGGACAGCAGCCGACCAGAATCACGCCCACGGCAATCTCCGGCGGCAGTTGAAACACCTGGCACAGCAACCAGGCCACACCGGGCATGATCACGAAGTGCGCAATCACACCCAGCGCCACTCGCCACGGGTTACGCGCCACTTCGGAAAAATCGTCGAGTTTCAGGGTCAGGCCCATGCCGAACATGACCAGCCCGAGTAGCGGCACGATCCAGCTCTTAAGGCCAATGAATGCCTGCGGAAACAGAAATGCCAGAATGGCGAACAACAACACCCAGTAGGCAAACGTGTTGCCGACAAAACGACTCAAGGCTGCCAACGCACGCATGGCCTGTTCCTTATTGTTGAATAACCGGGATGAAATGAATGCGCCGTCTGACGAGACGGCGCGGTGTTTCGAGCGGCAGTGTTGCAAAAGCGCGTATCAGATGCCTTGCGGAATCTCTTCGCCGCCCAATGCCTCGAACAGCTCCGGCAGGAACTCGCCGAAGGTCAGCATCATCAGCGTGAAGCTGGCGTCCAGTTGCCCCAACGCTTCGTCACCACCGTCCTGTTCGGCCTGATCCTGCAGCAGGTCCTCGAACTTCAGACGCTTGACCACCAGCTTATCGTCCAGCACGAACGACAGCTTGTCCTGCCAGGCCAGCGACAGCTGGGTCACGACCTTGCCTGTGCTCAGGTGCAGCTGGATTTCGTCGCCGGTCAGGTCCTGACGCTTGCAGCGCACGATGCCGCCATCTTCATGGGTGTCGCGCAGCTCGCACTCGTCCAGCACGAAGAAGTTGTCGGCTGCTTTCTGAGTCTTGACCCAGTCAGTCATGGTCGCACTCGGTGAAACCTTGACCGTCAGCGGACGTACCGGCAGCGAGCCGATGACCTCGCGCAGGGTGGACAACAGGTCTTCGGCGCGTTTCGGGCTGGAGGCATTGACCAGGATCAGGCCCTGTTTCGGCGCGATGGCGGCGAAGGTGGCGGAGCGGCGGATAAAGGCGCGCGGCAGGAAGGCCTGGATGATTTCATCCTTGAGCTGATCGCGTTCCTTCTTGTAGACCTTGCGCATCTGCTCGGCTTCGATCTCGTCGACCTTTTCCTTGAGCGCGTCACGCACGACGCTGCCCGGCAGAATGCGCTCTTCCTTGCGTGCAGCGATCAGCATGAAGTCCTGACTGATGTGTACCAATGGAGCGTCTTCGCCCTTGCCGAAAGGAGCGACGAAACCATAGGTGGCTACCTCCTGGCTGGCGCAGGCGCGCGCCGGCTTGGTCGCCAGTGCTGTCTCCAGCGCTTCGGCATCAAAAGGCACGTCCTGGGTCAGGCGATAGACAAGCAGGTTTTTGAACCACATGAGGTGAATCTCTCTTTCTATACAAAGGCGGGCATTATTCGCTCCTCAGCCGCTGGGGCCAACCCTGTACAGAGCGTTTGTAAGCCTTTGGAAGGATTATAAAAATTATTTAAAAAAGTGCTTGCCAGAGTACAGGTCGCTCCGTAGAATGCGCGCCACACCGAGAGTGAAGGGTGATTAGCTCAGCTGGGAGAGCAGCTGCCTTACAAGCAGCGGGTCGGCGGTTCGATCCCGTCATCACCCACCAAACTCGCTTTTAGTGTTACGCGCAGCGGTAGTTCAGTCGGTTAGAATACCGGCCTGTCACGCCGGGGGTCGCGGGTTCGAGTCCCGTCCGCTGCGCCATATTCCGCTTCAAGGCCCTTGAACTCCTTGAAGCAAACAGAAAGCCCGCCTAGTGCGGGCTTTTTGCTTTCTGTCGTCTGGAAATCCCGCCCCTCCTCGTGCAACGTGCAATGCCCCCGCTGCAGTTCTATTGAAGTTTTGTAAGAATTATTCGGCGCGGACGTAAGTAACATCCTTAATTATTGAAGTTTAAACCAGGCCTGTTAGTTAGCCTTGGTGAACGCTTGATTTATTCTCTTTGCTGGTATTAGCTGAATGGGTTGATGGGGTATTCAGTCATCAGAAGTTCTCTTGATGACCCCAAATAATTAATCCGGACCGACCGCAGAATCGAGGCGGTCTGATACTTCAGTGAGTAAAGGGATGACTATGAAAAATCGTTTTAAACTGTTTATAGGCACTACGGCTTTGATCCTGTCTGCGAGCGCGCTGGCCAAGCCAGTGCTGCACACCGCGACCATCGACCAGCACGGTAATGTTGTTGCTCAGTCGTCCCCCTGGATCAAGTCTGTAAGTTACAGCAGCCAGAAAGACTACTTCGCGACCTATAAAGTGTTCTTCAAGGAAGGACAGTTTAAGAACTCTCCAGGTTTCTGCTCGGTGTCTTCCATTGATACCAGTGATCATGAGCGGCTGTTCTATGGGCACGCCAAGTTGGGCGGCGCTGCAACTACGGAGCAGGTCAATGTATTGGGGCTTATGGTCGGTAAACGGGGGGGCTCGGGTGATTCCTCGATGAGTTTCCAGTTGGCGTGCAGCAATTGATTCAATGAACCCCGCCTGGTGCGGGGTTTTTACGGCGGTCTGGTCTGGCAGCGCACCGTCCGGCTTTCCATCCAGCGCATTTGCGCAGATCATTCCTCCACCTCCCAAACAAGAAAGGACGTGTCATGAGCCTACCTCTTCAGGGCATCAAGGTGGTGGAGCTGGGCCAGCTCATTGCCGGTCCGTTCGCGGCGAAGATCCTCGCCGAGTTCGGTGCCGAGGTCATCAAGGTCGAGCCGCCGCTGACCGGGGATCCCCTGCGCAAATGGCGTTTGCTGCATAACGGCACGTCCGTCTGGTGGGCGGTGCAGTCCCGCAACAAACAGTCGGTGACCCTTGATCTGCGCCAGCCTCAAGCGCAGGAAATGGCACGACGGTTGATCCGGGATGCCGATGTACTGGTCGAGAACTTTCGCCCCGGCACGCTTGAAGGCTGGGGGTTGAGCTGGGAAGCGCTGCACGCCCTCAATCCTAAACTGATCATGCTGCGTGTCTCTGGCTACGGGCAGACCGGGCCGTATCGCGACCGGCCGGGGTTTGGCGTGATCGGCGAGGCCATGGGCGGTTTGCGTCATCTGTCGGGCGAGGCAGGGCGCACGCCAGTGCGTGTCGGCGTATCGATTGGCGATTCGCTGTCTGCGTTGCACGGTGTGATCGGCGTTCTGCTGGCGCTTCGTCACCGTGAGCAGAATGGCGGCGAGGGGCAGCAAATAGATGTCGCGTTGTACGAGTCAGTGTTCAACATGATGGAAAGCCTGATTCCCGAGTATTCGGTGTTCGACACTGTCCGCGAGCCGGCTGGCAGCAGTCTGCCTGGCATCGCTCCGAGCAATGCCTACCGCTGCAATGACGGCAAGTACGCGCTGATCGCGGGCAATGGCGACAGTATCTTCCGGCGCCTGATGGAAAAGATCGGTCGCATGGATCTGGCCAGCGACCCCGAGCTTCAGCACAACGACGGGCGGGTCAGACACGTGGCCCGCATCGATGCGGCCATTTCGACCTGGACCGCCGAGCGCTCGATGGACGAAGTCCTTGCGGCGCTCAACGAAGCACGTATCCCGGCAGGCAAGATCTACGACGCTGCCGACATCGCCAGTGACCCGCATTATCAGGCGCGAGACATGCTGTTGCAGGGCACGCTGGACGACGGAAAACCCGTCACCCTTCCGGGGATTGTGCCTAAACTTCAAGACACGCCGGGTCAGGTACGATCGTCTGCGCCGACACTCGGCCAACACACCGATGCCGTGCTTGAAGCCCATGGTATCGATGCTGGCACACGTGCCGAGTGGCGTCGGCTTGGCATTATCTGATCCGAAACGTGGCCGTTGTCGTAAACAGAACTCTATTCCAAACGGAGCTGATCCCGTGATTGATCATCTGGACCACCTGGTACTGACCACTGTCGATATCGACGCCTGCAAGGACTTTTACGTACGCGTTCTGGGTATGACCCCTGAACGCTTTCGTCAGGGACGTCTGGCATTCCGCTTCGGCAATCAGAAAATCAACGTCCATGAACGCGGCAAGGAATTCGAGCCCAAGGCTCATTTGCCGGTGCCAGGTGCGCTGGATCTGTGTTTCATCGCCACCATCCCGCTCGAGCAGGTGATTGTGCACCTGCAGGAGCAGGACTGGCCGATCGTCGAAGGTCCAGTCGAGCGCACCGGTGCTACCGGGCCGATCTGGTCGGTATATGTGCGTGATCCGGATCTGAACCTGATCGAAATTTCCGAGCCAGCGGCTGATGCGTCGATGTAATCACGGTCGATGGAGGCGGCTGCATCACTGCATCAGCAGCCCTTCGCAGACGCTCCGTCCTTCGGCACGAACGCGCCCTTGTCGCCTGGCTTGGTGATGACGTACGCACGTCGCCAAGGCTGATCGTCGATCAGCTTCCAGCGATGGCCGGGGCCTGTGGTGTCCTGCGCCAGCAACACTTCCCCGGGGTGCAAGACAAAGTTTTCGCCTCCAGTGGTGGAAAATTCCAGCGTGCCGGACAGGGTGATCACGTACTGCTCTTCGGGTGCCGGATGCCAGTCAAAGGTCGAGTGCGCCGGGGTCTCCTTGAAGTGCAGGGCGCTGACATCGGTCATGGCCTGTTGATCGATCGAGCCTTCGATGACGTGTGAAAGCTTGTCGGAGCCTGTGCACAGGCGGTAGGCCTTGATGCCCTCAGTGACAACCAGAGGCGGTTTCTTGGCGGCATAGGCTGCGCTGACCGGCAACATGGCTGCTGCGGCGATCACGGCCAGGCTTGCCAACTGGCGGGCTGTCGTGCGCTTTGAACGAAAACGAGTGGTCGATTGCATAAAACGTTCCTGAACACGACAAACTGCATGAGCCCTGATCGCCAGTCGCGATGGTCGACGCAGGGGCTGGGCAGACTCGCCCACGCCGCGGATCGAAGCACATCCCGAAATGCTTAAAAATTATCTTTAATTTCATGTTGTCCGGCGCCGGCAGACTTACGTAAGGTCATATTCATCTATGTCACTTGCCGTGTCGGGTTTCCTTACGCTCATGACTCAATCAGTCAGGCTTTCAAGGAGCCCCGGATGTACCCGAGAAAAAGACTCTACAAACGATCCATCGATCAGCACCCCGACATGCCTGAGCTCAGCGCGCCATTCGATCATCCTGACGATGCTGCGCGTTATGCCCATGAGCGGATCGGCGACCGGCGTGATCGCGAATACGGCGGTTTCATCCTGGTTCGCAAGGATGGCAAGTACATTGCGACCGAGCCCATGAACGGCAGCCAGTTCAGCTTCGATCCCAACGAGGTTTTCCCGCGCAACGAGCAGGAAGGTTATGTGCTCTACCCGCAAGGGCATGAGGACTATGCGGTCTACCATTCTCACCCGTCACTGCAGGCCGGGCTCGACGAGTGGCCGGACAGTGAAAAGGTCACTTACCCGAACAGTTTTTCTGTCGGCGACATTTATGCGGTGATCGACGATCAGGAGGTGTGTGCGGCGACCTATCTTTCCGGGCCTGACGGCTCCCTGATCAAATACACGCTGTCCCGCTCTGCTGCCGAAGACGCTTTGTTTGCGCGCGTTTCTGGTCCGCGGAGCATGCCGCACTTGTGTGAACTCAGCCAGATCCACAAGGCGTTGCAGAACCTCAGCATGATGCCCAGTGATGTGGTCCGCCTGCTGGCCGGAGCCGGGGATCTGCACGTGATAGTGCCCAGCCGACTGTGGGGGCGGTCAGGCAAAGTGCCGGCCGACTGGCAGCCTTACCCGGACGACGCTGCCGCTCGTACACCTCCCGCCAAATCGCCTGCAAGCTGCGACGCGCAATGGCCACCCCGACCCCTGAGTCTCAGCGCGCCGTTCGACAGCGCCGATGAGGCTGCACGTTATGCTCATGGCCGTATCGGCAGTCGTATTCATTCGCAGATCATCGGTTTTCTTCTGTTCAATCCGGTCGAGCGAGCCTATCGGATTGCCGAGCCGATTCTCGATGACGGCATGCCGGTGTACGCGCCGTGTTCGGCATTCCATCCCGATGCGTATTACCGGCCTGCATTGCCTGACGGCTATCGTGTGGACGGTATGTATTTCTGTTCAGCCAATCTGGCCGTCGAGGGTGGGCGTGAAGTGATGAACGATTTCTTCGAGCCGGATGACCTGCACCGGATGTTCAGCTATCGGCACAAACCGGCACAGCGCCGCAAAGGCTTGCCGATTCGCTATGGTTTCGAGATGTCCGCCGTCTATTTCTCGGCAGCCGACGGCGCGCTGCTCTGTTACACCCCCAGCCAGTCCGCCGAGGAGTTTCAACTATTGCAAAGCGTATCGCGCGTGTACTCCGGGGCCGAGTCCATTCAGGCGCAACTCGAAGCCGGTACCCTCAGCGTGCAGGATTTCGTCCGTCGGGTGGCGCGGGCCGGGCTTCTGCGCGTGCTACAGACCAGTGCGCGCTGGCCTGATGCCGGTGTGATCAGTCCCGTAGCCTGAGCCCTGTGCAGCGAGCCAGCGCCTTGCCTGTGCGAATCACAAACTGAACTGCAACTGAACAATGCGGTACAGATCCGGGAAAACCTTTGGATACCTGAACTTATCGGCGTTTTCTGCCTCTCATGCCGGTAGCCATTGATCGCGGCGGCCTGATAAGCTCGCGGCTTTACTCGTTTGCCCTTTTGGCGCATGAACAAGGAATTAGCATGAAACAGCATCGGTTGGCAGCGGCGATTGCCCTGGTCGGTCTGGTACTCGCAGGTTGTGACAAGCAAGCCAGCACCGTAGAGCTGAAAACCCCAGCACAAAAAGCGTCTTATGGCATCGGTCTGAACATGGGCAAAAGCCTGGCTCAGGAAGGTATGGATGATCTGGATTCCAAGGCTGTAGCCCTGGGTATCGAAGACGCTGTTGGCAAGAAAGATCAGAAACTCAAGGACGAAGAGCTGGTTGAAGCCTTCTCCGCGCTGCAAAAGCGTTCCGAAGAGCGTCTGGCGAAGATGAGCGAAGAAGCTTCTGCCGCTGGCAAGAAATTCCTCGAAGAGAACGGTAAAAAGGACGGCGTGGTCACCACCGCTTCCGGCCTGCAGTATCAGATCATCAAGAAAGCCGATGGCGCTCAGCCCAAGCCTACCGATGTTGTGACTGTTCACTACGAAGGCAAGCTGATCGACGGCAAGGTCTTCGACAGTTCCGTTGAGCGCGGCAGCCCGATCGACCTGCCTGTTGGCGGTGTGATTCCGGGTTGGGTCGAAGGTCTGCAACTGATGCACGTCGGCGAGAAGATCAAACTCTTCATCCCGAGTGATCTGGCTTACGGCGCACAGAGCCCGAGCCCGGCGATCCCGGCCAACTCGGTACTGGTGTTCGATCTTGAACTGCTGGGTATCAAGGACCCTGCAGCGGCACCAACGCCTGGTGCTGATGCCGACGAAGAAGAGGCAGCTCCTGCCGCTTCGGCTCCGGCCAAGAAGTAACGCACCACCTGGCTACAGAAAACGCCCTGTCTCGACGGGGCGTTTTTGTGTCCGGCTTATTTCCCGAACGCTTGGCCATTCGGGCAGTCCCACTATCATGGATGCATGCAAAAGAATTGTCCGACAGTCCGGCAAGATCAAGGCACTCGTTTCATCGAGGGTGGCGGGTTCACACGTTTGTAGTTTTTTTGTGAGTAAAAAACGCCCGATCTGACTATGGTCCCCCGAAAACGGGGTGTTGAGGCTGGAAAAAAGCCACTGTTCACAAGGTTATCCACAATTATTGTGGATAACCTTGTGGCGCTGGCCAGGCAGGTTCAGCGAATCTGCTTTATCGAACGACATTTTGCTGAACGGGAGTGGGTATGAAAGCACCGTGGAACTTTATCCGTTATCTGCCCGGAGCCCGGCGTCTGCTGGCCGCTGGACGATTGCCAGGATTGCTGTTCGCTGTCGCGCGTAAAGGCAACAGTGAAGGCAGTCGTCTGGGCAAACTCAAGGAAGACCTGCGTTTGCTGCAGGCCTTGTGCCTGGCTTACTGGCGGGGCGAATACCGCGCCATCAGCCCTAAAGCGATCCTGTCCATCGTCGCCGGTCTGATGTACTTCCTCAGCCCGCTGGATGCGATCCCCGACTGGATACCCGGCCTCGGCATGCTCGATGACATCGCCGTGCTGGCGTGGGTTACCAAGCACCTGAGCAATGAGCTGGACGCCTTTCGTGCATGGCGCGCGCAGCAATCGCCCGAGAAACTCATCGTGGTCGAGCAACTGCCGAAGACTCAGGCACTGCTGGAGCAAGAGCGAGGCAAGGTGTAAGTCTCACGGATTGAACACAAGCCCTGGCGTTCCGCTGTTAAGATGCCTGCCTATGGATCAAGCCTGATCAGTCTGCAGTCGTGTAGTACAAGGTGACTCTATGGATCTTCAAGTGATATCCCGTGACGGGGAGCCTGAATACGCAGTGCTGCCCTGGGCGCAGTATCAAGCCCTGCTCAAGGCTGCCGGACTGGCCGGCAAGCCTTCCAGCGAGCCGGCTGCATCGACTTCCGGCACCACCGCCAGTGAGCTTCCCGGCTTCGATGAATTGCGTGCCCTGCGCGAGGCCAAAGGCCTTGAAGCGGCGAGCCTGGCGCGTACCGTCGGCATCAGCCCGTCCTACCTGGAGCTGATCGAGAACGGTACTCGTGAGCCGGACGGTGCCATCAAGCGCAGCCTGGCGTGGGAGCTTGGGGTGTCGGGCTGGCGAGGTGAGTCGTGAGCGTGCGCATCAGTCGTCAGCATTGGGATGGGCTGCTCAATGAGCTCGATCTGGCCCGTCGCCAACGGCATCTGCTGACCTATCGCGCTCTGGTGGAACGCCTGCAACTGCCCAGCCCGGCCATGCAGACCCTGACCGCCGCCCTTGAGCACCTCGCCGCCATGGATGCCCGCGCTGAACAGCCCTTGCGCAGTTCGCTGGTCATCAGCCAGGGCGCAAGCCGCCTGCCGCGTCCCGGTTTTTTCGAGTGCGCTGAACGGCTGGGCCGCTTCACCGGACCTTCGGACGGCGTCGCGGCAGCCTCATGGCACGCCTCGGAAGTGGTTCGGGTCTTTGAGTACAGTTATCCTGAAGCTGAAGCGCAGTAAGCGTATGGCGCCGGCCCTCACGCCTGCATCAACAAATCCAGCCGCGTCGAATCGATGACGTGAATGCTGGCGCCGGCGACATCCTTGGCGAAGTGCTTGGCCTGTGAAGCGAGGTCGGCCAACTGGCTGGCATCGACCAGCGTGCAGCTTTCTTCATGCAAGTGCACCACGCCAATCGACAGCGACAGCAGGGGGAATTCCTGGCGTTGGCCCTGTCGGTTGAGGGCGATGAAGCAACCGGCTTCCAGGTGTTCTGCGCGGTAGAAACGGCGGCATTGATTCGGAAAATCATCCAGCAGGGTTTTCAGGCGTCGTTCCCAGTCATCAAAGCCCAGCACCATCAGAAAATCATCCCCGCCGATGTGCCCGACAAAGTCTCTGGCCGGATCGATGCGGTCGTTCAGGCATTGCGCCAGACACAGCAGCACCTCGTCGCCACGCGCATAACCGTAGATGTCGTTGAAGGGCTTGAAGCTGTCGATATCCACGTAGCAGATCATCGACGCACGGCCTTGCTGCAGCAGCCGAGTCAGGCATTGCTGAATCGGAACATTGCCGGGCAGCAGGGTCAGCGGATTGGCGTAACGTGCCTGCTGGATCTTCATTTCGGTGATCAGCTTGAGCACGTCGATCACCCGGCCCAGCCCCAGATAGGTGCCGTTCGAGGTGATGATGAAATCCTCCTCGATGCGCTGCCGGGCACGGCTGGTCAACAGCCGGCTGACCTGTTGCAGCGACTGGCTGACTTCCACGGCCAAAAAGTCACTGCTCATCAGGCGGCTGATTGGTTTGCGGGCAAACAGCTCGGTGCCGAAGGGCTTGAGCAGCGCCTCGGACAACGAGTGCCGGTGGACGATGCCACACGGTCGGGCGTCGTCATCCAGCACCGCCAGCGAGTTGAGGTTGGCCTGCCTGCGAAACGCTTCCAGCACTTCAGCCGTGGGGGTGGACTGGCTGACCGATGGCTGTGGGTTGAGCAGCGCAGACAGATCGGCCGCTTCTTCGTTGAGCGGCACCACTGTGATCTCTGTTTTTGGCAACATGGCGCGGGTGTCGCGCGGCGGGCGCTCCTGAGGACGCGCCAGCAGATAGCCTTGAACCAGGTTCACGCCCATGTCTTTCAGGGTCGCCAGCTCTTCCGGCAATTCGATGCCTTCGGCAATCACCGTCGCCCTGGAGGCCTTGGCCATCTGCAGCATGGAGCCGACGAACTCGCGCTTCACCGCATCCTGGTGAATGCCGTCGATGAAGTGCCGATCGATTTTCACGTAGTCCGGACGCAGCTCCGACCAGAGTCGCAAGCTCGAATAACCGGCGCCCAGATCGTCCAGCGCGATGGAAAAACCCATGTCGCGATAGTGGTGCAAGGCGTTGTATAGCAGGTCGAAATCATCGGTGGGCATCTGCTCGGTCAGTTCGATGACTACGTCCTTGGGCGCGATCTGGTAGCGACGCAGCATTTCCAGGGTCCGGCCCGGAGGGTGAGAGGTTTCGAGCAGCGATTCGGGGGAAACGTTGAGAAACAGCTTGCCCGGTAACTTCTGCTGACTGAAACGTCGGCAGGCGCTGTCCCGGCAACTCAACTCCAGCTCGCTCAGGCGACCGGCCTGGCGGGCGATGGCGAACAGGTTCAAGGGTGAGTGCAGGGCGCTGTTGGAGGGGCCGCGGGTCAGGGCTTCATAGCCCAGAATCCGGTGCTCCGACAGCGAGACGATGGGCTGGAACAAACTGTGCAAATCACCACGAGCCAGAATGGAACTCAGTGCGCTCAGCTGCTCTGTTATGGTCATGGTCGTCTCGGAGAGAATGAAAAAGGGCTGAACGATTTCGCGTTCAGCCCCGTATTTCACGACAGCTTCATGACTGTTTGATGACGTTGAAGCTAAATAGCCATCAATGAGCCTGCGTTACTTTTTCGCGACAGCGGCACTCAGGCCCAGGTAGTCGATGAGAATGCGTCCGGTCTCTGCCAGATAGGCATCGTCCTCGGGTTTGGTCTTCTCGTCTTCCACCGGCAGCGCGTCTTCGTCTTCCTTCTTCAGCTCTTTGAGCGGCTCCTCACCCTTGGCCTTGCGGCGGGTGTTTTCCAGCGCAAGTTGCTTGCTTTCGATCGAGGCATGCTCGGCACGACGGTCGGCTTCATTGAGGCTGACGGTCTTCTCGTTCATCAGCTTCTTGGCCAATGCCAGACGATCCTCGATGAACACGAACTCGGCGTCTTTGGCCGAGCGTGCTTCGTGACGTGCCTGCAGCTGGGCAAGGAACGGCTTGAACGGATCAATGGCCGGCTTGATCGCCGGTTTGATGCTGTCCCACGGCATGGCCTCGGGCAGGGCGCTCTCGCCGATTTCCTTGGTGTCGATCAGCGACGGGTAAGTGATGTCCGGTACCACGCCCTGATGCTGGGTGCTCTGACCGGAAACCCTGTAGAACTTGGCCAGCGTCAGTTTCAGTTCGCCGTGGTTGAGCGGCTGAATGGTCTGCACCGTGCCTTTACCGAAGGTCTGACCACCGATCACCAGCGCGCGGTGATAGTCCTGCATCGCCCCGGCGAAAATCTCCGAAGCCGACGCAGACAGACGGTTGACCAGCAATGCCATCGGGCCTTTGTAGAACGCGCCCTTGGCTTCGTCTTCAAGCACATCGACCTTGCCGTCGGCATTACGCACCAGCACGGTCGGGCCCTTGTCGATGAACAGGCTGGTCAGTTCGGTGGCTTCCTGCAACGAACCGCCACCGTTGTTGCGCAGATCCAGTACCACACCGTCGACCTTCTCGGCCTGCAATTCGGTGAGCAGTTTCTTCACGTCACGGGTGGTGCTCTTGTATTCCGGATCGCCGGCACGGTAGGCCTTGAAGTCCAGATAAAAGGCCGGAATGTCGATGACGCCGAGCTTGTAGTCCTTGCCATCCTGCTTGATGTGCAGGATCGACTTCTTGGCCGCCTGTTCTTCAAGTTTCACCGCTTCACGGGTGATGGCAACGATCTTGCTGGTCTGGTCATTCGGCGCATTGCTGGCCGGGATGATCTCCAGGCGTACCACCGAGCCCTTCGGACCGCGGATCAGCTTGACCACTTCATCCAGGCGCCAGCCGATCACGTCGACCATTTCCTTGTCGCCCTGGGCAACGGCCACGATCTTGTCGGCCGGCGCGACCTGTTTGGTCTTGGCCGCCGGACCTGCCGGGACCAGACGCACGATCTTGACGTTGTCGTTATCGCTCTGCAACACGGCGCCGATGCCTTCCAGCGACAGGCTCATGTTGATGTCGAAGTTCTCCGCGCTGTCAGGTGACAGGTAGTTGGTGTGCGGGTCGTAGGACATGGCGAATGTGTTGATGTAGGCCTGGAAGATATCTTCGGCACGGGTCTGGTTCAGACGCGCCTGCTGATTCTTGTAGCGCTTGGTCAGGGTTTCCTGAATCTTCGCCGGGTCCTTGCCTGCAATCTTCAAACGCAGGACTTCATCCTTGATGCGCTTGCGCCACAGTTCGTCGAGCTCGGCTGTATCCTTGGGCCATGCGGCGTCCTTGCGGTCGACCAGCAGGGTTTCCTTGGTGTTGAAGTCGAGCTTGTCGACGCCCTTGCCCAACTCGCCCAGCGCAAAATTCAGACGCGCGTTGACGCGGTCCAGATAGCGCTTGTAGATGATGAAGCCGGCGTTCAGGTCGCCACTTTTCAGAAAGTCGTCGAACTGGAACTGCCATTTATCGAAATCGGCAATGTCGCTGGCCATGAAATAGCTGCGCGAGGGGTCCAGTTGCTTGATGTAGCTCTGGTAAATAATCGCCGAACGCTTGTCGTCGAGGGGCGGCTTGCTGTAGTGATGTCGTTTGAGCAGCTCAACCATGTTGAGGCTGGCAATCACTTCGTCGCGGTCCGGCTGAAGATTATCCCAGCTGTTGGCGGCAAAGGTACTGGCTGACATCGGCAAAACGCTAAGGCCGACAAACAGTGCGAGGGCAGTGCTGGGGAATAATTGCTTCATGCTGATTCGACGCGAGGACAATTGATAACGCATATTAGGCCGTCTTTGAGGTCGCCGGTTCCTTTGGACCCGGCCGCATAATGCAAAAGCCCGGGCAAAACAGCCACGGGCTCAGTCTGGACTCACTATGGAGGCACCGTGAAGGCATTGCAAGGCGTTGAAGGACATGTGGAATGGGTCGAGGAGCCGAGTCCGGCCCTTGATGTGGGGCAGGTACGTATCAAAGTGGCAGCTGCAGGTTTGAATCGTGCCGATCTGTTACAGCGCGAAGGCAAGTATCCGCCGCCGCCTGGAGTCACTCAGACACTGGGTCTGGAGTGCTCCGGCGTGATCGCCGAAGTCGGTCCGGGTTCGTCCTGGGTGGTCGGAGACCGCGTCTGTGCGCTGTTGGCGGGCGGGGCGATGGCCGAAGAAGTGGTGGTCGATGGGCGACACGTGCTGCCGGTCCCGGAAGGTCTTTCGCTGCACGAGGCGGCGGCCATTCCTGAGGTCTATGCCACGGCGTGGTTGAACCTGTTCGAACTCGCCGGGCTCAAGCCTGGCGAGAAGGTTTTGCTGCACGCTGGCGCAAGTGGGGTTGGTTCAGCCGGGATTCAGCTTTGCAAGGCGTTTGGCAACCCGGTGTGGGTCAGCGTCGGCTCGGCCGAACGGCTGGCCTATTGCGTCGAACTGGGTGCGCAGGGCGGTGTGGTACGCAGCGAAAGTCTTGAAGGGCTGAGCGATTTTGCACCGTTCAACGTCATTCTCGACCCGGTGGGGGCGAGCTACGCCGAGCTCAACGTCAAACTGCTGGCCCTGGACGGTCGCTGGGTGCTGATCGGCATCATGAGCGGCCGCGAGGCGCAGGTGGACCTGGCTCACGTACTGGGCAAGCGTATCCAGTTGATGGGTTCGACCTTGCGCAGCCGCGACGACACGTTCAAGGCCGACCTGCTCAGCGATCTGGGTCAGCACGTCTGGCCGCTGTTCACCGAAGGTCGCCTCAAGCCGCAACTGGCGAAATCCTTTGCGATCAAGGATGCCGAAGCGGCGTTCGAAGAGCTGGCGACCAACACGGTGTCCGGCAAGATCGTGCTGGTCATCGACGAAAGCCTGGTCTGATCAGGCGGTGCCTCTGGACTCAGCTCCAGTCGTGCACCGGCCAGCCAGCTTTCTGCGCGTGTTCCAGTAACACGGCATCGGGGTTGACCACGTTAGGGTGGTCAACCTTGAGCAGCAGCGGCAGGTCATTGCGCGAATCTGAATAGAAACTCGCACCCTCGAGATTTTCCCCCTCGGCATCCAGCCACTCCATCAGGCGCGTGATCTTGCCTTCCCGATAGGTCAGCACGCCGACGGTGGCACCGCTGTAGACGCCATGCTGCACGTCCAGTTCGATACCCAGCACCTCGTCGATGCCGAGGCGTTCGGCGATCGGCTTGACCAGATGCACGCCCGACGCCGAGATCACCAGAATGCGGTCACCCTTGGCGCGGTGCTTTGCAATGCACGTGCAGGCGTCGCTGTAGATAATCGGCTCGATGACGTCCTCGACCCAAGGGCCGACCAGATGATCGATTTCTTCGGGGGTACGGCCAGCCATGGGTTCCAGGCTGAAGGCCATGTAGTCTTCCATCGCGAGCTCGCCCGCGCTGTAGGCGGCCATCAGTTCGTCGTTGCGTTGCATGAACGACGTCGAGTCAACCCAGCCCAGGCGACCCATCTGCTCGCTCCAGAGCGTGGCGCAGTCACCACCGATCAGGGTTTCGTCCAGGTCGAAAATTGCCAGGGGCATGTGTGCTTATCCTCAGTGTTGGTTACGTTAGCTTCAAGCTTCAAGCGAAAGCTCGGCGGTTGCGTCAGTCAAGCGCGCACAGCGCCGACGGTTCGATGTTCAGTGTTACACGCCTTCCGTCCGGGTGCAGGTCGTCGGCGCTGCGGTTCAGTACGTCGACCACAAGGTCTACGCCACGGGCCTGCACCCGGTAGCGGATGACGTTGCCGAGCAGACTGTGACTGCGTACTTCGCCTTCCAGTTCGCCCGTCAGGCTCAATTGGATCGACTCAGGGCGGATCGCCACACGGCTGTTGATCGGGCGCTGCATCAGGCGAGTGGCATCGTCGGCTTCCAACAGGTTGTAGTTGCCGATGAAGCCTGCGGCGAACACGTCCACAGGCGCGGTATAGAGGGTTTCGGCGTCGCCGCTCTGCACGATCCGGCCCTGGTTCATCAGGAAGATACGGTCTGACATGGTCAGCGCTTCTTCTTGGTCGTGGGTCACGAAAATAGTGGTCAGGCTCAGCTCGCGCTGAATGGCGCGGATCTGTTCGCGCAGGTTCTTGCGAATCCGCGCATCCAGCGCTGACAGCGGCTCATCGAGCAGCAGTAGACGCGGGCGAGTGACCAGTGAGCGCGCCAGCGCCACCCGCTGGCATTGCCCACCGGACAGTTGATGTGGGTAACGCGTGGCAAAATCGTGCAGCTCGACCATGCGCAGAATCTCGGCAACGCGCCTTGCGCTCTCGTCGGCACTGACTTTCTGAATGCGCAGCCCGAAGGCAACGTTTTGCTCGACGGTCATGTTGGGAAACAGCGCATAGCTCTGGAACACCATGCCGATGTTGCGCTTTTGCGGCGTGAGCGGCACAAGGTCGCTGCCATCGAGCAGAATGCGCCCGCTGTTGACCGGGGTCAGCCCGGCGATGCAGCGCAATAAGGTGGATTTTCCGCAGCCCGACGGGCCCAGCAAGGTAACGAATTCGCCCTTCGCGATGCTGCAGTTGATGTCGCTGAACACTGACGTGCTGGCGTAGCTTTTCTGCAGGTTTTCAATGCTGACAAAACTCATCTCAGTCTTTGTCCTTGTTCAGTCGATTGGCGGCCCAGGTCAGCACCAGCACGAAGAGGAAATAGGAAATCACCAGCGCACTGTTGAAGTGACCGCTGCTGTTGCGCATGTTGTTGAGGTAGACCTGCAGGGTTTCATAACGCGTACCGACCAGCAGGTTGGCGAACACGAATTCGCCGAACAGGAACGAGAACGACAGCAGCAGGGCAATCATCAGACCTTTGCGCAGGTTGGGCAGCACGACCATGAACGCCGCCTGCCAGGTGCTGGCGCCGAGCAACTGGGCGGCGTCCATCAGGTCTGTCAGGTTGATGGCCTGCAGGTTGTTGGTGATGGCGCGGTACATGAAGGGCAGGGCGACCGTGAAGTAACAGCCGATCAGAATCCACGGTGTGCCGACCATCGCCATGGGACCTGAGCCATACAGCTGTAGCAGGCCGACCGAGGAGACCACAGGCGGCACGGCGAACGGCAGCAGGATGAGGATGTTCATCAGCCCGTCGAGGCGCGGAAAGTAGTAATGCACGACGAACAGCAGGGGCAGAATCAGCACCACCGAAAGAACCAGTGCGCCGATGCAGACCAGCAATGACTGGCCGAATGCCGTCAGAAAGCGTGGGTCGCTCCACAGCGCCACGTACCATTTGAAGGTCAGGCCGCTGGGCAGAATGGTCGCCGACCAACTGGTCGCGATCGAGTACAGGAAAGTGCCGGCCAGCGGCAGCAACAGGATCAGGAACAGCAGGTAGACCACCGTCTTGTGATAAATGCTCGCAGGCCCTCGTTCAACGCGTGACATGGTAGCTCCTTCTCAACAACCACTGATGGACCACGGTGACCAGGGTCATGAGCCCCACCAGAATCATCGCCAGCGCGCTGGCCATGTTCGGATCCAGCGTGATATCGCCCGCGACCATCGCCGCGATACGGATGGGCAATACGTTGAAATTGCCGGTGGTCAGCGCGTAAACCGTGGCATACGCGCCTAGCGCATTGGCCAGCAGAATGACGAAAGTGCCGAGCAGCGCCGGGGTCAGCACCGGCAGGCCGATGTAGCGCCAGAACTGATAGCTGCTGGCCCCCAGCAGCGCTGCCGACTCGTTCCAGTCTTCGCGGACGGCATCGAATGCGGGGTAGAGCAGCAGCACGCCGAGGGGGATCTGGAAGTAGGTATAAAGGATGATCAGTCCGGTCTTGGAATACAGGTTGAAGTCATCGATGATCCCGGTCTGCTTGAGGATCAGGGTCAGCGCGCCGTTGAACCCCAGCAGGATAATGAACGCGAACGCCAGTGGAACGCCGGCAAAATTGCTGGTCATGTTGGCGAACGAGTTGACGAAATCGCGCAGCCGCGAATCCACCTTGCGCAGTGAATAGGCGCCCAGAACGGAGATGATGATGCCGAACAGGCTCGACCAGAAGCTGATCTCCAGGCTGTACTGAATGGCCTGCCGATAGAACTTCGAGCTGAACGCCCGGATGAAGTTTTCCCAGCCCCAGCCGGCGTCGCTTTGCAGGCTGTGAATCGCGACCCACAGCAGCGGTGCGATCTGAAACACGATGAAAAATACGGCGAACGGCAGCAGGCACAAAAGCCCCAGCCACTTGCCTCGGGAAAAGGTCGTCAACTGAGAATCTCCCGGCAGACCGGTTTGTCGTGAGGGATACCCAGCAGCTCGCAAACGGTGCCGCACAGATCGGTCTGGCGCGGCGCGGCGTCGACATTCAGGCTGAAGGCATCGCCGATGACGAACAGCGGTACTTCACGCTCTTCCGGCAGCAGCCCGTTGTGCGAGCGGTCACTGTTCATGCCGTGGTCGGCTGTCACCAGCACTTGATAATCCGCGTCCAGCCAGCGTTGCAGGTAGTCAGCCAGAATGATGTCGGCGCTGCGGGCGCTGTTGCGGTATTGCGCAGTGTCGAGGCCGTGCTTGTGCCCGGCGTCGTCAATGTTCATGGGGTGGATCAGTAGAAAGTTCGGGGCGTGCCTAAGGCGCAGACTTTCGGCGTCGGCGAACAGGTGCGAATCAGGGTAGTGATCGGCCCAGTAGAACAGCCCGTGCTGAATCGGCAGATCCGCGGCCTCGGTGTGGCGATCGCGTGCCGGGTCGAACGGCGTGCGGTTGTACAGCTCGCTGACCCAGTGATAGGCCGCCGCTGCCGTGCTCAGCCCGGCGTCGCGAGCATAGTGAAAGATGCTGCGCTGATTCGACAGGCGCGAGACGTTGTTATGCACGATGCCGCTGTCGATGGGCGCGACACCGGTCAGTATGCATTCGTAAAGCGGGCGGGAGAGGGCGGGCAGTTCGCATTCCATCTTGTAGAGCGCGGCCCGGCCTGCAGCGTGCCAGGCTTGCAGGTGGCCCATCGCATGGCGGGCGACTTCGTAATTGAGGCCGTCTAGGACGATCAGGATGACGTTGTGCTTCATGGGCGACTCGCTCGGGCGAAAGAGTGCGGGCGAGAGTGACTCGCCCGCTTCATACGACTCCATTCCTGAGTCGCAGTGGCGATCAGTTCATCTCGATGATGACTTGTTCTTGCCACTTCTGAGGCAGCGCTTTGGAGGTTGCCTCCCACTTATCCGCTTCTTTGATCGGCTTGGCATTCTTGTACTGGTCTTGCGGCAGCAGTTTGGCTTGAACGTCTTCAGGCAGTTTGATGTGCTCTACGCGAATCGGGCGTGCATTGCCTTCTGCCAGCCTGATCTGACCCGCATCGCTGAAGGTGTACTCACGCGCCAGCTTGGCGGCGTTCGGGTGCTTGGCGTATTTGTTGATGATGGTGGTGTAGCCGGAAATCACCGAGCCATCCGACGGGATCAGCACCACGTAATCATCGGGTTTGGTCATCTTGGCTTTGTAGCTCAGGCCATTGAAGTCCCAGACCACACCGACTTCGATTTCGCCTTTCTCGATGGTCTGAATGGTCGGGTTGGCCAGTGACAGACGCTTCTGTTTGGCCAGATCGGTGAACAGTGCCAGGCCCGGTGCGATGTTGGTTTCGTCCCCTTTCATGGCGATGGCTGCTGCCAGTACACCATTGGCAGCCTGAGCCGCAGTGCTCACGTCGCCGATGGAAACCTTGTATTTGCCGGTTTTCAGGTCAGCCCAGCTTTTCGGGATTTCAGAGCCGTGCAGCAGGTTTTTGTTGACGATGAAGGCGATGGTGCCGGTGTAGGCCAGCGCCCAGTGGCCGTCCTTGTCCTTGGCCCAGGTCGGGATCTGATCCCAGGTGGTTGGCTTGTAAGGCTGGGTAACGCCTTTTGCTGTGGCGATAGGGCCGAACGCTGCGCCTACGTCGCCAATATCACCGCTGGCGTTGTCTTTCTCCGCCTCAAACTTGGCGATCTCCTGGGCCGAACTCATGTCGGTGTCCATGTGCTTGAGGCCATATTTGGCTTCCAGGTCTTTCCAGATGCCGCCCCAGTTTGCCCAGTCATCCGGCATGCCGAGGCTGTTGACCGCGCCTTCAGCCTTGGCAGCAGCCTCCAGCGTTTTAAGATCTGTGTCCGCAGCCATGACCAGAGAACTCATTGCCATGGCTGAACCGAGGAGTGATGCCAACAAAAGATGTTTCATTCGGAGCTCCTAGTGCACTTCTTGAGAGAAGTGTTCGTTGCGGATTGTTTGGTCTAGATCAGCAATACCTGAGCCAAGTTAGGCGTTTTGCATGACATTTTCGTGTCGTGTTACGCGGACAAAACCGTTTTTCACGGGCTCCGGCAGTGCCTGGCGCTAAGCGTAGACCATCGCAACGTGCCCGCTGAGCAGGGGTTTCAGGGCTGTTTTCGGCGCAGTTGGCATGGAACGTGATTTGTCCTGTAACAGGACAGTCATCTACCCGGCCTAGGCTCATCGCAAAGGAGCCAACGGCGTCGGCCGCACTGATGTATGCCTCGTAACAGGGCTGGTCTAGTCCAGATGGATACCGGAATGCGCGAAGATGTGCCACGGGCGGTAACAACGATTTGCCATGCGCTGCAGGAGCAGATCGAACATGGCCTGTTGCCGCATGGCAGCAAGTTGCCCGCAGAGCGCAAGCTCAGCGAGGTATTCGCCACCACCCGCATCACCTTGCGTGAAGCGCTGTTGCAGCTCGAGGCGCAGGGGCTGATCTATCGGGAAGAGCGGCGTGGCTGGTTCATCTCCCCGCCGCGACTGGCCTATGACCTGATCAGGCGCAGCCATTTCCACGCAATGGTCTGTGCTCAGGGACGGGTGCCGCACACCCAGCTTTTGTCAGCACGCCTGCAACCTGCTTCAGCGCTGATCTGCGAAATGCTGGAACTGCCGGCGCTGTCGAGCGTGATCCAGATCTGCCGTGCGCGTCGTATCGATCAGCGCCTAGTGCTCTACGTCGAGCATTACCTGAGACCGGAGTTGTTCCCCGGCATTCTCGAGCATGATCTGAACGAATCACTCACCGAACTTTATGCTCGCAGTTATGACGTGCATTACGGGCAGGTGCGTTTCGACATGGTGCCGACCGCGTTGCATGCCGACGCGGCTGCCGCCCTGAAGGTTTCGCTTGGCAGCCCGGGCCTGCGCATTGCACGTGTCAATTACGATCGCAAAGATCGGTTGATCGACTGTGACCTCGAATACTGGCGTCATGATGCTATTCATGTGCGCGCCGAGGTGCATGGCGACTGAATGCCGGTGTGGCAAACCGGCTTTGTGGGCGCTGACCTGCAACTCGTTAGTTGACTGTTTTTTATAAGTAAATACTCGTCTCGTTGATAAAAACTTGCGCAGTCCACCGCCTCTTTAATAGGTTTTGTATAAGGTCTGCGTTTGATTAACAAAAAAAATCAATGAGAGTTATTCTATTGCTGCTGGCGGTGCAGGGTTAAATTAGTTGGTTTTTTTCATGAGATTTTCCAGAGTAATTATTCTAATTTTTAGCGGGCTGTAAGAAAAATCTCAATCTTAATTAATACTTCTTAATAGGGTGTGGTAGGTTTTTAGTGTGGAAGGGGGTGCACTGCTTAGTTGGTGTTATGTGTACCATCGTTCCACTTTAGGATTAGGGCTGACATGGCGGTTGTCCTGTAAAGCAATGCTTGATAAGTGCAGCTGCTTTTATTTAAAGGATCTATGAGGATGCTGTAATGAATCTCGACAAGGCGTTGGTGCTGCGTACCTGTGCAAATAACATGGCCGATCATTGCGGCCTTATATGGCCCGCTTCTGGCACGGTGGAATCCAAATACTGGCAGTCAACCAGGCGGCATGAGAATGGTCTGGTCGGTTTACTGTGGGGCGCTGGAACCAGCGCTTTTCTAAGCGTGCATGCCGATGCGCGATGGATTGTCTGTGAAGTCGCCGTTGCCGACATCATCAGTCTGGAAGAACCGGGAATGGTCAAGTTTCCGCGGGCCGAGGTGGTTCATGTCGGCGACAGGATCAGCGCGTCACACTTTATTTCGGCACGTCAGGCCGACCCTGCATCAACGCCAACGCCAATGACCGCGGCCACGCCCCCACCCACGCCCGCGACAGCAAATGTCACGTTACCGGTGGCCGAACAGGCCAGTCATGAAGTGTTCGATGTGGCGTTGGTCAGCGCGGCTGCCCCCCCGGTAAATACCCTGCCGGTGACGACGCCGCAGAATTTGCAGACCGCCACTTACGGCAGCACGTTGAGCGGCGACAACCACAGTCGACTCATTGCCGGTTATGGCAGTAACGAGACTGCTGGCAACCACAGTGATCTGA
This sequence comes from Pseudomonas syringae KCTC 12500, assembly GCF_000507185.2. Lineage (NCBI taxonomy): Bacteria > Pseudomonadati > Pseudomonadota > Gammaproteobacteria > Pseudomonadales > Pseudomonadaceae > Pseudomonas > Pseudomonas syringae. Next base: position 4,211,654 of record NZ_AYTM02000002.1, read on the forward strand.
TTGCCGGTTATGGAAGTACGGGCACCGCCGGCTCCGACAGCTCGCTGGTAGCAGGCTATGGAAGCACCCAGACCGCCGGAGGGGACAGCGCGCTGACGGCGGGTTACGGCAGCACCCAGACCGCCCGCGAAGGCAGCAACCTGACGGCAGGGTATGGCAGTACGGGAACAGCTGGCTCGGATAGTTCGTTGATCGCCGGTTACGGCAGTACTCAGACTTCCGGAGAAGACAGCTCGCTCACAGCGGGTTACGGCAGCACGCAAACGGCCCAGGAAGGCAGCAACCTGACGGCCGGGTACGGCAGCACCGGCACGGCGGGCTCGGACAGTTCGTTGATCGCCGGTTACGGCAGTACTCAGACTTCCGGAGAAGACAGCTCGCTCACGGCGGGTTACGGCAGCACGCAAACGGCTCAGGAAGGCAGCAATCTCACCGCAGGGTATGGCAGTACCGGCACTGCGGGCTCGGATAGCTCGTTGATCGCCGGTTACGGCAGTACCCAAACTTCGGGCGGCGACAGTTCGCTGACCGCAGGCTACGGCAGCACGCAGACTGCTCAGGAAGGCAGCAACCTGACCTCCGGGTACGGCAGCACTGGTACCGCAGGTGCCGACAGCTCGTTGATCGCCGGCTATGGCAGCACACAGACTTCGGGAAGCGACAGCGCCCTGACCGCAGGTTACGGCAGCACGCAAACGGCTCAGGAAGGCAGCAATCTCACTGCTGGGTATGGCAGCACCGGCACGGCAGGTTCCGACAGCTCGCTGATCGCCGGTTACGGCAGCACGCAAACCTCGGGCAGCGACAGTTCGCTCACGGCGGGTTACGGCAGTACGCAGACGGCCCAGGAGGGCAGCAATCTGACGGCGGGGTACGGCAGCACGAGTACAGCAGGTGTCGACAGCTCTCTGATCGCGGGATACGGCAGCACGCAGACCTCGGGAAGTGACAGTGCGCTGACAGCAGGTTACGGCAGTACACAGACGGCTCAGGAAGGCAGCAACCTGACTGCGGGCTACGGCAGCACTGGCACAGCAGGTGCCGACAGTTCGCTGATCGCGGGATACGGCAGCACGCAGACCTCGGGAAGTGACAGTGCGCTGACAGCAGGTTACGGCAGTACACAGACCGCCCAGGAGGGCAGCAACCTGACTGCGGGCTACGGCAGTACTGGAACGGCAGGCGCCGACAGTTCGCTGATCGCAGGATATGGCAGCACGCAGACATCAGGCAGCGAAAGTTCGCTCACCGCAGGCTATGGCAGTACCCAGACTGCCCGTGAAGGCAGCACCCTGACGGCCGGGTATGGCAGTACGGGAACAGCTGGCGCTGACAGCTCGTTGATCGCCGGTTACGGCAGCACCCAAACCTCGGGCAGTGAAAGCTCGCTCACGGCAGGTTATGGCAGTACCCAGACCGCACAGCAGGGCAGCGTACTCACCTCAGGCTATGGCAGTACGCAAACGGCCGGGGCTGCCAGTAACCTCACCACCGGCTACGGAAGTACAGGCACCGCAGGGCATGAAAGCTTCATCATCGCGGGTTACGGGAGTACACAGACAGCGGGCCACAAAAGTATCCTGACCGCTGGTTATGGTAGTACCCAGACGGCCAGGGACGGTAGCGACCTGATTGCGGGCTATGGCAGTACGGGGACCGCAGGCTCAGGCAGTTCGCTGATCGCAGGTTATGGCAGCACCCAGACCGCGAGCTACAGAAGCATGCTGACCGCCGGTTATGGCAGTACCCAGACCGCCAGAGAACACAGTGACCTTGTCACAGGCTATGGCAGCACTTCGACGGCAGGGTCAAACAGTTCGCTGATCGCCGGCTACGGCAGCACTCAGACGGCGGGTTTCAAAAGCATACTGACCGCAGGTTATGGCAGTACACAGACAGCACAGGAGCGCAGCGACCTGGTCGCAGGCTACGGCAGCACGTCGACTGCGGGCTATTCCAGTTCCTTGATCGCCGGCTACGGCAGCACGTCGACTGCGGGCTATTCCAGTTCCTTGATCGCCGGCTATGGCAGCACGCAGACGGCAGGCTACGGGAGCACCTTGACGACCGGTTATGGCAGTACGCAAACCGCTCAGGAAAACAGCTCGCTCACCACAGGTTACGGAAGTACCTCTACTGCGGGCTATTCCAGCTCGCTGATCGCAGGTTACGGCAGTACCCAGACGGCAGGCTACGAGAGCACGTTGACCGCCGGTTACGGCAGTACGCAAACCGCGCAGGAGCGCAGTGACCTGGTGACAGGTTATGGCAGTACTTCCACTGCTGGCTACGCGAGTTCGTTGATTGCGGGTTATGGCAGTACGCAGACTGCGGGGTACGAGAGCACCTTGACCGCCGGTTACGGCAGTACGCAAACCGCACAGGAAAACAGCTCGCTCACCACCGGCTACGGAAGTACTTCCACTGCCGGCTTTGCCAGCTCGCTGATCGCCGGTTATGGCAGTACGCAGACAGCCGGCTATAAAAGTACCCTTACGGCCGGTTACGGCAGTACTCAGACCGCAGAGTACGGAAGCTCGCTTACTGCGGGCTACGGCAGCACTGCAACGGCCGGGCAGGACAGTTCATTGATAGCCGGTTATGGCAGCTCCCTGACCAGCGGAATCAGGAGTTTTCTGACCGCAGGCTATGGCAGCACGCTGATCGCCGGACTTCGCAGCGTTTTGATCGCCGGTTATGGCAGTAGTCTTACATCGGGCATTCGCAGCACATTGACTGCGGGTTATGGCAGTAACCAGATTGCAAGTTACGGCAGCTCGTTGATTGCAGGCCATGAAAGCATTCAGGTCGCCGGAAATAAAAGCATGCTGATCGCCGGCAAGGGCAGCTCGCAGACAGCAGGTTTTCGCAGCACGCTGATTGCCGGTGCGGGCAGCGTACAACTGGCGGGTGATCGCAGCAGGTTGATTGCCGGTGCAGACAGTAATCAGACCGCGGGTGACCGCAGCAAACTACTGGCCGGTAATAACAGTTATCTGACTGCCGGCGATCGAAGCAAACTGACCGGCGGACATGACTGCACCTTGATGGCGGGAGACCAAAGCAGATTGACCGCTGGAAAGAACAGTATCTTGACGGCAGGCGCGCGTAGCAAGCTTATTGGCAGTGAAGGCTCGACGCTCTCGGCGGGAGAAGACTCCACCCTTATTTTCAGGCTCTGGGACGGGAAGAGGTACAGGCAACTGGTTGCCAGAACGGGTGAGAACGGTGTTGAAGCCGACATACCGTATTACGTGAACGAAGATGACGATATTGTCGATAAACCCGACGAGGACGACGACTGGATAGAGGTCGAGTAGCCCGCGTTATTCCAGCACTCCACGACTGAATCATCGACAGGGTGCGTCGATGGAATTCGGGACATGAAGTCCCTTTATAAACTAACGACTTGTTGTTGCGTACCAGGTGGTTATAAATGACGCAGGCAAACGCATCTTTTTTATCGTCGTGATTAGAGAACGTTTTATTTCTTTCCATGGGCATTTTAGCGGGCGTCAACACCAATATGCGGGAGCAGCAGGCCGCTCCCACGTTATCGGTGATCGCCTCAGCCGTTATGGCAACTCGTGGCTGGCATAGAACGCGCTCAATACCTTGACCAGGTGCGCCAGGTCATGGCTGCCGGCCAGTTCGCGAATAGAGTGCATGGCGAACGTCGGCAAGCCGATGTCTACCGTGCGAATACCCAGATGACTGGCAGTGATCGGTCCGATGGTCGAGCCGCAACCCATGTCACTGCGCACCACAAAGCTCTGCACCGGGACTTCTTCGGCCATGCACAGATGGCGGAAGAAACCGGCGGTTTCGCTGTTGGTGGCGTAACGCTGGTTGCTGTTGACCTTGATCACCGGCCCGGCGTTGAGCTTGGGACCATGATTGGCGTCGTGCTTGTCAGCGTAGTTGGGATGAATGCCGTGGGCGTTATCGGCTGAGATCAGCAGCGACTTCTGAATCGTGCGCACGTAGTCTTCGCTGCTTGGCAACAGGCGCTGGACGATCTGCTCGAGCATCGCACCGTCTGCGCCACAGGCAGAAGACGAGCCGACCTCTTCGTGATCGGTGCACACCAGCAGGGCGGTTTCGTCGCTCTCGGTGTTGAGCAGTGCCTGCATCCCGGCGAAACACGACAACAGGTTGTCCAGGCGTGCACCTGCCAGGAAGTCCCCGTTGAGGCCGACCACGGCGGCGCCCTGAGTGTCGTAGAAACTCAGCTCGTAATCGAGCACCACATCGGCATTGAGTCCGTGTTCGCGGGCCAGTTGGTCGGTCAGCAGCGCCCGGAAGTCCGCTCGCTCGTCACCGGCAACCTGCGCCAGAATGGGGGGCAGTTCGTTTTGCGCGTTGATCGCCCAGCCTTCGTTGGCCGTGCGGTTCAGGTGAATCGCCAGATTGGGAATCACGGCGATCGGCAGCTTGAAGTCGATCAGTTGGCTTTCCACCTTGCCATCACGGCGGAAAGTGACACGACCGGCCAGCGACAGATCACGATCGAACCAGGGAGCCAGCAAAGCGCCGCCGTAGACTTCGACGCCCAATTGCCAAAAACCCTGACGTTGCAGTTCCGGTTGCGGCTTGACCCGCAGGCACGGGCTGTCGGTGTGTGCGCCGACCATGCGGATGCCGCCAGTGAGTGGCGACTGACGACCCATCCGGAAAGCGACGATAGAAGAGTCATTACGGGTAACGAAGTAACGACCGCCGGTTTCTACCGCCCACGTGTCACGTTCGTCCAGCCGCTGAAAACCTGCGGCTTCGAAGTGTTGCACGAGTGTGGCAGTGGCGTGGAAGGGGGTAGGAGAGGCCTTCAGGAAATCAATGAGGCCTTTGTTCAACTCTGCGCGCATAAATAGCTCCAGACAACAATGGCGCGAGTTTACCGTATTGGATGATTTGCTGCCTTGGGTTGCGCTTATCGCGATACACAAGCCCGACGGGCTCTCGTGCCGACGCTCTATGTTGCATGCATTTCGTGACGCGGAGCATCTGCAAGATAGTCAGCGCATCATTCAGATCAGAACGGCGCAGCACACTCGAAGGTCATTCGCTCGCCAGTCCCAGGATGCGTGAAGCTCAGCATGCTGGCATGCAGACACAGACGCGGATAGGCCGCCAGCGCTTCCGGATGCGCGTACAGACCATCACCCAACAGCGGATGCCCGATCGACAGCATATGCACCCGCAACTGATGCGAGCGGCCGGTGATCGGTGTGAGCTCGACACGACAGTGAGCATCATGCCGCTCGACAACCTTCCAGAACGTCAGCGCGTGCTTTCCACCCTCGTGATCCACCACATGCCGGGGCTTGGTAGGCGGGTCATAGCGCAATGGCAGATCGATACTGCCACTGTCCAGTGACGGTTGGCCCCAGCACAGCGCGGTGTAGGCTTTCTCGGTTTCGCGGTCATGAAACTGACGCGACAGCTCGCGATGCGTATCGGCATCACGGGCCAGCAGAATGATGCCCGAGGTTTCCCAGTCCAGGCGATGGACGATACGCGCTTCGGGGTAACCGTTTTCCTGCAGGCGGGTAATCAGGCAATCCTTGTTATCGTCGGCACGGCCGGGAACGGAAAGCAGCAGGGTAGGCTTATCGATCACCAGAACGGCGGCGTCCTGATGAATGATGCGGATGTTCGACAACGGCATGCAACGGCCTCGAAACGCTAAAAACGCCAACGGCGGCAAGGGCGCAGCTTCCGTAGAAGTACACCGATACCGCCGCGAGCGACTGCCTGATCAGCGATCGGGCAGGGTGATATTGAGTTCCAGAATCGAACAGCTGCCCTGGCTTTCCAGAGCGACCTGTACCTGGTCAGACTCGATATTGACGTATTTACGGATCACTTCCACCAGCTCTTTCTGCAGCGCAGGAAGGTAGTCCGGAGTACTGCGTTGGCCGCGTTCGTGAGCAACGATGATCTGTAGACGCTCTTTCGCTACCGAGGCCGTGCTTCCTTTTTTGCGGTCACGAAAGAAGTCAAAAATATTCATTAATTACCCCCGAACAGGCGTTCAAAGAATCCTTTCTTATGCACATCCAGAAACCGGTGCTCAAGTGTTTTGCCCAGCAGGCGGTCAACCGCATCGCTGTAGGCCTGACCCGCGTCGCTCTGGTCATCGAGAATGACCGGCACGCCCTGGTTGGAAGCTTTCAGTACAGCCTGGGATTCGGGAATCACGCCGAGCAGGGTGACGGCAAGGATTTCCTTGACGTCTTCCACACCGAGCATTTCGCCCTTGCTGACGCGCTCAGGGTTGTAGCGGGTCAGCAGCAAGTGTTCCTTGATCGGGTCTTCGCCACGTTCGGCGCGACGCGATTTGCTGGCCAACAGGCCCAGCATGCGGTCGGAGTCGCGCACCGACGAGACTTCAGGGTTGGTCACGACGATGGCTTCGTCGGCGAAGTACATGGCCAGGTGAGCACCGGTTTCGATACCGGCCGGCGAATCGCAGACGATGTATTCGAAGGATTCCTTCAGTTCCATGAGGACTTTTTCAACGCCCTCCTTGGTCAGCGCTTCCTTGTCGCGGGTCTGGCTGGCGGCCAGCACGAACAGGCCTTCGATCTTCTTGTCCTTGATCAGCGCCTGTTGCAGGTTGGCTTCGCCATTGACCACGTTGACGAAGTCATACACGACACGACGTTCGCAACCCATGATCAGGTCGAGGTTACGCAGGCCGACGTCGAAGTCGACGATGACTGTCTTGTGGCCGCGCAGTGCGAGACCGGTACCGATGGCGGCGCTGGTGGTGGTCTTGCCCACACCACCCTTGCCGGATGTAACAACGAGAATCTTGGCCAAGGTGTATCACCCCTAGAGGAAAAGGACATTGAGTCCCTGAAAGGCATCTCTTGACGCCGCGCCCGCCGAAGCATTCTGGAAATCCTGGGGTCTGATTCCGGAAAGCTAGCACTAAGCTATTACTTTCGACTCATATACCCGCTGAAAAGCAGTGCTTTCTAGAACTTCCTGCCGCCTTCACGACAATTTCGCGACGAATCAGAGATGCTTTGAAAATTGCGGCAGTATCCGTTAAAGACGAATGATGTTCAACACATCACCTGACAAGCTGATCTGGACCGGCGAGCCCCATAACGGGTCCCTGCGCAAGTCCTCGGACACCTTGTATTGCCCGGCAATCGAAATCAGCTCGGCACTCAACTGCTGACAGAAGATCCGTGCCTTGGTATCGCCCTTTATTCCCGCCAGTGCCCTGCCACGCATCGGGCCGTAGACATGGATGTTTCCATCAGCGAGAAGTTCCGCACCGGGACTGACCGGAGCGACTACCACCAGGTCGCCGCCCTGGGCGTATATCTGCTGACCGCCGCGTACTGGAGCGGTTATCACGCGGGTCGGCTTGATCAGGGGTTCGGGCGGTTTTTCCGGAATTTTTTTCGGTGCTTCGGCTTCAACCGGTTCGATCACGCGTTCACGTGCGCCGGACGGTGGCAGGACCGGGAGGTCGACGGCAATCGCCGCAGCAATGTCTTCGATACGGTTGGCGCGGATCGCCAGGGTTCGCAGGCCGTGCTGGCGACAGATACGCACCAGGCCCGGGAGGTCCACCGGACCCTCGTGCGGTGCGAGTTTGTCCAGAGCCAGGATCAACGGCGTATTGCTGAAGAAGTTGGGGGCTTGTGCAACCTTGGCCGCCAACTGCCTGTCGAGCGCTTCAAGGTTGGTTCGGGCCAGCTCCATCACGGTGATGGCGAGCATGCTGCCCTTGAGCTGAAATACAGGTTCCGGGTTTTGCGATTCAATCTGGCTCATGGTTGATATACACAACAGCTTGTCGCTAAAAGTGCCGAGACTTATAGCGAGAACGCCCGCGAGCCGCAAGCGGCTAGAACCGTTGTAGAATGCGCGGCCTTTGTTCTGACGGAAGCCCAAATGGATCGCCCGCGCTTTAAAGCCAGTTTCCTTCACCCCCGTTTCTGGCCGCTATGGCTGGGACTGGGGCTCTTGTGGCTGATTGTCCAATTGCCATTTCGCGTTCTGCTGGTCATCGGTCGGGCACTGGGCGCCATCATGTACCGTGTGGCCACTGATCGAAAAAAAATCGCGTCACGCAATCTGGAGCTGTGCTTCCCGCATTTGTCCGCGGCCGAGCGCAAGCGTCTGCTCAAGGAAAACTTCGCCTCCACCGGGATTGCCTTCTTCGAGATGGCCATGAGCTGGTGGTGGTCGAAAAAACGTCTGGCCAGGCTTGCCCACGTCGAAGGGCTCGAGCATTTGCAGAATGCCCAGGAAAAAGGCGAGGGCGTGATTCTGATGGCGCTGCATTTCACCACGCTGGAAATCGGCGCTGCGCTTTTGGGCCAGCAGCACACCATCGATGGCATGTATCGCGAACACAAGAGCCCGTTGTTCGACTTCGTCCAGCGTCGCGGGCGTGAGCGCCATAATCTTGATTCGCTGGCTGTGGAGCGCGATGACGTGCGCGGCATGCTCAAGTTACTGCGTGCTGGCCGGGCGATCTGGTATGCGCCGGATCAGGACTATGGCGCCAAGCAGAGCATTTTTGTGCCGCTGTTCGGCATCCAGGCCGCGACCGTGACCGCCACCAGCAAGTTCGCCCGCCTGGGCCGTGCGCAGGTCGTGCCCTTCACTCAGCGGCGTCTGGCAGACGGCAGCGGTTACCGGCTGGTGATTCATCCGCCGCTGGACAACTTTCCGGGTGAGAGCGACGAAGCCGATTGCCTGCGCATAAATCAATGGGTAGAAAGGGCTGTCACTGAATGTCCGGAACAGTATCTTTGGGCCCATCGACGCTTTAAAAGTCGACCAGCCGGTGAACAGAAGCTATACGAGAAGCATAGATAAAAAGCGTCGTTGATCACCGAGGTCAGTCGTAGATGCAGGATCGCGCAGTAACGAGCAGTGCAGTAAGCGGTGTCGAGCCTGTAACCGGGCTGATTTTATCGGGTGGCGGGGCGCGTGCGGCCTATCAGGTCGGCGTACTGGCAGGCATTGCCGATCTGCTGCCTCCCGGTTCGCCCAATCCCTTTCCGGTCATCGTCGGTACGTCGGCTGGCGCGATCAATGCCGTCAAACTGGCCAGTGGCGCGCTGCATTTTCGAATCGCCATCCATCAATTGACCGAGTTCTGGCAGTCATTTCGCAGCCATCAGGTGCTGCGCAGCGACTGGTCCGGGGTGATTCATCAGGCCAGCCGTTTTTTCGGTCGCAGCCTGTTGGGTTTCGGACGCAATATCCCGGTCGCCTTGCTCAACAGTTCGCCCCTGCGTGACCTGCTCAATGATCGTCTGGACCTGTCCGGAATCGAAGCGGCCATCGATGCTCATCATCTGCGTGCAGTGGCGGTGACGGCCTTCGGTTACGAATCGGGTCAGGCGGTCACGTTCTATCAGGGCCGCGGTACGATTGAACCCTGGCTGAGACATCGCCGCATTGGCCGTCCGACGCAACTGACCGTGGATCACTTGCTCGCCAGCTCAGCCATTCCCTTGCTGTTCGCCCCCGTGATGCTGGACGAGGAATACTTTGGCGACGGGGCTGTGCGCCAGTCGGCACCGATCAGCCCGGCGCTGCATCTGGGCGCCAATCGTGTGCTGGTGGTCGGCGTCAGCGGCAACCCGCGCGGCCTCAAGGCCGAAAGACCGGCCCCCCGCGCGCCACGCGGCGCTCAGCCAAGCCTGGCGCAGATCAGCGGCCACATGCTCAACAGCACCTTCATCGACAATCTGGAAAGCGATATCGAACTGCTGGAACGCTTGAACACCGCCAGTGCGTTGCTGCCCGAGGATCAGGCCCGGCAGCCGGGCATGGAGCCGGTGGAAGTGCTGGTGATTTCGCCGAGCCGTCCGCTGGATGAAATCGCCGCCCGTCACCGCCGCGAGCTGCCCCCCGCACTGCGCACCTTTCTGCGCGGGCCGGGTGCGACCAAGAGCAGCGGGGCCAGTGTGCTGAGCTATCTGCTGTTCGAGTCAGGTTATTGCAGCGAATTGATCGAACTGGGGCGTCACGATGCGATTGCTCAGGGTGCCGAACTTAAGCGCTTTTTGCGTCTGGATTAACGCGGCCAGACAGAGGCGGGGCCCCTGTCTGTTGATCGGCGGGCGCAGGGCCCAGTGACCGACGTCGTCACGCCGTCAGACGATCTTCCCGGAAGTCACGAATCGCCTGCTCGATCTCTTCCTTGGTGTTCATCACGAAGGGGCCGTATTGCACGATCGGCTCACGTAACGGCTTGCCTGCAATCAGTAACAGCCGCGCACCGGCGGCGCTGCTGATCTGCACTTCACCGCTGTCGGACAGGCGTGCCATTTGGCGTTTACCGATCGGCTGGGTGCTGCCTTCCAGCTCGACACTGCCTTCATAGACGTACAGCAGCACAAGGTGCCCTTCGGGTACGTGCGGGCTGATACAGCTGCCGGCAGGCATGTCAAAGTCAAAGTACAACGGCTCGGTGTCCGGGCGCTGTACCGCCCCGGCCTGGCGAACCTGGCCATCGTCGAAATGACCGGCCAATACCACCACCTGCACACCGGCCTGAGTGGTGACACTCGGAACGTTTTCCGGCTGGATGTCCTGGTAGCTGGCATCGCTCAGCTTGTTCTTGCCCGGCAGGTTCAGCCAAAGCTGAAAGCCGCGCATGGTGCCTTCTTCCTGTTCAGGCATTTCGCTGTGAATGATCCCGCGTGCCGCAGTCATCCACTGCACACCGCCGCCCTGCAGAAGGCCGACATTGCCCATATGGTCTTCGTGACGCATACGGCCCTCAAGCATGTAGGTCACCGTTTCGAAGCCCCGGTGCGGGTGAGGTGGAAAGCCGGCGATGTAGTCATCCGGCTTGTCCGATCCGAACTCGTCCAGCATCAGAAACGGATCGAACTGCTCCACGCCACGCCCGCCGAAGACACGCGTCAGTTTGACGCCCGCGCCATCGGAAGCTGGTTGACCCGTTTGAATGGACAGGACTTTACGAAATTGAGTCATGGGAGAGAGAGCACTCCTTATCAGGTGATACGAAGTGTCATGGTATACCTGTTTATTCGATAAATTTATTCGAATGGCAGGACAGAATTATCGTATTAATCGATGGTTGGCACGGTGTGGCGTATTGGCGCGGGTTGACTGGCCACCTGCCCGGAATGACCTCCGGGGCAGGCTTGGAGCCAGGGATGCTCAGTGCTTGCTGCCCTGTGTCGACATGCTCAGCAGCTGTTTCTCCTGATTCCAGTCGAACGGTTCTTCGTTCTGCTCGGCTTCGTAACGGCGTTCTTCCAGCGCCTGATACAGCTCGATTTCATCATCCGGCATGAAATGCAGGCAGTCACCGGCGAAGAACCACAGCAGGTCGCGCGGTACCAGGTGCGCGATTTGCGGGTAGCGCTGGATGACCTGACAGAGGATGTCCTGACCCAGGTACTGGCTTTCGATGGGATCCTGCGGCAACAGCTCGACCAGTTCGTCGAAACGCTCCATGAACAGCGCGTGGCTTTCTTCCGGAACCTGCTCGGCCTCGCCCAGCGCGACCAGAATGCTGCGCAGGTGTGCCAGCAGGCCAAGTTGGTGATCGAGAGTGGCGTCGGCCATTGGGTAATCCTCAAATACAAAAACAGGCGCGAGAGTATAAAGCTCTACGCGCCTGCTGTGTGGTGCGACCTGACTATCAGCGAATCTTGCCGGCTGCCAGGGTCAGTTCTTCCTTGTCGAAATCATCCACATCGATCACCTTGCGGCGCGCTGCCTCGGCGGTACGCAGGGTCTGCGCTTCGTCGGCCTGCAAAACACCGATGCGCAGCGCGGCGTCGATGACAGGCTCACCAGCGTCCGGCTTGACCTGACCACTCTTGATTGCCACTTGCAGCTTCTTGTGCAGCGGATACGCAGCGCTGAGCAGATCGATGGCTTGTTGCAGCGCGCCGACCGGATCGTCTGCCGATTGCGGGCGATAGCAGCCTGCCAGCAGCTCTTCCAGCGTCGGATCGCCCTTGGCGCGGCCCAGTACCTGAGCAACTTCGGCATCCAGTTTGTCCGACGGCCCCTTGTGCCGGCGACCGAACGGGAACACTACGGCACGCAGCACCCCGCCCAGTATGCGGTTGGGGAAGTTGCTGAGGATCTCGTCCATCGCACGTTCCGAATGCCCCAGGCTTTCTTCCATGGCCCAACGGAACAACGGGCTCATGTGGTCCGGTGATCCGAGGTCGTGATAACGCTTGAGCGCTGCCGAGGCCAGGTACATATGGCTGAGCACGTCACCCAGGCGCGCCGACAGGCGTTCGCGGCGTTTCAGTTCGCCACCCAGCAGCATCATGCTCAAGTCAGCGAGCATTGCGAACGCGGCTGCCTGACGGTTAAGCGCGCGGAAGTAGCTCTGGCTGAGGCCGTTGCCCGGCGCTCTTTCGAAATGACCGAAGCCCAGGTTGAGGATGAAGGTGCTGGCGGCATTGCTCACCGCAAAGCCGATGTGTTTGAGCAACAGGCTGTCAAACTCGATCAGCGCTTGCTGTTTGTCCTCACGCCCGGCCAGGGCCATTTCCTTGAGCACGAACGGATGGCAGCGAATCGCGCCCTGGCCGAAGATCATCAGGTTGCGCGAAAGGATGTTGGCGCCCTCGACAGTGATGAAGATCGGCGCGCCTTGCCAGTTGCGACCCAGGTAATTGTTCGGGCCCATGATGATGCCCTTGCCGCCATGCACGTCCATGGCGTGACCGATACACTCGCGGCCACGCTCGGTCAGGTGGTACTTGAGGATCGCCGAGAGCACCGATGGCTTCTCGCCCAGGTCGACGGCATTGGCCGTCAGCATGCGCGCACTGTCCATCAGCCAGGCGTTGCCGCCGATACGCGCCAACGCTTCCTGGATGCCTTCGAATGCGGAGATAGGCACATTGAATTGCTCACGCACCTTCGCATACTGGCCGGTGACCAGGCTGGTGTACTTCGCAGCGCCGGTGCCGACGGCCGGCAGCGAGATCGAACGACCCACCGACAGGCAGTTCATCAGCATCATCCAGCCCTTGCCCAGCATCGGTTGACCACCGATCAGGTAGCTCAGCGGGATGAACACGTCCTTGCCCGAGTTGGGGCCGTTCATGAACGCCGCGCCCAGAGGCAGGTGACGGCGGCCGATTTCCACGCCGGGCGTCTCGGTCGGAATCAGCGCGAGGCTGATGCCCAGATCTTCTTTTTCGCCGAGCAGGTGCTCAGGGTCGTGGGCCTTGAAAGCCAGACCGAGCAGGGTCGCGACCGGGCCGAGGGTGATGTAGCGTTTTTCCCAGGTCAGGCGCAGGCCGATGACTTCTTCACCCTGCCACTGGCCTTTGCAGATGATCCCGGTGTCGGTCATCGCACCTGCATCGGAACCGGCCAGCGGACCGGTCAGCGCAAAGCAGGGAATGTCTTCACCGCGTGCCAGACGTGGCAGGTAATGATTGCGTTGCTCGTCGGTGCCGTAATGCAGCAGCAATTCAGCCGGGCCAAGGGAGTTGGGCACCATCACTGTGGAGGCCAGGTCGCCGCTGCGGGTGGCCAGCTTCATGGCCACTTGTGAGTGGGCATAGGCAGAGAAGCCCTTGCCACCGAACTCCTTGGGGATGATCAGCGCGAAGAAGCCGTGCGCTTTCATGTGCGCCCAGGCTTGCGGCGGCAGGTCCATGGCCTGGCCGATTTCCCAGTCGCTGACCATCGCGCAGAGTTCTTCGGTCGGCCCGTCGATAAAGGCCTGTTCCTCTTCGGTCAACTGGACTTTAGGGTAGGCCAGCAGCTTGTCCCAGTCCGGGCGACCGCTGAACAGCTCGCCATCCCACCAGACCGTGCCGGCATCGATCGCATCACGCTCGGTTTGCGACATCGGCGGCAGGACTTTTTGAAACCAGCTGAACATCGGCGCAGTGAAATGCTTGCGGCGCAGATCGGGCAGCATTACCGGTATGAACACTGCCAGCCAGAGCAACCAGAACACCGTCAGCAGCCATCCTGGCGCGTGACTGAAAATACCCATGGCCAGCAGGTAGACAGCTACCACGCCAAGCGCCGGGAGCGGGGCGGTTCGCCGATGAGCCAGCCAGGCAATGCCGACGACCAGCACAACAATCCACAACAACAGCATAAGTATTCCTCCGTGATGACCGCCGCCGTGGCAGCGATCAAGAACTGGTCGCCAGGCAGTGGTGGGGCGACATCGATAGTGACCCCTGGTTGACGAGTAAGTTGCCGCCGCTTCGGGGTAGACTGTGAGCCTTTATTTATCAGCGACTGCGAGGGGAACGCAATGCTCAAGATCTGGGGGCGGAAGAATTCCAGTAATGTGCGCAAGGCACTCTGGATTGCCGAGGAAGTGGGCGTGCCCTACGAGACGCAGGACGCCGGTGGTGCATTCGGCCTGGTCAACGAAGCGGCCTATCGCGCGAAAAACCCTAACGGCCGGATTCCGATGATCGAAGACGGCGACTTCGTGATGTGGGAGTCCAACGCCATCGTGCGCTATCTGGCCGCCCGCCATGCCCCCGATTCTGATTTATACCCCGCAGATCTGCAGGCCCGCGCCAATGCAGACAAGTGGATGGACTGGACCACCTCGACCATCGCCGCGCCGTTTAGCCCGGTGTTCTGGGGCGTAGTACGCACGCCGGCCGAGAAACAGGACTGGCCGGCCATCGAGCAAGGCATCAAGACGCTGCACAGCCTGCTGCTGGTGGCCGACGAGGCGCTGTCGCGACAGCCCTATCTGTCTGGCAATGCGTTCGGTATGGGCGATATTCCCTTGGGATGCTTCGCCTACGGCTGGTTTGAAATGCCGATTGAACGTCCGCCGCTGCCTCACCTCCAAGCCTGGTATGAGCGTCTCAAGATGCGCCCGGCTTATCGCAAGGCGGTCATGACCCCTTTGACCTGAGCATGTGATGTGAGCAGGAGAAAGGGCTGATCGGGTGCATGTCCGGTGCTCGATATTTACTATTAACAGATGTGTCTGTACTTGAACGGCGCAGCCGAGCACCATTGCGCGGCTGGGTCGTCACGGCAGGCGGCTGGTGACAGTCATCTTCAATTCCTTTTTCTGATGAGTACCTTTCCCGATATGTCTTCCGCTCTGTCCATTCGGCAGTTAACCAAAACCTACGGCAACGGTTTCCAGGCCTTGAATGGCATCGATCTGGACGTCGCCGAAGGTGATTTCTTCGCCTTGCTGGGCCCCAACGGCGCTGGCAAATCCACCACCATCGGGATCATCTCGACACTGGTCAACAAGACCAGCGGTACGGTGAACATCTTTGGCCACGACCTGGATCGCGAGCCTGCTGCGCTCAAGCGATGCATCGGTGTCGTGCCGCAGGAGTTCAACTTCAACCAGTTCGAGAAGACCCTGGACATCGTCGTCACTCAGGCGGGCTACTACGGCATCCCGGCGAAAATCGCCAAGGAGCGAGCTGAGCAGTACCTGACGCAGCTGGGACTGTGGGAAAAGCGCGATGTGCCTTCACGTTCGCTGTCCGGCGGCATGAAGCGGCGTCTGATGATCGCCCGTGCGCTGATTCACGAGCCGCGCTTGCTGATCCTCGACGAACCCACCGCAGGCGTGGACATCGAGTTGCGCCGTTCAATGTGGACCTTTCTGACCGAGTTGAACAGCAAAGGCATCACCATCATCCTCACCACGCACTACCTGGAAGAAGCCGAACAGCTGTGCCGCAACATCGGCATCATCGACCACGGGGTGATCGTGCAGAACACCGGCATGAAGCAACTGCTCAGCACGTTGACCGTCGAGACGTTCGTGCTCGATCTCAAGGCGTCCTGGCAGACCGCGCCACAATTGCCCGGTTTCCCTTGCCGCCTGCTCGACAGCCACACGCTGGAAGTGCAGGTCGACAAGAACGTCGGCATCACGGCGCTGTTCAGCCAGTTGGCCTTCCAGAACATCGAAGTCTTGAGCCTGCGTAACAAATCCAATCGCCTTGAGGAGTTGTTTGTGTCCCTGGTGGAAAAAAACCTCGCGAAGGTGGCGGTATGACCGTACCCAACGGCGAGTTGCGCCCCAACCTGATTGCCCTGAAAACCATCGTCTACCGTGAAGTGCACCGCTTCATGCGGATCTGGCCGCAGACCCTGCTGCCGCCAGCCATCACCATGGTTCTGTACTTCGTCATCTTCGGTAACCTGATCGGTCGCCAGATCGGTGACATGGGCGGCTTTACCTACATGCAGTACATCGTGCCGGGCCTGATCATGATGTCGGTGATCACCAACTCCTACGGCAACGTGGTATCGAGCTTCTTCGGTGCCAAGTTTCAGCACTCCATCGAAGAGCTGATGGTGTCGCCAGTCTCGCCGCACACCATCCTGGTCGGCTACACCCTGGGCGGTGTGTTGCGTGGGCTGATGGTCGGTTTCATCGTCACCATGCTGTCGATGTTTTTCACCGACCTGCAAGTGCACCACTTGGGCGTGACCATCATCGTGGTCGTGCTGACGGCGACGATCTTCTCGTTGCTGGGTTTCATCAACGCAGTGTTTGCGCGTAACTTCGACGATATCTCGATCATCCCGACGTTCGTGCTCACCCCGCTGACCTACCTGGGCGGCGTGTTCTACTCGATCAACCTGCTGCCGCCGTTCTGGCAGACCGTGTCGCTGGCCAACCCGGTCCTGCACATGGTCAATGCCTTCCGTTACGGCATTCTGGGCGTCTCCGACATCAAGATCAGCATCGCCCTGGCGTTCATGATCGTAGCGACCTTCGTGCTGTATATCGGCTGCGCCAGGTTGCTGGTGAGCGGTCGCGGTATGCGTCAGTAACACATTGGCTTCGACCCGCCAGGCTGGCGGGTTGAGCGATGGCCGGGACCGGCCGTTCAGATTCTGCAACACACCACCTCTTCCGACATTTCCCCAGTGCGCTGATTCTTGAGGCTTTCCGCTGCAAGGAACCGTCATGCGCACAGGGATGATCGCGCTCGCGCTCGGGCTGCTTGCCCTGCGTTTTCTACCGGCGCTGCCGCCGACCTGGCTATTGCTGCTGATGCCGACACTGGCGTTGATGCTGCTGCCGTTTCGTACCTATCCACTGGCGTTGTTCCTGCTCGGGTTCACGTGGGCGTGCGTGTCGGCGCAGTGGGCGCTGAGTGACCGGTTGGCGCCGCATCTCGATGGTCAGACGCTGTGGGTACAGGGCAAGGTGGTCGGTTTGCCGAGTGTCGCCGAAGGTGTGGTGCGTTTCGAGCTGGAAGGCGCCTGGTCACGACGTACCAAACTGCCCGCGCGAATACGGGTGGCCTGGTACGGCGGCCAGCCCGTGAACAGCGGGGAGCGATGGCGCATGGCGGTCAAACTCAAGCGGCCGGCCGGGCTGGTCAATCCCGATGCTTTCGACTATGAGGCCTGGCTGCTGGCGCAGCGCATCGGTGCGACCGGCACGGTGGTGGATGGTGAGCGGTTGGCACCCGCGCGTGCCGCCTGGCGCGATGCCCTTCGTCAGCGCCTGCTGGCGGTCGATGCGCAGGGCCGGGAGGGCGGTCTGGCAGCGCTGGTGCTGGGCGATGGCTCAGGATTGTCGAGTACCGACTGGCAGGTGTTGCAGGATACCGGCACTGTGCATCTGCTGGTCATTTCCGGCCAGCACATCGGTTTGCTGGCCGGGGTGATTTACGCTTTGGTCGCAGGCTTGGCGCGCTGGGGGCTGTGGCCACGCTCTTTGCCCTGGCTGCCGTGGGCATGTGCACTGGCGTTCAGCGCTGCACTGGGCTACGGGCTGCTGGCCGGTTTCGAGGTGCCAGTCCGGCGCGCCTGTGTGATGGTCGCGATGGTGCTGCTGTGGCGCTTGCGTTTTCGCCATCTGGGCGTGGTCTGGCCCTTGTTGCTGTCCTTCAACGCGGTGCTGATCTTCGAGCCGCTGGTGACGCTGCAGCCGGGTTTCTGGCTGTCCTTCGCGGCGGTCGGCATTCTGATCCTGATTTTCAGTGGGCGTCTCGGCGCCTGGCGCTGGTGGCAAAGCTGGACACGGGCGCAGTGGTTGATCGCCGTCGGCTTGTTGCCGATTCTGCTGGCGCTGAACTTGCCGATCAGCCTCAGTGGGCCGTTCGCCAACTTGCTTGCCGTGCCTTGGGTCAGCGTGATCGTCCTGCCTCCGGCATTGCTCGGAACGCTGTTGCTGCCAGTCCCTGTGGTCGGGGAAGGTCTGCTATGGCTGGCTGGCGGGGCGCTGCAGTGGTTGTTCGTGTTCCTCGACGCGGTGGCGGCAGCGTTGCCGGCCTGGTTGCCCAGTGCGGTGCCGGTCTGGGCATGGTGGTCGAGTCTGCTCGGGGCCTTGCTCTTGTTACTGCCCAAGGGCGTGCCCATGCGTCCGCTGGGCTGGCCGTTGCTGTTGCTGTGCGTTTTTCCGCCGCTCGAATCAGTGCCTGAAGGCCAGGTAGACGTGTTGCAACTGGATGTGGGGCAGGGCCTGGCGATTCTCCTGCGCACTCGCAATCACACACTTCTGTATGACGCAGGTCCGCGTTTCGGTGAGTTCGATATCGGTCAGCGCGTGGTCGTGCCCGCCATGCGCAAGGCAGGCGTCCGCCATCTTGACCTGATGTTGATCAGCCATTCCGACGCAGACCATGCCGGCGGTGCGGCGGCGGTTCATCAGGCCTTTCCGGTGAGCCGGGTGCTGGGTGGCGAGCTGGCCAGACTCGCCCCGCAACTCGACGCCCGATTGTGCGAGAGCGGTGCGCGCTGGGAGTGGGATGGCGTGGTGTTTTCCACGTGGCGCTGGGAGCAGGGGCCTGACGGCAACCCCGCCTCCTGCATCCTCAGCGTTGACGCCGGGGGCGAGCGTCTGCTGCTGGCGGGCGATATCGACGTGAGCGCCGAGCGCGCGGCAATCGACAGCGGGTTCGACCTGCGTGCCCACTGGTTGCAGTCGCCGCATCACGGCAGCCGGACCTCATCGTCCAAAGCGTTTCTTCGCGCCGTCGCACCGGTCGGCGTGCTGATTTCCCGTGGTCGCAACAATGCGTTCGGTCACCCACACCCGTTGGTCATGGCGCGCTATCGCGGCTTGGGCATCGCCAGTTACGACAGTGCCGAGCTGGGCGCTGTGCGTCTGCAACTGGGTACGTTCGGAGCGCCGCAGGCCGAGCGTGCGCAACGGCGCTTCTGGCGTGATTGAGTGAATGGATATCGATCTCGGCGTTCGGCACTTGGCGACCCTATGGTAGAGTGGCGCCAATTTTTCGAGGGAGTGATCACTGTGTGGGAACTGGTCAAATCTGGCGGCTGGATGATGCTGCCGATTATTCTGAGCTCCATCGCCGCCGCCGGCATCATCATCGAGCGCCTGTGGACGTTGCGTGCCAGCCGTATCACGCCACCGCACCTGCTCGGGCAGGTCTGGCAGTGGATTCAGGAAAAGAAGCTGGACGGCGAAAAACTCAAGCAGCTGCGCGCTGACTCGCCGCTGGGCGAAATCCTTGCCGCAGGTCTGGCCAATTCCAGGCATGGTCGCGAGATCATGAAGGAGTGCATTGAAGAAGCCGCTGCCCGGGTCATTCATGAGCTGGAGCGCTACCTCAGCGCACTGGGCTCGATCGCTGCCATGGCGCCGCTGCTTGGTTTGCTGGGCACCGTGCTGGGCATGATCGATATCTTCGGCTCGTTCAACAGTTCCGGGGCCACCGCCAATGCCGGCGTGCTGGCAGGTGGTATTTCCAAGGCGCTGATCTGTACGGCGTCGGGTCTTATCGTCGCGATCCCGGCGATTTTCTTTCATCGCTTCCTGCAGAGCCGCGTCGATGAGTTGGTGGTCGGCATGGAACAACAGGCCATTCGTCTGGTTGAAGTGGTGCAGGGCGACCGCGATGTCGATCTGATCGACGCCAAGATTGATCTCAAGTCGCTGGCCAGAGCGGGCGGGGGCAAGAAGAAGTGAAATTTCGCCGTCGCAGACCCCGGGAAAACATCGACATCAATCTGGTCTCTCTGATTGACGTGGTGTTCATCCTGCTGCTGTTCTTCATTGTGACGACCACCTTCACTCGCGAAACCCAGTTGCGGGTCGATCTGCCACAGGCCGTTACCGGAACGCCGGACGTGGACGCCAGCGCCAAACAGCTGGACATTGCCATCAACGCCGACGGGATTTTCTCGCTGAACAATCAGTTGTTGCCGAAAAACGATCTGGCGACGCTGATCGAGGCGCTTCAGCGCGAGTCGGGGGGCGATACCAGCCTGCCGCTGTCGATCAGCGCCGACGGCAAGACCCCGCACCAGTCGGTCATCACGGCCATGGATGCGGCGGGCAAGCTGGGCTTCAGTCATTTGCGCATGACCACCGTCGAGGCCACACCGGCTAACTGATGGCATTCACTGACCGTTTGCTCGATGCCTGGTACAACGGCCACCCTGCGCTGGCGCTATTGCGCCCGCTCGAAGGTCTTTACCGGCGTGTCGTAGAACGCAAGCGTGCGCGGTTTCTGGCGGGCGAGGGTGATATCTATCGCGCGCCGGTGCCGGTCATCGTGGTGGGTAATATCACCGTCGGTGGCACTGGCAAGACGCCGTTGATTCTCTGGATGATCGAGCACTGCCGCCGTCGCGGCCTGCGTGTCGGTGTGGTCAGCCGCGGTTACGGCGCCACGCCGCCAAGCCTGCCGTGGCGCGTCCTGCCTGAACAAAGTGCCAGCGAGGCAGGGGACGAGCCCCTGCTCATCGTGCAGCGCTGCGGCGTGCCGCTGATGATCGATCCGGATCGCAGTCGCGCCGTGCAGGCCTTGCTCGCTGCCGAACCGCTGGATGTGATTCTTTCCGACGACGGCTTGCAGCATTACCGGCTGGCCCGCGACCTGGAGCTGGTGCTGATCGATGCCGCCCGTGGTCTGGGCAATCGCCGTTGTCTGCCTGCCGGGCCGTTACGCGAACCGGTCGAGCGGCTGAGCAGTGTCGACGCCTTGCTTTATAACGGCGCGACAGCTGACAGGGACGACGGCTATGCCTTCAGGCTCAAGCCTTCGGCACTGATCAATCTGCGCAGTGGCGAACGTCAGCCGGTGGATTATTTCCCTGCCGGTCAGGCGCTGCATGCGGTCGCCGGAATCGGCAATCCCCAACGTTTCTTCAATACCCTCGAAGGATTACACTGGCGGCCGGTGACTCACGCATTCGCCGACCATGCTGTCTACAGTGCCGAGGCGCTGACATTTACACCCGCGCTGCCTTTGGTCATGACCGAGAAGGATGCGGTGAAATGTCGTGCCTTTGCCGCTGATGACTGGTGGTATCTGGCAGTGGATGCACTACCTTCCGATGCCTTTGTCGGTTGGTTCGACCAGCAACTGCTACGTCTTTCTCCATGATTGCTTCAGGATCTCCTATGGACACCAAACTACTCGATATCCTCGCTTGCCCCGTCTGCAAGGGACCATTGAAGCTCAGCGCCGACAAGACCGAGCTGATCAGCAAGGGCGCAGGTCTTGCCTATCCGGTGCGTGACGGCATCCCTGTGATGCTCGAAAGCGAAGCTCGCACCCTGAGCACCGACGAGCGGCTGGAAAAATGACCGCAGCGTTTACCGTTGTCATTCCCGCGCGCTACGGCTCCAGCCGCTTTCCGGGCAAACCGCTGAAAACCATTGCCGGCAAACCCATGGTTCAGCTGGTCTGGGAGCAGGCGTGCAAGAGCAGCGCCGAGCGTGTGGTGATTGCCACCGACGATGCACGCATTGTCGAAGCCTGTCAGGCTTTTGGTGCCGAAGTGCTGCTGACGCGCGACGATCACAACTCCGGCACCGATCGTCTGGCCGAGGTGGCCGCGCAACTTGGCCTGGCGGCTGACGCGATTGTGGTCAATGTGCAGGGCGACGAGCCGATGATCCCGCCAGCGGTGATCGACCAGGTGGCGTCCAATCTGGCCGCCCATCCCGAAGCCGGCATGTCTACGCTGGCCGAGCCTATCGACGACGTGGCCGCGTTGTTCAACCCCAACATCGTCAAGGTAGCTACGGACATCAACGGCCTGGCGCTGACGTTCAGCCGGGCTCCCTTGCCGTGGGCGCGCGATGCGCTCGCAGCAAACCGCGACCAGTTGCCTGCCGGCGTGCCTTATCGTCGGCACATCGGTATCTACGCCTACCGTGCGGGCTTCCTGCATGACTTCGTCAGTTGGGGGCCGTGCTGGCTGGAAAACACCGAAAGCCTGGAACAATTGCGTGCGCTGTGGAATGGCGTGCGGATCCACGTCGCCGATGCCCTTGAGGCGCCACCTGGTGGCGTCGATACGCCTGAAGACCTGGAGCGCGTAAGGCGCTTGCTGGAGGGTTGATGCGCTTCGTCCAGTGGTTCGGGAAGGCGAGGGTATGACCTTGCAGGTGCAGTCCGCGATTTCCCTCAAGCCGTTCAATACGTTCGGTGTTGATGTGCAAGCCCGGTTATTTGCCGAAGCGCGTAGCGATGATGACGTTCGCGAGGCGCTGGCCTATTCGGCCGAGCACGATGTGCCAGTGCTGGTGATTGGCGGTGGCAGCAACCTGCTGCTCAGCGCTGACGTGCAGTCACTGGTGGTGCGCATGGTCAGCCGCGGCATTCGCATCGTGCACGAGGACTGTCTCGAGTCGATTGTCGAGGCAGAGGCCGGCGAGCCCTGGCATCCGTTCGTGCAGTCCTGTCTGGAGCTGGGGCTGGCGGGGTTGGAAAACCTCAGTCTGATTCCAGGCACCGTTGGCGCGGCACCCATGCAGAACATCGGCGCTTATGGCGTCGAGATCAAAGATGTTTTCCATAGCCTGACGGCGCTGGATCGTGAAACGGGCGAATTGCGCGAGTTTTCTCTGCAGGATTGTGCGTTCGGCTACCGCGACAGCGTGTTCAAGCATCAGGTCGCGCGCTGGTTGATCCTGCGTGTACGTTTCAAGCTCAGTCGCGTCGCTCGCTTGCACCTCGAATATGGCCCGGTTCGTCAGCGTCTCGACGAGCAGGGTATCGATCAGCCGACGCCGTTCGATGTCAGCCGTGCGATCTGCGCCATTCGCAGTGAAAAGCTGCCTGACCCCGCTGTGCTGGGCAATGCCGGCAGTTTCTTCAAAAACCCGATAATCGCTGCCGAATTGTACGCAACGATCAAACAGCAGCACCCAGGCGTCGTCGGCTACCCGCAGGACGATGGCCGGGTGAAGCTGGCGGCCGGGTGGCTGATCGAGCAAGCGGGCTGGAAGGGGTATCGCGATGGTGATGCTGGCGTGCACAAGCTGCAGTCGCTGGTGCTGGTCAACTATGGGCAGGCCAGTGGCTTGCAGTTGCTAAGTCTGGCGCGCCGTATCCAGACCGATATCGCCGAACGTTTCGGTATCGAGCTGGAGATGGAGCCGAACCTCTACTGATAGCCTGGAAAGGGGCTCTTGTGGGGGCTCGCTCGCGAAGAGATCAGATCAAGCGCCGCGTATTGAAGATGAACGCGGTGCAATCCTCAACCAACGGACATGAAAAAGCCCCGCCTGTTTGCACAGGCGGGGCTTTTTCATGGGCCGGGGTTAGACGAGGGGTTTAGGCTCGTTTTCTTTCTCGGCTTCATGTTGCGGTTTAACTGCTGGTTGCTCAGTTGCCGCTTCTTCGGTCTTTTCCTCGGCTGCCGGTGAAGGCTGGGCCGAGTCTGCTTCAGTGGCAGCAGGCGCTGCTTCGACGACTGGAGCGCTGGCAGCAGCGGCTTCCTGTTGACGACGTGCTTCTTCTTCACGCTTGCGACGACGAACTTCACGAGGATCGTTCGGTGCGCGGCCCGTGCTGCTGACCACTGGTGCAGGCGCTGCTTCTTCAGCCGCAGGTGCCTGCTCTTGTGGGGCAGGTGCCTGTTCTTCAACGACCGGCTGAGGCGCGACGTAAGGAGCAGGCTCTTCTTTCAGCGCTACCGGCTCGACAACAGCAGTAGGCGCAGGCGTTGGCAGTTCGGATGATTCAGTGGCTGGCACTTCCTCATGAGCCGCTGCTTCGACCGGCGCCTGTGGTGCTGGCTCTGGCGTCGGCTTGAACGGTACTACGCGTTCTGCGTGAGGTGCTTCGAACAGTTCGGACTGTGCAGCAATCGCAGGTGCTTCGACCGCTGCCGGCTGAACTTCAACCTCTGGAGCAGGCTGTGCTACAGGAGCATCGTCTGCCACAGGGGCTTCAACGGCAGGTGCTTCGACAGTCGGTTCGGCAACGGTCGGTGCTTTTTCGGCAACCGGTGCTTCGGTGGCTGACGTTTCAGCTACTGGCGTTTCAGTCACAGGCGCTTCGGCAGCAGTTTCCTGATGCACAGGCTCGGCGTCTGCAGCGGCTGCGTTGCTGTTGGCACGTTCGGCCTGCTGATGCGCGTCGGCTTCGGCAGGCGCGCTGATCACGCTGCTGGCAGCGGAAGCTGCGGCGGTGAAGCCCAGACCCGCCGACAGGTCGGTGGCGCTGCCTTCTTCTTCGTTGCCGTTCTCTTCGGAGCCTTCGATCACGTTGCCATTGGCATCGCGCTGACGCTCACGACGATTGCTGCGACGACGCTGGCCACGCGAGCGGCGGCGAGGGCGGTCGCCTTCGCTACCGTCGTTGCCTTCCTGGTTCTCGTCATGTGTCTGCTCTTCGTTGAGCAGCACTTCCTCTTCTTCGCTCACGGCAGCCGCGGCCTGTTCGGCGCGTGGTTGACGTTCTTCACGAGGTGCGCGCGGCTGGCGCTCTTCGCGCGGTGCGCGTTCAGGGCGCTCCTCACGAGCGAGGCTCACCGCCGGGGCTGCATCCAGAGGCTCGCGCAGTTCGCGAACCGGGCGATCTTCGCGCGCTTCACGTGGCTTGCGCTCGCGGGTGGTACGGGCTGGACGCTCTTCGCGCGGAGCCGACTCCTCGCGGGCTTCACGCGGTTCGCGAACGGTGCGCTCTTCACGAGGTGCACGTTCCTCACGTGGAGCACGCTCTTCACGCGGTGCGCGCTCTGCACGTTCTTCGCGCGGGGCGCGTTCTTCACGAGGCTTGCGCTCTTCGTCGCGGCGATTGTTGCGGCCACGGCTCTGCTGGCGACCGTTGCGGCGTTCCTCGTTGCGGGCTGGACGCTGTTCTGCAACTGGCTTCTCGACCACGACCGGAGCGACAGGCTCTTCCTTGGTCGCGAACAGGCTGACCAGGGATTTCACCAGACCCTTGAACAGGCTTGGCTCATGAGCGACAGGTGCCGGTGCAGGCGTTGGTGCAGGGGCTACGGCTTCTACCGGGACCGGCGCATTGGCGCGAGCCGGGGCAGTCTTGACGGCTGCTTCCTGACGAACCAGGGTGCGGGTTGCGGCGGCCAGTGGTGCAATTTCTTCCACTTCGGCAGCGGCAGCAGCAATTTCGTAGCTGGTCTGGCTGCTGTGCGCTTCAGGGCTGTCATCACGCAGGCGCTGAACTTCGAAGTGCGGAGTTTCCAGCTGATCGTTCGGCAGAATGATGATGCGGGCACGGGTGCGCAGTTCGATCTTGGTGATCGAGTTGCGTTTTTCGTTGAGCAGGAAGGCCGCGACCGGAATCGGCACCTGAGCGCGCACTTCGGCAGTACGGTCTTTCAGGGCTTCTTCTTCGATCAGGCGCAGGATGGCCAGCGACAGCGATTCAACATCACGGATGATGCCGGTGCCGTTGCAGCGAGGGCAAACAATGCCGCTGCTTTCGCCCAGCGATGGACGCAGGCGCTGACGGGACATTTCCAGCAGGCCAAAGCGCGAAATACGACCGATCTGCACGCGGGCACGGTCGGCTTCCAGGCTTTCACGGACTTTCTCTTCCACGGCGCGCTGGTTCTTGGCCGGCGTCATGTCGATGAAGTCGATGACGATCAGGCCGCCGATGTCACGCAGACGCAGTTGACGGGCGATTTCCTCAGCCGCTTCAAGGTTGGTCTGCAGGGCGGTTTCTTCGATGTCGCTGCCTTTGGTGGCGCGCGCCGAGTTGATGTCGATGGACACCAGGGCTTCGGTCGGATCGATGACGATGGAGCCGCCGGAAGGCAGTTCGACAACACGCTGAAAGGCGGTTTCGATCTGGCTTTCGATCTGGAAGCGGTTGAACAGCGGAACGCTGTCTTCGTACAGCTTGATCTTGCTGGCGTACTGCGGCATCACCTGACGGATGAAGGTCAGTGCTTCTTCCTGGGCTTCGATGCTGTCGATCAGGACTTCACCGATATCCTGGCGCAGGTAGTCACGGATGGCGCGGATGATGACGTTGCTTTCCTGGTAGATCAGGAAAGGGGCGGAGCGATCGAGGGACGCTTCCTTGATAGCGGTCCACAGTTGCAGCAGGTAATCGAGGTCCCACTGCATTTCTTCGCTGCTGCGGCCCAGGCCGGCAGTACGAACGATCAGACCCATGTCGGCTGGCGCGATCAGGCCGTTGAGGGCTTCACGCAGTTCGTTGCGCTCTTCACCTTCGATACGACGCGAGATGCCGCCGGCACGAGGGTTGTTGGGCATCAGAACCAGATAGCGGCCAGCGAGGCTGATGAAGGTGGTCAGGGCTGCGCCCTTGTTGCCACGTTCTTCTTTCTCGACCTGAACGATGACTTCCTGGCCTTCGCTCAGGACGTCCTTGATGTTGACGCGGCCTTCGGGGGCTTTCTTGAAGTACTCGCGGGAGATTTCCTTGAGTGGCAGGAAGCCGTGGCGCTCAGAGCCGAAATCGACAAAGGCAGCCTCGAGGCTGGGTTCGATGCGAGTGATTCGGCCTTTATAGATGTTGGCCTTCTTCTGCTCGCGTGCACCTGACTCGATGTCCAGGTCGTAGAGGCGCTGGCCGTCTACCAGTGCAACACGCAACTCTTCGGGTTGAGTTGCGTTAATCAGCATTCTTTTCATGTAGTACCGTCGGTTTCCGGGCTGCCGGAAACGGCGTTCGGCACACACGACTTCTCACGGTCGGTGTCAGGGCACGTCAGGAGTGGTTGGACACTCCAGTGTCTAGCGAGGTCCTCGCCCAGAGGGGGCGGAGGGTCGCGACGACGTTTCCTGCTTGCTGTGGTGGCATAAGACACCCCTTTCAGCAAAAGCTTTGTCAGGAGGAGGAATCGACCATCGGTAGCGGACGAGATGAAGCGTCTAGAACAAGCCTTGTGCTACACAGTCCGATGGTTGTGCGTCTCCACCCTACACGTATCCCTGATAATTCGGGTGCTGCCGCGCGCAGAATCCGCAGCGGGTTGGCATTTACCGCGACCTTCGATAGGGAAGGTCGCGCATCATGGCTTGAGGCGTTGTTCCCGAAGCATTCGCTCGTAGCGTCTGAAAGCGACTGCACTTTGTGAACTGGCCATGAACTGTCCGCACTGGCCGCGAGCTGTCTGCTCTGCTGTCAGGCGTGTTTCCGGCCTCATGTCACCTGCGCTTGTTACGTTTTCAGCGTGCTCCGTTGTCACCGAACACTGCGTAGGACGGCCTCCCGTCCTTGTGAATTGCGTTGGTCAGGGCCGGTTGTCAACCGTTGGTCCGCTGTCCGGCCGCTTTTGGCGGCGTTCGCGACTATAGCAGCAATCATTAAGTGCTTCAAATCCATAAAAAATTGTTATCATTTGCGGCATGACGAATATTGCCCCTCCAACCCCCGGCGTCCAGCTGGTTGAGGTTGCCCCGGAACTTGCCGGTCAACGCATCGATAACTTTCTGATCACTTATCTCAAGGGTGTGCCCAAAACCTTGATTTACCGCATTTTGCGCAAAGGCGAAGTGCGTGTGAACAAGGGGCGGATCAAGCCGGAGTACAAGTTGCAGGCAGGCGATATCGTGCGCATTCCTCCTGTGCGCGTGCCTGAACGCGACGAGCCTGTGCCGGTCGCGCAGGCATTGTTGCAACGTCTCGAAGCTGCGATCGTCTACGAAGACAAGGCGCTTATCGTGCTCAACAAGCCTGCAGGTATCGCCGTGCATGGCGGCAGTGGCCTGAGCTTTGGCGTGATCGAAGCGTTCCGCCAGTTGCGCCCTGATGCCAAGGAGCTCGAGCTGGTGCACCGTCTCGATCGCGACACGTCCGGTTTGCTGATGATCGCCAAGAAACGCAGCATGCTGCGTCATCTGCATGAAGCCCTGCGCGGCGACGGCGTAGACAAGCGCTACATGGCGCTGGTCCGCGGTAACTGGGCAACAGCGTTGAAGCAGGTTCGTGCACCGCTGATGAAAAGCAACCTGCGCTCCGGCGAACGCATGGTCGAAGTGAATGAAGAGGGCAAGGAGGCCCTGACGATTTTCAAGGTGCTGCGTCGTTTCGGCGATTTTGCCACCATGGTCGAAGCCAAGCCGGTCACCGGGCGTACTCACCAGATCCGTGTGCACACCTTGCACGCAGGGCATGCCATTGCAGGTGACACCAAGTACGGTGACGAGAATTTCAGTCGCGAAATTCGCGATCTGGGCGGCAAGCGTCTGTTTTTGCACGCCTACATGCTCACGGTGCCGATGCCCGATGGCAGCAAACTTAATGTGCAGGCGCCTGTCGATGACATGTGGGCCAAAACAGTGGAGCGTTTGAGTGCGCCGTGATTACGACCTGTTGATTTTCGACTGGGACGGCACGCTGGCCGACTCGATCGGGCGCATCATCCTGTCCATGCGTACGGCGGCCATCGAGACTGACCTTGAAATTCGCGACGATACCGCGATCAAGGGGATTATCGGCCTGGGGCTGCCTGAGGCGATTCGAACCCTGTATCCGCAGATCAGCGGCAATCAGCTAATCGATTTTCGCCAGCGCTACGCAGACAGTTATATGGCAATGGATAACGTGCCGTCGCCGCTGTTCGACGGTGTTGTAGAGTCGATGCAGGCGTTTCGCGAGGATGGCTATCGTCTGGCGGTCGCTACCGGCAAGGCGCGTCGCGGGCTCGACCGTGTGCTGAAGGCCAATGGCTGGCAGGATTACTTCGATGCCACCCGGGCGGCCGACGAGACCGCCAGCAAGCCTGATCCGCTGATGTTGAACGAGATCATGGCGCATTGTGAGGTTACCCCGCAGCGTTCGCTGATGATTGGCGATGCTTCGTTCGATCTGCTGATGGCTCGCAATGCGGGTATGGATTCGGTTGCGGTGGGCTATGGCGCTCAGCCGCTGGAGTCTCTGCGTCGGTTCGAGCCGCGGCTGGCTATCGAGCATTTTTCCGAGCTGCGCACCTGGTTGAACGGGCGCGGCGTCTAGTTTTCGGGTTGGAGTGATTGGAACATGTCTGACGAATGGAAGGCACCCGTTTCGCAAAGCGCGGACGAGGGCATCAATGGCAGGGAAGAGGCAAAAAGCTGGAAGCTTCTTGAAAAGACGCTGCTGGCCAGTGTTCAGGAGCAGCGCAGGGCACGTCGCTGGGGAATCTTTTTCAAACTGCTGACGTTCGCGTTCCTGTTTGTTGCAGTGATCGTACCGATGCTGGATTTCGAGGGCGGCACTTCGCGCCGTTCCAGCCACACTGCGCTGATCGATGTGCAGGGCGTGATTGCCGACAAGGAAGCGGCCAGTGCCGAGAACATTGTCACTGCGCTGCAGAAGGCCTTCGAGGATGAAAAGACCAAGGGTGTGATTCTGCGTATCAACAGCCCGGGCGGCAGTCCGGTGCAGTCGGGCTATGTCTACGACGAAATTCGACGTTTGCGCGCGACGAAGCCGGACATCAAGGTGTATGCGGTCATTACCGATCTCGGTGCTTCGGGTGCTTATTACATCGCCAGCGCCGCTGACCAGATCTATGCCGACAAAGCCAGTCTGGTGGGGTCGATCGGTGTCACGGCAGCAGGTTTCGGTTTTGTCGGTGCCATGGGCAAGCTCGGTGTTGATCGTCGTACCTATACCTCCGGCGAGCACAAGGCCTTCCTTGACCCGTTCCAGCCGCAGAAGGCTGATGAAACGCAGTTCTGGCAGGGCGTGCTGGACACGACTCATCGTCAGTTCATCGCCAGTGTCAAACAAGGTCGCGGCGATCGATTGAAGGACAAAGAGCACCCAGAGCTGTTCTCCGGGCTGATCTGGACCGGCGAGCAGGCTGTTGCGCTGGGTCTGGTGGATGGTCTGGGCAGTGCAAGTTATGTTGCGCGTGACGTGATCAAGGAAAAGGACATCGTCGAGTACACCGTCGAAGAGTCGCCTTTCGATCGCTTTTCGAAAAAGCTGGGCACCAGTATCGCCGAGCGAATTGCCATGCTGGTCGGTTTCAACGGCCCAAGCCTGCGTTGATGGCTTGATGTAGACATAAAGAACCCGGCCAATGGCCGGGTTCTTTATATGTAAGGGTCAGGGTACGCTGACGCCTTCCTTTATAAGCATGTCCACCAGGCGTATCAGCGGCAGGCCGATCAGGCTGGTCGCGTCACTGCCTTCGGTGCTGCGAAACAGGCTGACGCCAAGGCCTTCTGCCTTGAAGCTGCCAGCGCAGTCATAGGGCTGTTCGGCATGCAGGTAGCGTTCGATGTTGGCCCGGTCGAGTTCGCGCATGTGCACTGTAAAAGGCACGCAGTCGACCTGGCACTCGCCGGTCGAGCTATTGAGCAGGGCCAGGCCGGTCAGGAAGGTCACGCTTTTGCCGCTCGCTGTCGTCAGCTGTTCCCGTGCGCGCTCGAAGCTGTGTGGCTTGCCCAAGACCTGTTCGTCAAGGACGGCGACCTGGTCGGAGCCGATGATCAGGTGGTGTGGATACTCGGCGGCGAGCGCTTGGGCTTTCTCTCGGGCAAGGCGCTGTACGAGGTCGAATGCGGCCTCGTTCGGTCGCCGGCTTTCATCGATATCCGGAGACCTGCAAGTGAATGGCAGGCGCAGGCGGGCGAGCAGGTCGCGGCGGTATGAGGAGCTGGAAGCGAGGAGCAGGGATGGCATGCGGTTCTCCGTAGGCTGAGCGTTGATTCTAAAGAGTGGCCGGAGTGACGAACAGGCCTGAATTTCCTTTGACATGCCCGGGGGGCATCCCTAGAATGCTGCGCCTATGTTGAATGACCCGATTCCATCTCACGTTGACCCGCGCAAATTGTCCGATCGCGGCACTACCCTTCAGGGTGAAGTGCTGCTGGGCGATCTGAAGAGACTCTGCGACCCGCTTGCCGACACTGTCGGTACGGTGCAGGCGAAATTCGTTTTTGAGCGTGACGAACGCCGTTCTGTGGTTATCCACAGTTCGATAGACGTCCCGGTCAAGATGGTTTGCCAGCGTTGTCTTGAGCTGGTGACCCTGCCGATCCACAGCGAATGCAGTTACGTTGTGGTGAAGGAGGGTGCGAATACCCAGTCGTTACCGAAAGGTTATGACGTGCTGGAACTGGGCGAAGATCCTTTGGATCTGCTGGCATTGATCGAGGAGGAGCTTTTGCTCGCCTTGCCCATTGTGCCTGCTCATCATCCTGAAGAATGCCAGCAACCGGCGGGTCTCGATGAGCCCGAACCGAGCGTGGACGAGGTAACGCGGTCCAACCCGTTCAGTGTATTGGCGCAGTTAAAGCGTGACCCAAACGTTTAGGAGTTAATCAATTATGGCTGTTCAGCAGAACAAAAAATCCCGCTCTGCCCGTGACATGCGTCGTTCGCACGACGCTCTTGAGGCAAGCACTCTGTCGGTAGAAAAGACCACTGGTGAAATTCACCTGCGTCACCACGTATCGCCAGAAGGCGTATACCGTGGTCGTAAAGTGATCGACAAGGGCGCTGACGAGTAATTTCTTGTCCGCTCCGATCATCGCGATCGACGCAATGGGCGGGGACTTCGGTCCCCGCAACATTGTTCAGGCAAGCCTCGCGTGCCTGACAGCTACTCCCTCGCTTCACCTGGCCCTTGTCGGTCAAGCCTCCCTTATTGAAGAACTCGTCTCTGCTCATGAAGCTGTGGACCGTTCGCGCCTGCGTGTCATTCATGCCAGTGAAGCGATTGCGATGGACGAGCGTCCGTCTCAGGCGTTGCGTGGCAAGCCTGACTCCTCCATGCGCGTAGCTCTCGAGCTGGTGGCCAGCGGTCAGGCCCAGGCATGTGTCAGTGCCGGCAATACCGGTGCGCTGATGGCGCTTTCCCGGTTTGTGCTCAAGACCTTGCCAGGGATTGATCGCCCGGCAATGATCGCAGCCATTCCCACTCGCTCAGGTCATTGCCAGTTGCTGGACCTCGGGGCGAACGTTGATTGCAGTGCCGAGGCGCTTTATCAGTTTGCAGTAATGGGCTCGGTGCTTGCCGAGATCCTCGGTGTCGCAACGCCCAGAGTGGCCTTGCTCAATGTGGGCACTGAGGACATCAAGGGCAATCAGCAGGTCAAGCGTGCTGCCGGTCTTTTGCAGTCTGCCTCGGGGCTTAACTACATTGGCTATGTCGAAGGTGACGGGTTGTACAGGGGGGAAGCTGACGTAGTGGTGTGTGATGGTTTCGTCGGCAACGTATTGCTCAAGTCGAGTGAGGGGCTGGCGACCATGATTGCGGCCAGGATCGAGACGCTGTTCCAGCGCAATCTGCTCAGCAGGGCGGTCGGCGCGCTGGCGTTGCCCTTGCTGAAGCGCTTGCAGACCGACCTGGCGCCCGCCCGTCATAATGGCGCGAGCCTGCTCGGGTTGCAGGGGGTCGTGGTGAAAAGCCATGGCTCTGCAAGTGTTTCAGGCTTTCAGAGTGCGATTCAGCGAGCGCTCGTCGAGTCCCGTGAAAACCTGCCACAGCGTTTGAAGGGGCGGCTTGAAACGATGTTCCAGGACGACCGAAGCTGAAAATGTGACGCATCAGACTGGTCAGTCATCCAACCGATCAGTCATATACATTAGAATTCCCGCGTTCGGCCTGTCCGGACGCCCATTTTGGCGACAATAATTCAGAGGCTTGTCAAATGTCTGCATCCCTCGCATTCGTCTTTCCGGGTCAAGGATCGCAATCGCTCGGTATGCTCGCCGAACAAGGCGCGCAACATCCGCTGATCCTCGACACTTTCGAGCAGGCTTCCGAAGCCCTCGGCTATGACCTGTGGGCATTGACTCAGAACGGTCCTGCCGAGCTGCTCAATCAGACCGACAAGACCCAACCGGCCATTTTGACCGCTTCGGTTGCCTTGTGGCATGTGTGGCTGGCCGAGGGCGGTGCGGTTCCTGCATTCGTCGCCGGTCACAGTCTGGGTGAATACAGCGCACTGGTAGCCGCGCAAAGCCTGAGCCTGGCCGACGCCGTAAAGCTTGTCGAGCGTCGCGGCCAGTTGATGCAGGAAGCGGTACCAGCGGGTCAGGGTGGCATGGCCGCCATTCTCGGGCTCGATGATGCCGACGTTATTGCAGCCTGCGCCGAAGCGGCACAGGGTGAGGTCGTCAGTGCTGTGAATTTCAACTCGCCGGGCCAGGTGGTGATTGCCGGTTCCGCCGAGGCTGTCAAGCGTGCCATGGAGCTGTGCAAGGCCCGTGGCGCCAAGCGCGCTTTGCCATTGCCGGTCAGCGTGCCATCGCACTGCGAACTGATGCGCCCGGCCGCCGAGCGTTTCGCCGAGGCCGTTGAAGCCATCGAATGGCAAGCGCCGGAAATTGCGCTGGTACAGAACGTCAGCGCCAGTGCCGTCAGTGATCTGGCGACGCTCAAGCGTGATTTGCTGGAGCAGTTGTACAAGCCGGTACGCTGGGTCGAATCCATTCAATGCCTGGCCAGTCGCGGTGCGACCCAGCTTGTGGAGTGCGGTCCGGGCAAAGTGCTGGCCGGTCTGAACAAGCGTTGCGCCGACGGCGTGATGACCTACAACCTTGATACCCCGGACGCCTTTGCCGCCGCGCGCGCGGCACTGGCCTGATTAGGAGAAGCCTGCATGAGCCTTCAAGGTAAAGTGGCACTGGTAACCGGTGCAAGTCGCGGCATTGGTCAAGCCATTGCTCTGGAATTGGGACGCAACGGTGCTGTTGTCGTGGGTACCGCGACGTCAGAGTCCGGTGCCGAGCGCATCAGCGCGACGTTCAAGGAAAACGGCATCGAAGGCTTTGGCCTGATGCTGGATGTCTGCGATGCCGAGTCTGTGAATTCGGTTCTGTCCACCATTCAGGAGCGCGTCGGCGCACCGTTGATTCTGGTCAATAACGCCGGTATCACCCGTGATAACCTGATGATGCGCATGAAAGATGACGAATGGTATGACGTCGTCAACACCAATCTGAACAGCCTTTTCCGTCTTTCCAAGGGCGTTCTGCGTGGCATGACCAAAGCGCGTTGGGGGCGTATTATCAGCATTGGTTCGGTTGTGGGTGCCATGGGCAACGCCGGTCAAGTAAACTATGCTTCCGCGAAGGCCGGTCTGGAAGGCTTCAGTCGGGCTCTGGCCCGTGAAGTGGGCTCGCGGGCGGTCACCGTGAATTCGGTGGCACCGGGTTTTATCGATACCGACATGACGCGTGAGCTGCCTGAGGCTCAGCGTGAGTCACTGATTACCCAGATACCCCTGGGCCGTTTGGGACAAGCCGAAGAGATTGCGCACGTAGTCGCTTTTCTTGCGTCCGAAGGCGCAGGCTACGTTACCGGGGCCACAATCCCTGTTAACGGCGGCATGTACATGAGCTAATGTGACGACCTGTTTCAAAAAAATGTCATACGAGCTGTCTAAAATCCGTTATAAAGCTGCAATCTATGAATGGGCAAAGGTACGGTTGGGCATAAGGGGAGAGCGTTAAGCTTGAAATTCGCAAAACCTCTTCTATACACTTACCCACTGGCCAGATGCCTGAACATTTCCACTAGGAGTTAAAACTAGGTATGAGCACCATCGAAGAGCGCGTCAAGAAAATCGTTGCAGAGCAACTTGGCGTCAAACAAGAAGAGGTTGTCAACACTGCTTCTTTCGTTGAGGACCTGGGCGCTGACTCCCTGGACACCGTCGAGCTGGTAATGGCTCTGGAAGAGGAATTCGAGACCGAAATCCCGGACGAAGAAGCGGAAAAGATCACTACCGTTCAAGCAGCAATCGACTACGTCACTAGCCATCAGGCTTAAGATTTGTAATCGCTGACTGCTGTCACGGGAAAACCGCACTGCTTTAACCGGCGTGCGGTTTTTTCTTTAAAAAACGCTGTGATTGTTCCGTAAACAAGAGAGAAGGAGAGTCCTGTGTCGCGTAGACGCGTCGTGGTCACCGGGATGGGCATGCTTTCGCCACTGGGCAATGACGTGCCCAGCAGTTGGCAAGGCATTCTGGCGGGCCGCAGTGGCATTGGCCTTATCGAGCACACGGACTTGTCAGCCTTCACCACCCGCTTCGGCGGCTCGGTCAAGGGTTTCAACGTCGAAGAATACCTCGCGCCCAAAGAAGCGCGTCGCCTCGATCTCTTTATTCAGTATGGCCTCGCGGCCAGCTTTCAGGCTGTGCGTAATGCAGGCCTTGAAGTCACTGATGCAAACCGTGAGCGCATCGGCGTTGCCATGGGTTCGGGCATCGGTGGTCTGACCAATATCGAAAACAGCAGTCGTCTGCTGCACGAGCAGGGTCCGGGGCGGATTTCACCGTTCTTCGTTCCTGGCTCGATCATCAATATGATTTCCGGTTTCCTGTCGATCCATCTGGGCGCACAGGGACCCAATTACTCCATCGCGACGGCTTGCACGACTGCAACCCACTGCATCGGCATGGCGGCTCGCAACATCGCCTATGACGAAGCGGACGTGATGATCGCCGGCGGCGCTGAAATGGCCGCCTGTGGGCTCGGTCTGGGTGGCTTCGGTGCAGCGCGTGCACTGTCGACCCGCAACGATGACCCGACCCGCGCCAGTCGCCCCTGGGACAAGGGCCGTGATGGCTTCGTCCTGTCCGACGGTGCCGGTGCCATGGTGCTCGAAGAGCTCGAGCACGCAAAGGCGCGTGGTGCCACCATTTATGCAGAGCTGGTCGGGTTCGGCATGAGCGGCGATGCTTATCACATGACTTCGCCTCCTGATGACGGCGCCGGTGCTGCACGCTGCATCGTCAATGCGTTGCGTGATGCCAAGGTCAATCCCGATCAGGTGCAGTACATCAACGCACACGGTACGTCGACGACTGCAGGCGATCTGGCCGAGGCTTCCGCGATCAAGTCGGTATTCGGTGATCACGCCTACAAGCTGGCAGTCAGTTCGACCAAGTCGATGACCGGCCACCTGCTGGGCGCCGCTGGTGCTGTCGAAGCGATCTTCAGCGTCCTGGCAATGGTTGATCAGGTGGCTCCGCCGACCATCAACCTGGATGAGCCAAGTGAAGGCTGCGATCTGGACTTCGTGCCTCACGAAGCGCGCCGCATGCCGATCGACGTCGTTCTGTCGAACTCCTTCGGCTTCGGTGGCACCAACGGCTCGCTGGTATTCCGTCGGTTCGCCGAGTAATGCCCGACTGGGTCGATGGCTGCCCCGCAGACGCCTTGTCCCTCAAGGATCGAGGGCTGGCTTACGGCGATGGACTGTTTGAAACCATCGTCGTCAAGGCCGGGCAGCCTTTGCTCCTGGAGCGCCATCTGCAGCGTCTCGAAAGCGGCTGCGCACGCTTGTCGATCGCAACCGATCACGCGCTGATCCGTGCAGAAATAACCCGCTTCGCTGCAGAGCTTGGTGATGGGGTCATGAAGCTCATCCTTACCCGTGGCGACAGCCAGCGCGGCTACGCCCCGGCCCCCAATGCCCAATCGCGTCGAATCCTGCAGGGCGGCCCTGCACCAGCCTATCCCGGTGCGCATGCGGAGCAGGGCGTGCGCCTGTTTGCCTGCCAGACGCGACTGGCGGAACAGCCGCTTCTGGCTGGACTCAAACACCTCAATCGTCTGGAGCAGGTACTGGCCCGCTCCGAGTGGAGTGACAGCGAGCACGCCGAGGGTTTGATGCGTGATATGTCCGGGCGACTGATAGAGGGTGTCTACAGCAACCTGTTTCTGGTCAGTCAGGGCCGTTTGCTGACTGCTGATCTCAGCCGCTGCGGGGTCGCAGGTGTGATGCGTGCCGAGCTGCTGGACCAAGCACCAAAGCTGGGGTTGGCTGTCGATATCCGTGACCTGCACATGTCTGACCTGGAATCGGCAGACGAAGTGTTTCTATGCAATAGCGTTTACGGCGTCTGGCCGGTTCGCAGCTTTGCAGCGTTGAACTGGCCGGTCGGGCCGCTGACCCGTAAACTGCAAGGTATTGCCCGCAGCCTTCTGGATATCTGATTTTGATCCGAAAAATATTGGTGTTGCTGGAAACAGCGGTTGTCCTGGCAGGTTTGCTGCTCGGCTTTGCGTTCTGGCAGCAGTATCAGGCGCTGAACCAACCGCTTGAGGTGGCTCAGGAGCAACTGCTGGACGTTCC
Source organism: Pseudomonas syringae KCTC 12500 (assembly GCF_000507185.2). Taxonomy (NCBI): domain Bacteria; kingdom Pseudomonadati; phylum Pseudomonadota; class Gammaproteobacteria; order Pseudomonadales; family Pseudomonadaceae; genus Pseudomonas; species Pseudomonas syringae. The sequence goes on from NZ_AYTM02000002.1 coordinate 4,248,866, forward strand.
GGCCGGTTCGACGCCGACCGGCGTACTCAATCGATTGCAGGCCGATGGCGTGATCAAGGACGCTTTCTGGCTGCGTCTTTACTGGCGTTTCAACCTGTCCGGACAGGCGCTGCACAGCGGTGAATACCGCATGGTGCCGGGCATGAACGTCAAGGGCCTGTTCGACGTCTGGAAGCGCAAGGAAGTCGTGCAATACAGCCTGACGCTGGTCGAAGGCTGGAATTTCCGCCAGGTGCGTGCCGCGCTTGCCAAACAGCCCAAGCTCGATCAAACGCTGGCAGGTCTGTCCGACAGCGAGCTGATGGCGAAAATTGGCCACCCCGACGTTTTTCCTGAAGGCCGTTTCTTTCCGGACACTTACCGCTACGTGCGCGGCATGACCGACGTCGAATTGCTCAAGCAGGCCTACAGCCGCCTGGAAGAAGTACTCGACGAGGAATGGAATGCGCGTTCGTCAGAGGCTCCCTACTCAAATCCTTACCAGGCGCTGATCATGGCGTCTTTGGTCGAGAAGGAGACCGGTGTGCCTCAGGAGCGCGGCCAGATAGCCGGCGTGTTCGTGCGTCGCCTGAAGCTGGGCATGCAGTTGCAGACCGATCCGACCGTGATCTACGGCATGGGCGAGCGCTACAACGGCAAGCTGACCCGCGCCAACCTCAAGGAAGCGACGCCCTATAACACCTACGTGATCGCCGGCCTGCCGCCGACGCCCATTTCGCTGGTGGGGCGCGAAGCGATTCACGCTGCGCTCAATCCAGTAGACGGCAGCAGCCTGTATTTCGTGGCCAAGGGTGACGGTAGCCATGTGTTCTCGGACGATCTGGATGCCCATAACGCTGCCGTGCGTGACTATCAGCTCAAGCGCCGCACGGATTATCGCTCCAGCCCGGCACCTGCCACACCGGCACCGGCACCGGCAACTGACTCGCCCTCTTCGGAAGCCGTGCCTGCGGATGTTCCGGATGCCCCGCAGTCCGAGCCGAATGCGCAATGATGACGATTAAGGATGACCTGTGACTGGCTTGTTTATCACCCTTGAAGGCCCGGAAGGTGCAGGTAAAAGTACCAACCGCGACTACCTGGCGGCACAATTGCGTGCGCAGGGGGTTCAGGTACTGCTGACTCGCGAGCCAGGTGGCACTCCGCTGGCCGAGCGTATTCGCGAGTTGTTGCTGGCGCCCAGCGACGAGGCCATGAGCGCCGACACCGAACTGCTGCTGGTGTTTGCCGCGCGTGCCCAGCATTTGACCGAAGTCATTCGTCCCGCGCTGGCGCGTGGCGAGGTGGTGCTCTGTGATCGGTTTACCGATGCCACCTACGCCTATCAGGGCGGCGGTCGCGGCCTGTCCCATGAGCGTATCGCAGCGCTGGAACAGTTCGTTCAAGGCGACCTGCGCCCTGACCTGACGCTGGTGTTCGACCTGCCGGTAGAGATCGGCCTGTCACGCGCCGCTGCACGCGGTCGGCTGGATCGGTTCGAGCAGGAAGGCCGGGCTTTCTTCGACGCCGTGCGTAGCACCTATCTGGAGCGCGCCGAGGCTGAACCTGCGCGCTATCGCCTGGTAGACGCCGGACAGACCCTGGCCGATGTGCAGGCTTCCCTCGACACCTTGCTGCCTCAGTTGCTGGAGCTGCAACGTGGCTGAAGCCTATCCCTGGCAGGCTTCGCTCTGGCAGCAGATGGCCGGTCGCGCCCAGCACGCTCACGCCTATCTGCTGCACGGGCCTGCGGGTATCGGTAAGCGCGCCCTGGCTGAACGGCTGATGGCCAGCTTGTTGTGCAAGACGCCTGACGGGCTTGATGCCTGCGGGCACTGCAAGTCCTGTCTGCTGTTGGCGGCTGGCAGCCATCCCGACCATTACGTGCTCGAGCCGGAAGAGGCGGACAAGCCGATCAAGGTCGATCAGGTGCGTGATCTGGTCAGTTTCGTAGTGCAGACCGCCCAGATGGGCGGGCGCAAGGTGGTGCTCGTCGAGCCGGTGGAAGCGATGAATGCCAACGCGGCCAATGCCTTGCTGAAAAGTCTGGAAGAGCCTTCAGGCAATACCGTTCTGTTGTTGGTCAGCCATCAACCGAGCCGCTTGCTGCCAACGGTCAAGAGCCGCTGTGTGCAGCAGGCCTGCCCGTTGCCCGGCGAGCAGATGAGTCTCGACTGGCTGAGCGGCGCATTGCCCGATTGCACGCAGGACGAGCGCTTCGAGTTGCTGACGCTGGCCGCCGGGTCGCCGCTGGCTGCGGTGGCGCTGCACACGCAGGGTGTTCGCGAACAGCGCGCGCTGGTGGTCGACGGCGTCAAGAAGCTGCTCAAGCAACAACAGTCGGCTACCCAGCTGGCCGAGGGCTGGAAGGATATTCCGCTGTTACTGCTGTTCGACTGGTTCTGTGACTGGTCGCACTTGATCCTGCGCTATCAGATGACGCAGGACGAGGAGGGCCTTGGCCTGGGTGACATGCGCAAGGTGATTCAATACCTGGCGCAGAAGTCTTCTCGCGCCAAAGTGCTGGATATTCAGGATTGGATTCTGGCGCAGCGCCAGAAAGTCATGTCCAAGGCCAACCTCAATCGGGTTTTGCTGCTTGAAGCGTTGTTGGTGCAGTGGGCAGGCCTGCCGGGACAGGCGTAGACTCTGCGTTATCCGGAACCGTTGAGGTGTTGTCATGAATCTGCCGCCGAGCACAGGTCCACGTAATGGCATTCTGTCCCTGACCATCAAGGACAAGTCCGTTCTTTACGCTGCTTATATGCCGTTCATCAGAAACGGCGGGCTGTTCATTCCGACCAGCAAAAGCTACAAACTGGGCGATGAAGTGTTCATGCTTCTCAATCTGATGGACGAACCGGAGAAGGTTCCGGTGGCCGGTCGTGTTGCCTGGATCACGCCGAAAGGCGCGCAGGGCAATCGCACTGCCGGCGTTGGCGTGCAGTTCAATGACGGCGACAACACCGCCCGCAATCTGATCGAAACTCACCTGGTCGGCGCTCTCAAGTCCGATCGTCCAACCCATACGATGTAGTTGTGTTTTAACCCATGCTTGTAGATTCCCATTGTCACCTCGATCGCCTTGACCTTGCCCAGCACGACGGCTCTCTGGATGCCGCACTCGACGCCGCCCGCGGCAGAGGGGTCGGGCATTTTCTCTGCATCGGTGTCAGCGCCGACAATGCGGGTGCGGTCAAGGCACTCGCCGAACGCTATGCGGATGTCGATTGCTCGGTGGGCATTCATCCGCTGGACATGAAGCCCGGCGAAATGCCGCCCCTGGACTGGTTGCTCAAGGAGCTGGATCACCCGCGGGTGGTAGCGATTGGTGAGACCGGTCTGGACTATCACTACGAACCTGAAGCGGCCGAGCTGCAACAGGCGTCTTTCCGGGTTCACCTCGAGGCGGCCAGAATCACTGAAAAACCAGTGGTCATCCACACTCGGGGCGCACGTGCCGATACCCTCAGCCTGCTGCATGAAGCGGCCTTGCCCCACGCCGGTGTCCTGCACTGTTTCACCGAAGACTGGGAGATGGCCAAGGCCGCGCTTGACCTGGGTTACTACATTTCGCTGTCCGGTATCGTGACCTTTCGCAACGCCGATGCCCTGCGCGACGTTGCAAGGCAGGTGCCCGCCGATCGTCTGCTGGTCGAGACCGACTCCCCGTACCTCGCGCCCATCCCGTATCGGGGCAAGCCGAATCTGCCCCAGTACGTACGTGAGGTGGCCGAGTTTCTGGCAATGCTGCGAGGCGAGTCCTACGAGCGCTTTGCCGAGCAGACCACGGCCAATTTCGCTCGCCTGTTTCCGCTGGCGCACGTTCAGCGCTGACGGATGCACACGTTCACGGGCAGACAAATCGCAGGCAAAAAAAACCCGGATTCTGGGGGGTGAAGCCGGGTTAAGACCATTAGGAGTAAAACAAAGGCGCGCTAGTCCTTTGGCGCCTCTACTGCCGAGTCATTTGGGGAATGATGACGCGGCAGCAGCTTAAGTATTGTTCAGGACGGCGCAGCGTCCAGTGCCTTTTGATCGTTTTTTAAACAGTTTTGGAATACTAAAGCGCTCCTTGAGTGCTCGATGAACACTTTGTATCGGGCGAAATGCGGGTGCGCTGCAGTAGTGGAGTGGTGGGGTGGAGTTTTCCAACGGTTTTCTGCTGAGTCTGTCCTTGTGCCTGGACATTGGTCTGGCAAACATCGCCATGATCACGCTGTCCATGCAGCGCGGTTTTTCCAGAGGGCTGTGGCTCGGGCTGGGAACCTGCGTCGGTGATCTGGCCTACGCAATCCTGGCGATGCTCGGCATGGCCGTGCTGCTGCAATATGAAGCCGTGCGCTACGTGCTCTGGATTGGCGGCACGGCGGTGCTGGCCTGGTTCTGCTTCAGAATGATCATGAGTGCTACCACCGTCAGCAACGGTCTCGACAGTCAGGCGGTTGAATCGGAAAAATCCAGCCTGGCGCTGTTCCTGCGCGGGATCTTTCTGGCGATGTCCTCACCCAGCGCCATCCTCTGGTTTGCCGCAGTCGGCGGAGCGCTGATTGCCCGGCAAGGCTCTGATCTTGTCAGCGCTTCGACCTTTCTCGCCGGGTTTGTCGCTGCGGGCGTGGTCTGGTCGATCTCGCTGTGCGCGCTGGCTCATCAGGGTGGGCGTTTCATGGGCGAACGAATGTTGCGCTGGTCGTACATTGCCTCGGCGCTGATCTTTGCCTACTTCACGTTGTATGTGGTGATCACGGGTTATCTGGAGTTTGTCGTTGCCTCTCCAGCGTTGCCAGCGCACTAGGTTGCCACCGCAGTGGAACGGTATCGGGCGCCCGGGCTGACCGATGCGGATTTCCCGCCCGAATCATTCGTGCAGGTCGACAAATATGGATGAACCGTGCAATTTAGCGCCGATTGGGCATAATACCCGGCTTCGATTTCGATCCTGACAGACCTCTCTATGCAGAAAGAACCTCGTAAGGTCCGTGAATTTCGCCGCCGTGAGCAGGAAATTCTCGACACCGCGCTAAAGCTGTTTCTCGAGCAAGGCGAAGACAGCGTCACTGTCGAGATGATCGCGGACGCCGTCGGCATTGGCAAAGGCACCATCTACAAGCACTTCAAGTCCAAGGCGGAAATCTACCTGCGCCTTATGCTCGACTACGAGCGGGATCTGAACGAGCTGCTGCATTCGGCCGATGTCGACAAGGACAAGGAATCGCTCTCGCGCGCCTACTTCGAATTCCGCATGCGTGACCCGCAGCGCTATCGCCTGTTCGACCGCCTGGAAGAGAAGGTGGTCAAGGGCAATCAGGTGCCTGAGCTGGTCGAAGAACTGCACAAGATTCGCGCTTCCAACTTCGAACACCTGACGCTGCTGATCAAAGGCCGCATCAGCGAAGGCAAGCTTGAAGATGTCCCGCCTTACTACCATTACTGCGCTGCCTGGGCGCTGGTGCATGGCGCCGTTGCGCTGTATCACTCGCCATTCTGGAGCAACGTGCTGGAAGACCAGGAGGGCTTCTTCCACTTCCTCATGGACATCGGCGTACGCATGGGCAACAAGCGCAAGCGCGACGGCGAAGTCAACGCCGAACCCACGCCAGATCCTGCCGCCGAATAACGCGCCGGCCTGGCCTTGAGCATCAGCTTCAAGGCTTTGGCGCCGGCTGCGTCAGAGATGGCGCGGAAGCTGCATCCGACGACCATTCGCCGGTTTTCCGTCACCGGTATTTGGGAGGGGATAATGCGTAGCCTGGTTATGCTGCTCGCGCTTCTGGCGTTGAGTGGCTGCATGAAAGTCAGTGACATGGGCGAGGGTGTTCGCGAGCAATTCAGCGACGCAGGTCTGCTCGACCATAGCGAAACCCGGCGTACTGCCAACTGGCGCGTGCAGCCTGACTCGTTCATTTACATCGCTCAGGGCGCCTTTGTGCCGCCAGGCAACGCCTATCCGCGGCCCAACGTGGTGGCTGAAGAAGCTTTCAAGGGCTTTATCGAGTACTTCCCGATGGTCCGTCGTGCCCGAGGCCCATTGGGGCTGGATGAAGCCATGGTCGAGGCGCGTGCTGCGGGCGCACATTATTTGCTCTATGCGCGTTTCGCCAAGGCTGACGACCGCATCGGCAATGGCGATCAATGGGCCGATCAGGAAGCGGTGGATCGTCTGGGCGTCGACAGCGGCGTCATTCAGCTGATGCTGATCGAGACCGGCACCCGCTACCTCATCGACAGCGCACGCATTCGCAGCCGTGGCGGATTGCTGACGCTTTACGACAAAAGCCCCGAGGATTTGCTGGGTCCGCCTCTTGAGGACTACGCTCGTACCTTATTGGGTGTCGAACGCTAGAAGCCGTGTCAGGAGAGTTGAGTGACCGATTCAAACAAGGCGGGTGATCTGTTCGCGCAGATCCCCAAAACCAAAGGGCTACCGCCTGTTCATTTGTGGAATCCGGACTTCTGCGGCGATATCGACATGCGTATCGCTCGCGACGGTACCTGGTATTACCTGGGCACGCCGATCGGCCGCAAACCGATGGTCCGGCTGTTCTCTACCATCATGCGCCGCGATGGCGATGACTATTTCCTGATCACGCCCGTCGAGAAGGTCGGCATCACAGTTGATGACGCGCCTTTTGTCGCTGTCAGCCTCGAGGTGCTGGGGGAGGGCGAGGGTCAGGTATTGCGCTTTCTGACCAATGTAGAGGATCAAAGCGAAGCGGGACCGGAACACCTTTTGCGGGTTGTAACCGACCCTGACACCCAGGAACCGGCGCCGTACATTCACGTGCGAACCAATCTTGAGGCGCTGATTCACCGCAATGTTTTCTATCAGTTGGTCGAGCTGGCCGTCTCCCGCGACATAGACGGACAGCGCTGGCTGGGCGTCTGGAGCCATGGCGTGTTCTTCCCGATAGGGCTCGAGCCTTGAAATGCACACCTGATTGCCGGCTTGAATTGCCTGTAGGCAGTGCGGCGGTTAAAGTGCCGCTCCCTGATTTTCCTGAGGTTTTTGCATGAGCCAGTCCTTTGATATCGCCGTAGTCGGCGCAACCGGTACTGTCGGCGAAACCGTTGTGCAGGTTCTGGAGGAGCGCAATTTTCCGGTGGGCAATCTGTACCTGCTGGCCAGCATCGAGTCCGCAGGCCACTCGGTGCCGTTTCGAGGCAAGAATGTGCGCGTACGCGAAGTCGACGAGTTCGATTTCAGCACGGTGCGCATGGCGTTTTTCGCTGCGGGGCCTGCGGTCAGTCGCAGTCACGCCGAAAAAGCGGTAGCAGCGGGTTGCACGGTCATCGACTTGTCGGGCGCATTTACGTCAGCCCAGGCGCCGAATGTGGTGCCGGAAATAAATGCTACGCTTTTGCACAGCCGTGGTATCGCGCCTTGTCTGGTTGCCAGCCCCAGCGCTTCTGCCACTGCGGTTGCCCTGGCTCTGGCGCCGTTGCGCGGCCTGATCGATATTCAGTCGGTGATGGTAACGGCGTGTCTGGCGGTATCGGCACTGGGGCGTGAAGGCGTCAGCGAGCTGGCACGTCAGACCACCGAACTGTTGAATGTCCGCCCGCTGGAAGCACGTTTTTTTGATCGCCAGATGGCGTTCAACCTGCTGGCGCAAGTGGGTACACCAGACGCGTCGGGGCACCTGCCGCTGGAAAGGCGTCTGGTCGAAGAATTGCGCGAACTGCTTGCGCTGCCATCGCTCAAAGTGTCTGCGACTTGCATTCAGGTACCGGTGTTCTTTGGTGACAGCTTCACTGTCGCGCTGCGCACGGCCGGGGCGGTCGACGTGGCAGCGGTCAATGCTGCACTCGAGTCTGCAGAGGGGATCGAGCTGGTCGATGCGGGTGATTACCCTACACCGGTGGGCGATGCGGTGGGTCAGGACGTGGTTTATGTGGGACGCGTCAGGGCGGGAACCGACGATTCCGAGCAGCTCAATCTGTGGCTGACCTCAGATAATGTGCGCAAAGGCGCGGCGCTCAACGCTGTGCAGGTTGGCGAATTGTTGATAAAAGACTATGTGTAAAAGATACTTGGCAACAATTTGAATAATTGTTTTAGCGGCGATACGCCTTACACCCAAATGCAGGACTACCTCCCCGGATCTTGGGGAATCTTTAAACAAGGGATGGGCTATGGTTCAGGTTCGTAAACTGGTATTAGCAATCGCTGCGGCATCAGCGCTGTCATCGGGTATGGCGCAGGCGCTGGGGCTCGGGGAATTGTCGGTCAAGTCGACCCTGAATCAGCCATTGGTAGCGGAAATCGAGTTGACCGAGGCTCAGGGACTCAACGCAACGCAAGTTGTGCCCAGCCTGGCCACCACGGCCGACTTCGCGCAGGCGGGCGTGACCCGTCAGGCATTTCTCAACGATCTCACCTTTACCCCGGTTATCAATGCCAGCGGTAAAAGTGTCCTGCGCATTACATCCAGCAAGCCGGTGCGCGAGCCTTATGTGAAGTTCCTGGTTCAGGTGCTCTGGCCCAATGGCCGGTTGCTGCGTGAATACAGCCTTCTGCTCGATCCGCCGAAATTCTCTCCCGAGGCTGCCGCTGCGGCTGCTGCCCCGGCCCCCGCTGCAGCGCCCGCGGCGCCTGCGCAACTGGCAACGGTAGCCCCGTCGGCTGAAGCGCCGGCAGCCGAGGCACCAGCACCGGCACCGTCTGCCAACCCAGCCGCAGTGCCGCCGCCAGCCGCGGACAAGCAGTCGCAGTACGTCACCGCCAATAACGACACCCTGTGGGAAATCGCTGCGAAGGTGCGCACTGGCGGGACTGTCCAGCAAACCATGCTGGCGATTCAGGCGTTGAATCCGGATGCGTTCATTGGTGGCAACATCAACCGCCTGAAGAAAGGGCAGGTGCTGCGCCTTCCAACACCGCAACAGACCACCGCGCTGCCGCAATCACAGGCAGTGGCAGAAGTTTCCCGGCAATACAGCGCCTGGCGTGAAGGTCGCCGTCTGCCGGCCGGTACACGTCAGGTCGATGCTACCCGTCGTGACCGTGCGGGCGCGGCGCCCTCCAAAGTCGATACCTCCGATAACCTCAGTCTGGTGTCGGCAAGTGGCAAGCCTGCGGCTAAAGGTGCGGCGGGCGACAGCGATGTCGGCAACAAGCTGGCCGTGGCTCAGGAAGCCCTGGACACTACGCGTCGCGACAATGCCGAGCTGAAAAGCCGCATGAACGACCTGCAAAGCCAGCTCGACAAGTTGCAGCGTCTGGTCGAGCTGAAAAACGGTCAACTGGCCAAGATGCAGGCCGCTGGCGCAGCTGTGCCTCCTCCTGCCGCCACCCCGGAAGCGGCGACGCCTGCCAACGCGGCGGTGCCTGCCTCGCTGGTCGACGCCAACGGTGCCCCGGTCAAACCGGCCGGCGAGATCGCGCCTGAAGATGCGCTGCCTGCCGGAGCTGCCGAAGTTGCAACGCCGGCGCCAGAGCAGCCGCTGGCGGTAGAGCCGGTTGCTGCAGCAGACGAAGACGAGGACGCGCTGCAGAAAATCATCAACAACCCTGTGTTGCTTGGTCTGATCGGCGGTGCGGTATTGCTGATTCTGGCCTTGCTGCTGTTGTTCCTGGCGCGTCGTCGCGCGGCGAAGGCCGAGGCCGAGAAGCACAAGCGCATGGCGCGTGCGCTGGCCGAGGAGTCGGATTTCGTCTCGGACATGGACATGAATGCACCGCCTGCCAGCTTCGACGGGCTTGATGTGCCGCCGCCCAATGTGCGCATGGGAGGCGCCGCAGCAGCAGGCGCTGGCGGTCGTGAACGTCCTGCCGATCCGCTGGTTCAGGCCGAGATCCATATCGCTTACGGTCGTATGAATCAGGCGATAGAGTTGCTGGAAGAAGCTGTTAACGAAGACCCGAAGCGCGACGATATCCGTCTGAAACTGATGGAAATCTACGCCGAGCAGGGTAACAACAAAGCCTATGCCGCCCACGAACGTAAACTGGTGGCAGCGGGAAAGCTTGAAGCTGAGGTCGAGCAGCGGGAAGAACTTAACTCGACCCTGAAGCCGGTGGCACCTGTTGCTGCGCCGCTGGCTTCGGAAACCTCCACTGCATCGGCTGCTCCAGCGGTAGCTGCAGCCGCCGCGGCGGCTACAACAGCCGCACTGGTTGCAGAGCTCGATGCCAAATATCTTGAAGAGCTGCTGGCCGATGATGCGGCAGAGCAGGAGGCCGAGCCTGAGCCCGAAATTGTTGCTACACCTGAACCTGAGCCGGAAGTAACCGCGCCGCTGGCCGCAGAGCCTGTTGAAGAGGCAGACCCGTTCGATAACGATTTTGACTTGAGCCTGGACGAGTTCGAAGAACCTTCTGTGCCTGAAGTCTCTACTGTGAACGACCTCGATGACCTGATGCTCGACGAGCCCAAGGTTTCGGCGGTAGCGGATGACGAAGAGCTGAGCTTCGAGTCGGTCATGCAGCAGCAGGAAGAGGCCCGTGCAGCGACAACGCCGCAGGACCTCGCCGACTTCGACCTCGATTTGTCCGAGGAAGACCCGGCGCTCAAGAGCGAAGATGACTTCCTGCTTGGGCTTGGCGAGGATCCGCTGGATTTGGGTGAAACCTCTGCTGTACCGCCGGTCAGTGATGATCTGGAGCTTCCAGAGGATTTCGACCTGTCGCTGGCGGACGAGATTGAAACCGATCAGGCAAGTCAGGCGTTCGCGACTGAAATCGATGACGTCAATGCCGAGCTTGAGCGTCTTTCGCAAAATCTCGAGCATCCGCCGCTCGATGAGCCGAGATTCACCGCGGAGGATGCGGCAGCGCTGGATGACGAGCCGGACTTCGACTTCATGTCCGGTACTGACGAGGCGGCGACCAAGCTTGATCTGGCGCGTGCCTACATCGACATGGGCGATGCGGACGGCGCTCGGGATATTCTTGATGAGGTCGTCACCGAGGGCGATGACGGTCAGAAAAGCGAAGCGCGGGAAATGCTTTCGCGGCTGGCCTGACTCAACCCCGGCAACCTGCACACGGCCGCTTATGCGGCCGTTTGCATTTCAGATGTCCGGCTTGAGTAGCGTGTTTTTTTTGCGGCCGTATAATGGCCGACTTTTCGCGAACCGACAGGCTGTACCACTTTGGCGAATATAGATAACCCGGCCGCCGAGATGGCGGCCGAGGGCTTTTCCCGAATCGCGCTGGGCGTTGAATACAAGGGCTCGCGCTATTGCGGCTGGCAACGTCAGGCGTCCGGCGTGCTGACCGTGCAGGAGACCCTTGAAGACGCGTTGTCAAAAGTGGCCGCGTCACCGGTTTCACTGATGTGTGCCGGTCGCACGGACGCCGGCGTGCATGCCTGCGGTCAGGTGGTGCATTTCGACACCCAGGCCGAACGCACCCTGAAGGCCTGGGTCATGGGCGCCAATATCAATCTGCCCCACGATGTCAGCGTCACTTGGGCCAGGGTCATGCCGGCCACCTTTCATGCACGCTTTAAGGCCATTGCCCGGCGTTATCGTTACGTGATCTACAACGATCAGATCCGCCCGGCCCACCTGAACCAGGAAATTACCTGGAACCACCGCCCGCTGGATGTCGAGCGCATGGCGCAGGCTGCCGAATATCTGGTGGGTACTCACGATTTCAGCGCGTTTCGCGCCGGTCAGTGTCAGGCCAAGTCGCCGGTCAAGCAGTTACACCATCTGCGCGTGACCCGCCACGGCAAGATGATCGTGATCGATGTGCGCGCCAATGCCTTTCTTCATCATATGGTGCGCAATATCGCCGGTGTGCTGATGACCATCGGTACCGGCGAGCGTCCTGTGGAGTGGGCGCGCGAGGTGCTGGAAAGCCGGATTCGGCGCACCGGCGGTGTCACGGCCCATCCTTATGGGCTTTACCTGGTCGGCGTCGAGTACCGTGATGAATTCCCGTTGCCAGAGCGTTATATCGGTCCTCATTTTCTTACGGGCTTTGCGGAATTGGACGGCTGACGATCCTGGCAGCATTTGCTAACATCCGGGACTTTCCGAAAAACCGGAGGTTACTCACGACATGTCAGCCGTTCGCAGCAAGATCTGCGGGATTACCCGCATAGAAGATGCACTGGCTGCCGCCGAGGCGGGTGCCGACGCTATTGGCCTGGTGTTCTACCCGAAAAGCCCGCGCGCGGTGACGGTATTGCAGGCGCGTGCCATTATTGCCGCGCTGCCGCCGTTCATCACCACGGTGGGCCTGTTCGTCAACGCCAGTCGCTGCGAGCTCAACGAGACGCTGGATGCGGTCGCGCTGGACATGCTGCAGTTTCATGGCGATGAAACACCTGAGGAATGCGACGGGTATCATCGTCCTTACATCAAGGCGCTGAGGGTCAAGGCCGGTGATGATATTGCCGGGGTCTGCCGGACCTATCGCAATGCACGCGGCGTGCTGCTCGATACCTACGTCGAAGGTGTGCCGGGCGGTACCGGAGAAACCTTCGATTGGGCCTTGATTCCGGACGACCTGGACAAGCCCGTCATTCTGGCGGGCGGGCTGACGTCGGCCAACGTGGCGCAGGCCATCGCTCAGGTACGGCCCTATGCCGTGGATGTCAGCGGCGGCGTTGAAAAGAGCAAGGGTATCAAGGATCGGGAGAAGATCCGGGCGTTCATGAGTGCGGTGCACGGCACCTGATGTGACGGCTATTGATCGGCCGCCGTCCATAAGCCTGTCCGCGCCAAGAGGCACGCGGGTCGAATCAAGTAAGCGGCGGGGCCACTGTGCAACGCCGTCGTTGTGAAAAATCGGGGTGAGGGGTGTGCAGGTCCGGCCGTGAGTCGATCGTTATCCTTTCATCGTCGTCCATATACGAATTTATCTGAGGGCATGCGACTGGTGTTTGATTTGTCAGTCGTTCGAGCCACACCGGTACTGGAGATATAAAGCATGAGCAACTGGTTGGTAGACAAACTGATCCCATCGATCATGCGTTCCGAGGTCAAGAAGAGCTCGGTTCCCGAAGGCCTCTGGCACAAATGCCCGTCCTGTGAGGCGGTGCTGTATCGCCCTGAGCTGGAAAAGACCCTGGACGTCTGCCCCAAGTGCAACCACCACATGCGTATCGGTGCACGTGCACGCCTGAACATTTTTCTGGACGTCGAAGGGCGCGAAGAGCTGGGTGCCGACCTTGAGCCGGTCGATCGTCTGAAATTCCGCGACGGCAAGAAGTACAAGGATCGTCTGACCGCTGCGCAGAAGCAGACCGGTGAAAAGGATGCGCTGATTTCCATGAGTGGCACTTTGCTGGGTATGCCGGTGGTGGCCTCGGCATTCGAATTCTCGTTCATGGGGGGTTCGATGGGTGCCATTGTCGGCGAGCGTTTCGTACGTGCCGCCAACTACGCGCTGGAAAATCGCTGCCCGTTCGTCTGCTTCGCCGCTTCCGGTGGTGCGCGCATGCAGGAAGCGCTGATCTCGCTGATGCAGATGGCCAAGACCTCGGCTGTTCTGGCGCGCCTTCGCGAAGAAGGGCTGCCGTTCATCTCGGTGCTGACCGACCCGGTCTACGGTGGCGTTTCCGCCAGCCTGGCCATGCTGGGCGACGTCATCGTCGCCGAGCCAAAAGCACTGATCGGTTTCGCTGGTCCGCGGGTCATCGAGCAAACCGTTCGTGAGAAGCTGCCTGAAGGCTTCCAGCGCAGCGAATTCCTGCTGGATCACGGCGCTATCGACATGATCGTCTCGCGCAGCGAACTTCGTCCGCGTCTGGGTAACCTGCTGGCACAGATGATGAACCTGCCAACCCCTCGCTTTGTCGCACCCGTTATCGAGCCAATCGTCGTCCCGCCGGCACCTGCGACGATATGACCCCTACGTCCCTGAGCGACTGGCTCGCCTACCTGGAGCAACTGCATCCGTCGGCCATCGATATGGGCCTGGACCGGTCTCGACAGGTGGCGCTGCAACTGGGGCTTACACGCCCGGCGCGCCAGGTGATCACGGTGACGGGCACCAACGGCAAGGGCTCGACCTGCGCCTTTGTCGCCGCCTTGTTGCAGGCTCAGGGCTTGAAGGTCGGTGTCTACAGCTCCCCGCATCTGCTTCGCTATAACGAGCGGGTGAAAGTGCAGGGCGTCGAGGCAACCGATCTGGAACTGTGCGATGCCTTCGCTGCGGTCGAAGCGGCGCGCGGCGATGTCACCCTGACTTATTTCGAAATGGGCACGCTGGCGGCGTTCTGGCTGTTCGAGCAGGCCCGGCTTGATGCGGTGGTGCTGGAAGTCGGTCTGGGTGGTCGTCTGGACGCGGTCAATCTCGTGGATGCGGATCTGGCGCTGGTCACCAGTATCGGGGTCGATCACGCCGAGTACCTGGGTGACACCCGTGAGTCGGTCGCTTTCGAGAAAGCCGGGATCTTTCGCGCCGGTTGTCCTGCGCTGTGCGGTGACCCGGCACCCCCTGAGCCGCTGCTGGCCAAAGCCCGCGAGCTGGACTGTCCGTTATTGTTGCGTGGCCGGGATTTCGACCTTTCCATAGGTGACGACAGCTGGGACTGGCGCGGTATCGCTCACGGCGAACAGATCGAGCTGCGCGGTCTGCCGCTGCTCGACCTGCCCATGCAGAATGCAGCGCTGGCGCTTCAGGCCTTCGCCCTGCTGGGGTATCCATTGCAACCGGATACGACAGGCAAGGTGCTTGCCGAAACCCGGCTCGCCGGTCGTCTCGATCGCAGGGTCGTCAAGTGGCACGGCAAGTCGCTCAACCTGCTTCTGGATGTAGGCCATAACCCCCACGCCGCCCGGTTTCTCGGGCAACGCCTGGCGCGGCAGCCATTTGGCGGCAAGCGTCGTGCGGTGTTTGGCCTGCTCAGCGACAAGGATCTCGACGGTGTGGTCGCGCACCTGGCGCCGGTCATTGAAGAGTGGGCCGTTGCGCCGCTTCCGACCTCGCGCAGCCGGCCGGCAGAAGAGTTGCAGGCGGCCTTGCAGAACCTTGGGGCCCGCGTGACGTCCTATCAGAGTATCGCGTTGGCGCTGGAAGCTCAGTGCGCGCATGCCACGCCCGATGACGAGATTCTGCTGTTCGGTTCATTTTACTGTGTTGCCGAGGCCCTTGAATGGTTGGCCCGGTACACCGACGAGGACGCTGCAAATGGCTTTGCTGGATAACGTATTCAAGCAGCGAATGGTTGGAGCATTGGTACTGATCGCCATGGCGGTCATTTTCCTGCCCATGCTTTTCACGCGTGAAGATGAAACACGTCAGGTGCAGGTCGAGGCCCCAGCCGCGCCTCAGGCGCCTGCAGTTGCGCAGGTGCGGGTCGATCCGGTACCTGTTCCGGAGCCTCAGGTTCTGCCTCAGGAGCCTGTGCCAGGTGATGATGACATGAGCAGCAACCAGCCGCCTGCCATGCCGATAGCGCCTGCGCCGACCGCTCAGACCGCACCTGCCGCTCCGGCCTCCAAACCTGCTGCCAAGCCGGCACCTGCTCCGGCGCCAGCGCCAGCGACAGCTGCTGCACCAGCAGCGACACCGGCGCCTGCCAAACCTGCGGCACCTGCTGGCGTCGACGCCAACGGCCTGTCGATCAGTTGGTCGGTGCAATTGGCGAGCATGTCCAATCGTGCCAATGCCGACAATCTGCAAAAGACGCTGCGCACCCAGGGCTACAACGCCTACATTCGCACCGCTGATGGCGTGAACCGGGTGTTTGTCGGCCCGCTCATCGAGCGTGCCGAGGCCGATCGCCTGCGCGATCAGCTCGACAAACAGCAAAAGCTCAAGGGTATTGTGGTGCGCTTTCAGCCCCAGGGTGGCTGACCGTTCGGCACCTCGTGCCCCTGGCACAAAGGAAAATGCCTCGCGCCGGTAATCGCTGCTTACCGGCAGGCGGGCGCTCTGCTAAAATGCGCCGCCTTATCCGTCTGCAGGCTGCAACGTGCCATTTACTCCGGTTGACTGGGCAATTCTCGGAATTGTCGCCATCTCCGCCCTGATCAGTCTGAAGCGCGGCTTCGTAAAAGAAGCACTGTCGTTGACGACGTGGATCATTGCAGGTGTTGTGGCCTGGATGTTTGGCGCAGGGCTGTCGCAGTATCTGGTCAACTACATAGAAACACCTTCGGCCCGCGTGATCGCGAGCTGTACCATTCTTTTTGTCGCCACCCTGCTGGTAGGCGCCATGGTCAATTTTCTGATAGGCGAGCTGATTCGCGTCACCGGGCTTTCCGGGACCGATCGTTTTCTCGGCATGGTCTTCGGCGCAGCGCGCGGAGGCCTGCTTGTCGTTGTGGCGGTAGGGCTGTTGAGCCTGGGGCCGGTGCAACAGGATCAATGGTGGCAGCAGTCCAGGCTGGTGCCGCAATTTCTCATGGTCGCTGACTGGTCGAAAAACCTGATTCTCGGGATGTCCAGCAAGTGGCTCGCCAGCGGCATCAGCGTACCCGCTGACATGCCGTTCAAGGAGCAGATCCTGCCGTCTACAATGCCGCAGGATGTGCTCGGTAAATCCAGTTCCACTAAGTAGGGGTTGTGTCGCATGTGTGGCATCGTCGGTATCGTCGGCAAGTCGAACGTCAATCAGGCGCTGTATGACGCGCTTACCGTCCTCCAGCACCGCGGCCAGGACGCTGCCGGTATCGTAACCAGCCACGATGGCCGGTTATTCCTGCGCAAGGACAACGGATTGGTGCGCGATGTATTTCATCAACGTCATATGCAGCGTCTGGTCGGGCATATGGGCATCGGTCACGTGCGTTACCCCACCGCGGGCAGCTCGACGTCGGCCGAGGCTCAGCCGTTCTACGTCAACTCGCCTTACGGCATCACGCTGGCGCACAACGGCAACCTCACCAACGTCGAGCAGTTGGCCAAGGAAATTTACGAATCCGACCTGCGCCATGTGAACACCAATTCCGATTCGGAAGTGCTGCTCAACGTGTTCGCCCATGAGCTGGCCGTGCGTGGCAAGTTGCAGCCGACCGAAGAGGATATCTTCGCGGCAGTGACCGACGTGCACAATCGCTGCCGTGGTGGTTACGCGGTCGTGGCCATGATCACTGGCTACGGTATCGTCGGCTTCCGTGACCCGGACGCCATTCGTCCTATCGTGTTCGGCCAGCGTCACACCGACGAAGGCGTCGAGTACATGATCGCCTCGGAAAGCGTATCGCTGGACGTGCTGGGCTTTACCCTGATTCGCGACCTGGCGCCGGGCGAAGCGGTCTACATCACTGAAGACGGCAAGCTGCATACCCGTCAGTGCGCGGCCAACCCCAAATACGCACCATGCATCTTCGAACACGTCTATCTGGCGCGCCCGGACTCGATCATCGACGGCATCTCGGTCTACAAGGCGCGCCTGCGCATGGGTGAGAAGCTGGCCGACAAGATCCTGCGCGAGCGCCCTGATCACGATATCGACGTGGTCATCCCGATTCCGGACACCAGCCGTACTGCGGCGCTGGAGCTGGCCAACCATCTGGGCGTCAAGTTCCGCGAAGGCTTCGTCAAGAACCGTTACATCGGTCGGACCTTCATCATGCCGGGCCAGGCTGCGCGCAAGAAATCCGTACGCCAGAAGCTCAACGCCATCGAGCTGGAGTTCCGCGGCAAGAACGTGATGCTGGTGGATGACTCCATCGTACGTGGCACGACCTGCAAGCAGATCATCCAGATGGCCCGCGAAGCCGGTGCCAAGAATGTCTACTTCTGTTCTGCAGCCCCGGCTGTGCGCTACCCCAACGTCTACGGCATCGACATGCCGAGTGCTCACGAACTGATTGCCCACAACCGCACCACTCAGGACGTGGCCGACCTCATCGGTGCCGACTGGCTGGTCTATCAGGATCTGAATGACCTGATCGAAGCGGTCAGCGGCAGCAAGAAAATCAAGATCGACAACTTCGATTGCTCGGTTTTCGACGGCAAGTACGTGACCGGCGATATCGACGAGCATTATTTGAACCGGATCGAGAGCGCGCGTAATGACGCCTCCAAGATCAAGACTCAGGCAGTGAGCGCGATCATCGATCTGTACAACAACTAATTGGGCAAGGAGTGGGCGGCATGACTCAGGAATGGGATGCAGGTCGGCTGGACAGCGACCTTGAAGGCGTAGGTTTCGATACCCTAGCCGTACGTGCCGGGCATCACCGCACACCGGAAGGAGAGCATGGCGAACCCATGTTCTTTACCTCCAGTTACGTATTTCGCACAGCCGCCGACGCGGCTGCGCGTTTCTCCGGTGAAGTGCCGGGCAACGTCTACTCGCGTTACACCAACCCGACGGTGCGTTCGTTCGAAGAGCGCATTGCCGCACTGGAAGGTGCCGAGCAGGCCGTCGCTACGGCGACCGGCATGGCGGCAACCCTGGCAGTGGTGATGAGCCTGTGCAGCGCCGGTGATCATGTGCTGGTGTCACGCAGCGTTTTCGGCTCGACTATCAGCCTGTTCGACAAGTATTTCAAGCGCTTTGGTGTCGAGGTGGATTACGTTCCTCTCGCCGATCTGAGCGGCTGGGACGCGGCTATCAGGCCCAACACCAAAATGCTCTTCGTCGAATCGCCGTCCAATCCCCTGGCTGAGCTGGTCGACATCGCGGCGCTGGCCGAGATCGCCCACGCCAAGGGCGCGATGCTGATCGTCGACAACTGTTTCTGTACGCCGGCCTTGCAGCAGCCGCTGTTGCTGGGCGCTGACATTGTTGTGCATTCGGCCACCAAGTTCATCGACGGCCAGGGCCGTTGCATGGGCGGCGTGGTTGCCGGGCGCAGCGAGCAGATGAAAGAAGTGGTCGGTTTCCTGCGTACTGCCGGGCCGACACTCAGCCCGTTCAACGCGTGGATATTCCTCAAGGGCCTCGAAACCCTGAACCTGCGGATGCGCGCTCACTGTGCCAATGCTCAGGCACTGGCCGAGTGGCTCGAGCAGCAGGACGGCATCGAAAAAGTCCATTACGCCGGACTGAAGAGTCACCCGCAGCACGAGTTGGCCCAGCGTCAGCAAAAGGGTTTTGGCGCTGTAGTGAGCTTCGAGGTCAAGGGTGGCAAGGACGGCGCATGGCGCTTCATCGATGCCACACGACTGATTTCGATCACTGCCAACCTGGGTGATAGCAAAACCACGATCACTCACCCGAGCACCACCTCTCACGGTCGTCTGGCACCTCAGGAGCGTGAAGCCGCAGGTATTCGCGACAGCCTGATTCGGGTTGCAGTGGGGCTGGAAGACGTGGCTGACCTGCAGGCTGACCTGGCTCGTGGTCTGGCGGCGTTGTGAGTAGCGAGGCCAGCAATCCGGCCAGCGGCAAGCCGGGCGAGGAGTGGGCGTTGAAATTTGCCAGCGTCCACAATGGTCGTGTCGCCCTGGTGACCGGTGCCGCTCGCGGTATCGGGCTCGGTATCGCAGCGTGGCTGATTGCCGAAGGCTGGCAAGTGGTGCTGACCGATCTGGACCGTGCGCGTGGCTCGAAAGTGGCCAGTGCGCTGGGTGAAAATGCCCTGTTCATTGCCATGGACGTTGCCAGTGAAGAACAAGTCGCAGCGGGCGTGGCCGAGGTGCTTCGGCAGTTCGGTCGTCTTGATGCGCTGGTGTGCAACGCCGCGGTCGCCGATCCGCACAACACTACGCTGGAAAGCCTTGAGCTGTCGCACTGGAACCGTGTGCTGGCAGTCAACCTCGGCGGTCCGATGCTGCTGGCCAAGCATTGCGCGCCTTATCTGCGTGCGCATTGCGGCAGCATCGTCAACCTGACCTCCACACGCGCCCGTCAGTCTGAGGCCGACACCGAGGCTTATGCAGCCAGCAAGGGTGGTCTGATGGCGCTGACGCATGCGCTGGCGATCAGCCTGGGGCCGGAGATTCGTGTCAACGCTGTCAGCCCTGGCTGGATCGACGCGCGCGACCCCTCGTTGCGCAGAGCCGAGCCGTTGTCCGAGACCGATCATGCCCAGCACCCGGCGGGCAGGGTAGGGACGGTGGAGGACGTTGCGGCGATGGTTGCCTGGCTGTTGTCCAGAAACGCCGGTTTCGTGACCGGGCAGGAGTTCGTGGTCGACGGTGGCATGACACGCAAGATGGTGTACGCCGAGTAGTTTGTGCGGGCGAGCTTCGATTGAGCTATTGCTTGTGCTTTTGGTGTGTGGTGAGGGTTTGTGATTGAGGCGGTTTTTAAAAAAACTTCAATCAGGCTATTGACTTAGGTTCGTTAGGTGCGTAAATTTCGCGGCCTCAACGAAGCAAAGGGTGATTAGCTCAGCTGGGAGAGCAGCTGCCTTACAAGCAGCGGGTCGGCGGTTCGATCCCGTCATCACCCACCATCGTTGAGTTTGAAAGCTGAAGTACGAGGGCTTTCAAAAGTGATTTTACAAAGCTTATACGGACGCAAGTCCACAATGCGCAGCGGTAGTTCAGTCGGTTAGAATACCGGCCTGTCACGCCGGGGGTCGCGGGTTCGAGTCCCGTCCGCTGCGCCATATTTGTACAGATCGGGTTCGCCGGGTCTGCGATTGAAAAGCCCAAGGGTCTTTCAGTCACGTGTACAGGAAGCAAACTACCGAAAGTTTGTTTCAAAGGTTTACAGCGATACGCAGCGGTAGTTCAGTCGGTTAGAATACCGGCCTGTCACGCCGGGGGTCGCGGGTTCGAGTCCCGTCCGCTGCGCCATACACCGCTTCAAGGCCCTTGAACTCCTTGAAGCAAACAAGAAAGCGGCCCTAGGGTCGCTTTTTTGTTGTCTGCGTTTTTGTGTGCTTGCGGGTAGATTGGGTTCGCTTGAGCATGGACTGTATTCAAATCCTTTTGAACTGTACGTTGATCCAGCGTCGGCCTTGTTGCAGACTTACCGCCATTTCCCAGTTCGCAGTCTTGCTGGCAGTCTTTTCCTTCCTCAGGATTTTCGATGTTTAAGCTACTGAACGTTCGTACCGCCTTCTGGATCTCCGCCGTGCTGATGGCGGCCGGCTGCTCATCGTCGCCCAAGCAGGCGGTGTATGACCATGAACACTTCGACGACGCCGGGACCTTCTCCCGAAGCTACCCTGCGACCGACATGGCCTACTGCGAGGCAGGGCGACGTGCCTTGCTGAGTCAGGGCTATATCATCACCAGCAGCGACCCGAAGATGATTGCCGGTCGCAAGAGCTTCCAGCAGACCGGCGATACGCATATCGAAATCAGCTTCAATCTGGTGTGTGCCGCCGATGCTAAAGATGGCAATTCCACCATGTTTGCCAACGCCCTGCAGGACCGTTACGCGCTGAAGAAGACCAACAACTCGGCCAGCCTCGGCGTAGGCGTGCTGGGCTCCGTGTCGATGCCGATAGGCTCGACTGACGACTCGATGGTCAAGGTCGCCAGCGAGACCGTCTCGTCAGCGAAGTTCTACGAGCGCTTTTTCGGTCTGGTGGAAAACTTCCTGCCGCCTGAAGTGAAAAAGGCTGCGCATATTGTCGAGAAGCCCAAGGCCGATCTCGGTGTGCCTGACATAGCTCCCGTAGCCCCGGCGGCTCCCGCCAAGGCTGCCGAGCCTGCGAAGCTGGCGCCTGCGTCGTCAGAAAACGCGCCTAAGGCCGAGCATGCTGCCGAACCGGTCACGCCTGCTGCAAGCGAACCTGTGCCTGCGCCGTCCGAACCTGCTTCATTCAAGGCAGAAACGGTCGAAACACCGGCCGCAGAACCTGCAGAAAGCACCGCGCCCACGCCAGTCGAGCCCGCCCCGGCGCAGTAAGGAGTGGCGCGGAGCGTCGGTAACGAAGCCTATCGTGCCCATGCTCCGGTGGGCATGCCGGTCTGGACGCTCTGCGTCCTCTTGTGACGCGGAGCGTGAGGAACGAGAGATATCCACGGCCTCAGCCCAGAAACAGTCTGTACGCCGGGTTCTCGCTTTCGTCCCAATACCGGTAACCAATCTCATCCAGCGCAGCGCCGACCAGATGCCGCTCATCCTCCGGCACCACCAGCCCGGCAACCACCCGGCCGTCGGCAGCGCCGTGGTTGCGGTAGTGGAACATCGAGATGGTCCAGCGACCGCCCAGGCGGTTGAGGAAGTTGAACAGCGCGCCCGGTCGTTCCGGGAACTCGAAGCGCAGCACCACTTCATCATTGACCCGCTCGGCATGCCCGCCAACCATGTGGCGAATGTGCAGTTTGGCCAGTTCGTTGTCGGTCAGGTCCAGCACCGGGAAGCCTTGCCCGGTCAGGCTGGCGATCAGCGCACTGCGTGGGTCGTTCTCGGGATGGGTCTGCACGCCGACGAAGATGTGCGCCTCGCGATCGGTGTGGTAGCGGTAGTTGAATTCGGTGATCTGCCGCTTGCCGATGGCCTCGCAGAATGCCTTGAAGCTGCCCGGTTGTTCGGGGATGGTCACGGCAATGATCGCCTCGCGACCTTCGCCCAGCTCTGCACGTTCGGCCACGTGGCGCAAACGGTCGAAGTTGACGTTGGCCCCTGAATCGATCGCCACCAGCGTCTGGCCGCTGACGCCGCGTTGCTCGACATACTTCTTGATCCCGGCCACGCCCAGCGCACCGGACGGCTCGGTGATCGAGCGAGTATCGTCGTAGATGTCCTTGATCGCCGCGCAGATTTCGTCGGTGCTGACGGTGATCACTTCATCGACATAATGCCGGCACACCTCAAAGGTGTGATGGCCGATCTGTGCGACCGCCACGCCATCGGCAAACAGCCCGACCTGGCTCAGCACCACGCGTTCCCCGGCGGCCATCGCCGCCTGCAGGCAGTTGGAGTCGTCCGGCTCGACGCCAATGATCTTGATCTCCGGGCGCAGGTACTTCACGTAGGCCGCGATACCGGCAATCAAACCGCCGCCCCCGACCGGGACGAAGATCGCATCCAGCTGGCCCGGTTGCTGACGAAGAATCTCCATCGCCACCGTGCCTTGCCCGGCGATGGTGTCAGGGTCGTCATATGGATGGATGTAGACGAAGCCTTGTTCGTCGACCAGCTTCAGTGAGTAAGCCAGCGCTTCCGGGAAGGAATCGCCGTGCAGCACCACTGTTGCTCCTCGGGAGCGCACACCCTCGACCTTGATCTCCGGCGTGGTGCGCGGCATGACGATGGTCGCTTTGATCCCCAACTCACGCGCCGCCAGCGCCAGGCCCTGAGCATGATTGCCCGCCGATGCCGTCACTACGCCACGTGCGGTCTGCTCTGCGGGCAATTGCGCGAGCTTGTTGTACGCGCCACGAATCTTGAACGAGAACACCGGCTGCAGATCTTCGCGCTTGAGCAGCACCTGATTGCCCAGCCGTTCGGACAGCTGGCGAGCGCCTTGCAGCGGCGTTTCGATGGCAACGTCGTAGACGCGCGAGGTGAGGATTTTGCGCGCGTAGTCGTTGAGCAGAGCGTGCGGGTCCTGGCTCATCGCATCGCCTCTTCGTACGTCGTGTCTGGATACCTGGCGAACGCGCGCGGCAGATCGATAATCAGGTCCAGAGCGGCGAGAAGGGCGATAGAGCGAGGGATGGCGATCATGTCTGACTCCTGATTCGGCAATTGTTGCCCGGGAGACAGAAGAAACCCGCCTCCAGGGCGGGTTTTTTTGCAAACGTCGGCTAACCCGCCATGACTGGAATGACGGTAATAATAATTTGGCCGAAGTTGTGCTTGATGAGGTTCATGAGCACGAGATTAGGTCGACACTGGCATGCAAGTCAATAGCGCCCGTCCGCTACAGGGGTGAAGGGATACTGAATCAGCCACGGTCTTTTTCGTCTGTTTGACAGGAATCAACATTTTTATTTCACATTGGCACTTTAATGTTGATCTTGCGGTCAGTTATTTCAGCTTTGATTATCACCCCCACTCACTCAGCCAAGAGGGCGAAGAAATGGACGAATACCAGGAAGAACTACTTGAATACCGTGCATCGGAACTGGACCCGGTAGAGTCTGCCGACGACGCTACCGAACTGTGAACGGCTTCAAGCGCTTTGACGCTGGCTGCGGCGGAACTCTCCCGGAGTCTGACCGTTCCAGCGTTTGAAGGCGCGTTGAAAGGCTTCGGCAGAAGCGAATCCCAGCAGGTAGGCGATCTCCCCGAACGCCAGTTCAGTGTCGCGAATATAAGTCATCGCCAAGTCGCGCCGCGTGTCATTGAGCACTGCGCGAAAGCAGGTGCCTTCCTCGGCCAGCTTGCGGCGTAACGTCCAGGTCGGCAGTTTGAGCCTTGCCGCCACTTCCTCCAGATCCGGTTCACTTCCGCCGTTCAATAACGGCCCCAGCAATTGAATGATGCGTTCACGCAGGCTGCGGGTGCGGGTCTGTTGCTCCAGTTCACCTTCGCACAGCTGCAACAGGTGCCGCCAGGTACTTGGGCAATGGTCCGGGTTGCGCAATGCCAGGCTGGTCTGGTCCAGACGCAGTTGGTTGGTCGCCGCGCCAAACACCACCGGGTTATCACTTAGCACGGCGTATTGCGCGGCATAGTCAGGTGCTTCGAATTCGATCTCGACGCGTTG
This sequence comes from Pseudomonas syringae KCTC 12500, assembly GCF_000507185.2. Lineage (NCBI taxonomy): Bacteria > Pseudomonadati > Pseudomonadota > Gammaproteobacteria > Pseudomonadales > Pseudomonadaceae > Pseudomonas > Pseudomonas syringae. The sequence goes on from NZ_AYTM02000002.1 coordinate 4,273,262, forward strand.
TGCGCGCAGTTCTGTTCCTGCCAGCGTCGAAAGCTGAGCCAGCCAGCCAGCTAAAATCGAGTCCACCACAAACCTGTTGTAAGCGTTATAGGGGCTGATTGAATAGAAGCGCATCCAGGCGCCGGCCGCGTCCTCGTGGAAGCTCGACTGACCGCGATAATTGGAGCCATACAAGGGTTCGAAGCGGATCAGGGTACGTGCCGCCTCGCGCACGTTGGGTGCCTGGGCCGCGGTGATACCGGCCAGACCTGCCTGCGCGAAACGACTGAGCTGGCCCATGCGCAAACCCAGCCCTGGCTGGCCGGTCAGCTGGATGGCAGCATGCCCCAAGCGCATGTAGCGCGGGATCGACAGCCGCGCTCGCGCCTGGCTCAGGCGAATCGGGTCAAGACCGTACTGCTCCAGCAGCGCGTCAGGGTTCCTGTCGAAACTGTTGACCGCATCAGTCAGGCTCTGGATGAAACCCACCGACAGATCACCGAGGCGCAGCGTCAGGGTCGGCATCGTCAAAGCCAGAGGTTGATCAGGCGCGCACCGCCAGCGGCAGCATTTTCCTGCTGCGGCTCGGCGATCGTTTGTCCTGCGTGGCTGGCAAAACTTTGTCCGGCCACACCCTGATTCCAGAACTGCCCGCGCATGAACACACTGATCCCTGACTGCGCAGTGCTTTGCGGAGCACGTCCGGTCAACGTCAGGTGATGCCAGGCTTCGCCCTCGCTAGGCGTGTCAGTCGGTACGTCGATGTCTGAATGCCGGGGCTTGCGCCACGCTTCGGACCAGGCTGTCTTGCCGATCACAAAGGCCGGCACCGCAATCAGTTGCGCACCGCTCTGGTTCAGGCGTGCGTAATTCTCCGGGTACCAACTGTCGCTGCCAATCAGCACACCCAGACGCCCGGCCGGGGTGTCGATCACATTCAACGGCGCCTCGCTTGCCGTGCGCACATAACGCTTCTGATAGCGCTCGGGGTACAACTGACGTTGCGGCTGACCGAGTGGCAGGCCATCGCTGCCAAATGTCAGGCTGCTGTTATACAGGGCGCCGCTGCCGACTTTCAGCTGACCGCCTTCAACGCTGGGATCGGGCAGCACAATCGAGCCTGCCACCAGTGTGACGCCGAACTCTCTGGCCAGGCCGCCAAACAGTGTCTGATAGTCCCGCGCCATCGATCGTGCCTTGATCCGCAGGTGGGCATCATCCAGACGGCCCCTGCCTTCAGCATCGAGCATCGCCTTGATGAACTGCAGCGGATTGCTCCACGACAGCCAGTCCATGGCGTCATCCAGCGTGGCAGCCTGATAGAGTTGATCCTTCTCGCCACTGGCGAACAGCCAGGTGCCGATATGTTCCGGCAGTACCACCACCGTGCGTGGGTTGATCAGCCCTTTGTCACGTGCCTGTTGCAGATAAGCGGCGAGCTTGCGGTGCAGTCGCTCGATGTTCTGGTAATCAGTCGGAAACAGTTCGGGCTCGATCCCCAGCAGGTTGCCGCGTTCACCGGGCTGGCCTTCATTGATGGCCAGACGAATGCGCAGATCGGACAGGTAGTGACCCGCCGGACGTTGATCGGTCCAGATTGCGTAGCTGACGAGGCTGGCAACGCTGAGCAGAACCAGGCAGATGGCGAAGAGTTTGCGCATAAAAAGGATCGAATGACGGCCATCGGGAAATTGTCGACTAGGGTAGGGCGGCGTCGGGCGCTTGCCAAGTGCCACTGCGCGTTTGGATCAATAACTTGTCACTTTCGGTCATTGAGTGTGTGGCGGGATGCGTCTTTACTGGTGACCAATGAACCAGAGGACCCGCAGAGGTCCTTGCTATTGCGTGATTGACTCGATGGAGCTTTGCCATGACTGCTGCTCATTATCCGCACCTGCTGGCCCCGCTGGACCTGGGCTTCACGACCTTGCGCAACCGCACCCTGATGGGCTCGATGCACACCGGTCTTGAAGAGCGGCCGGGCGGTTTCGAGCGCATGGCGACCTACTTTGCCGAGCGCGCCCGTGGTGGTGTCGGGCTGATGGTCACCGGCGGCATCGCGCCCAATGAAGAGGGCGGTGTGTATGACGGCGCGGCAAAGCTCACCAACGTCGAAGAAGCGGATCGCCATCGCCTCGTGACGCGCGCGGTTCACGAGGCTGGTGGCAAGATTTGCCTGCAGATCCTCCACGCCGGTCGCTACGCCTACAGCCGCAAGCAGGTCGCGCCGAGCGCCATTCAGGCGCCGATCAACCCGTTCATGCCGCGAGAGCTGGACGAAGAAGGCATCGAAAAGCAGATCGCTGACTTTGTGAACTGTTCGGCACTGGCCCGCAGCGCCGGTTATGACGGTGTCGAAATCATGGGCTCTGAAGGCTACTTCATCAATCAGTTCCTGGCCGCGCATACCAACCACCGGACCGACCGTTGGGGCGGCAGCTATGAAAACCGCATGCGTCTGGCGGTCGAGATCGTCAGGCGCGTGCGTGAGGCAGTCGGTGCGCAGTTCATCATCATCTTTCGCCTGTCGATGCTCGACCTTGTGGAAGGCGGCAGCAGTTGGGAAGAAATCGTCGAGCTGGCCAAGGCGGTCGAACAGGCCGGTGCGACGCTGATCAACACCGGCATCGGCTGGCATGAAGCGCGCATTCCGACCATCGCCACCAAGGTGCCGCGCGCCGCGTTCAGCAAGGTCACTGCCAAACTGCGCGGCTCGGTGAGCATCCCGCTGATTACCACCAACCGGATCAACACCCCGGAAGTCGCCGAGCGCATTCTCAGCGAAGGTGATGCAGACATGGTCTCGATGGCTCGTCCGTTTCTGGCCGATCCCGAGTTCGTCAACAAGGCTGCTGCGGGCCATGCCGAACGCATCAACACCTGCATCGGCTGCAATCAGGCCTGCCTCGACCACACCTTCGGCGGCAAGCTGACCAGCTGTCTGGTCAATCCGCGTGCCTGCCACGAGACTGAGCTTAATTACCTGCCCACCCTGCAGGTCAGGAAAATTGCCGTAGTGGGTGCCGGTCCTGCCGGTCTGGCCGCGGCAACCGTTGCCGCACAGCGCGGTCATGAGGTGACGCTGTTCGAGTCGGCCAGCGAAATCGGCGGCCAGTTCAATATCGCCAAGCGCGTGCCGGGCAAGGAGGAGTTCGCCGAAACCCTGCGTTACTTCCGCAACAAAGTGCAGGAGACGGGTGTTCAGTTACGTCTTGGCAATCGGGTAAAGGCCGCAGACTTGCTGGGCGCAGGCTTTGACGAGGTGATTCTGGCGACCGGCATCGCGCCGCGCACGCCGGCCATCCCCGGCATCGATAACCCCATGGTGTTGAGCTATCTGGACGTCATATTGCAGCGCAAGCCGGTCGGGCGCCGCGTGGCAGTAATAGGCGCGGGTGGCATCGGTTTCGATGTGTCTGAATTTCTTGTGCATCAGGGCGTGGCCACCAGTCTGGATCGCGAGGCTTTCTGGAAAGAGTGGGGCATCGACACGACCTTGCAGGCTCGCGGCGGTGTCGCCGGGGTCAAGCCCGAAGTCCACGCGCCGGCACGCCAGGTGTTTCTGTTGCAGCGCAAGAGTTCCAAGGTCGGCGACGGCCTGGGCAAGACCACCGGCTGGATTCACCGCACGGGGCTCAAGAACAAACAGGTGCAAATGCTCAATGCTGTGCAGTACCTGAAAATCGACGACGCAGGGCTGCATATTCGCATTGGCGAAGATGGCGAGGAAAAGCTGCTGGCGGTGGATAACGTGGTGATCTGTGCCGGGCAGGACCCGTTACGCGAACTGTATGACGATCTGCTCAATGCCGGGCAAAGCGTGCACCTGATCGGCGGCGCGGATGTTGCCGCAGAGCTGGACGCCAAACGGGCCATCGACCAAGGCTCACGTCTGGCCGCCACCCTGTGACAGACAGCGCCTGATCAAGGGTTTCGCAACGCAGCCTGCTGACCGGCGAAGACCCGGAAACGGCTTGGCTGTAAACTGCGGCGCATGATGCTCGATGCCCTTGGCTGGCAACCCACTGCTCCCCTGGAACGCTTGAACCTGCCCTGGCTGCAAAAAGCCGGGGTCGAGGTTGCGATTCTGCGCCTGGACCTCATCGACGCGCTGATCAGCGGCAACAAATGGTTCAAACTCAGCGAGCACCTGAGCCTGGCTGTCGACGCGGGTGCCGAGGGATTGATCAGCCTCGGTGGTGCGCACTCCAATCATCTGCATGCTCTTGCCGCAGCAGGCAAGCGCTTCGGTTTCCCGACGGTCGGCCTGTTGCGCGGTCATGCGCAGCTGACGCCGACGGTGCTCGATCTGCAGGCTTTCGGCATGCAACTGCACTGGCTGGGTTACGCCGGTTATCGTGAGCGGCATGCTGCGGGCTTCTGGTCGCCCTGGCAGGCCCGCTATCCCGGTCTTTATCCGATTGCCGAAGGCGGTGGCGGGTTTGCCGGTGCGTTGGGGTGCGGTCGGCTGCGGGTAATGCTCGACGCGCAGCTCGCGCATCTGGGCTGGGACGATTACCACGGATGGTGGTTGGCGGCAGGCACCGGCACCACGCTGGCTGGCTTGCTGTTGGCAGAGGCGGGCGCCCGTCCGGTGTACGGAGCGATGGCTGTGCCCGAGGATCACGGGGTCGCGCCAAACATTATCGCGGTGCTGAATGACGCTGCGCAGGCTCAGGCCGATGTCAAGCCGTGCTTGCCCCCCGGTTGTGTTCTGCTCGATGCCAGCCGCGGCGGTTTCGCCAGAACCGACGCGGCGCTGCTCGACTTCATTGCCGGCAGTGAGGCACAGAGCGGCATACCTCTGGAACCGCTGTACACCGGCAAGGCGTTGCTGGCCCTGCATGATGAGGTGCTGGCCGGTCGTTTCGCGCCCGGCACGCGCCTGGTCTTCGTTCACACCGGAGGCCTCCAGGGACGACGCGCCATGTGCCTGTAAGCCACGTGGCAGAGCCTTTGGCATGAATCCTGCGCAGTTCGATGACAAGACGTCGGCCCTGACTACGTGGATGACACTTCTGGAGAGGGGCATCCGGGTCGCTGTCTCGATAATCGATCCATTCCAGATCAAGACGCCGAGGCCCGCCATGACAACTACTACCGTAGAGCAAGTCGATCCTGCCACGCTGAAAAAAGTCATCGTTGCTGCGGCCATCGGCAACTTCGTCGAGTGGTTCGATTTTGCCGTGTATGGCTTTCTGGCGACGACGATCGCATTGCAGTTTTTCCCCACCGGCGACAGCAGTGCAGCGTTGTTGAAAACCTTTGCCGTGTTCGCCGTGGCCTTCGCATTCAGACCGCTGGGCGGGATTTTCTTCGGCATGCTGGGTGACCGGATCGGGCGCAAGAAAACCCTGGCGATGACCATCCTGCTGATGGCCGGTGCAACCACACTGATCGGCCTGTTACCGACCTATGCCGCGATCGGTGTGATGGCGCCGGTGCTGCTGACCATCATTCGCTGTGCGCAGGGTTTCTCCGCCGGCGGGGAGTATGCCGGTGCCTGCGCCTACCTCATGGAACACGCACCACGCACGCAACGTGCCTGGTATGGCAGCTTCGTTCCGGTTTCGACGTTCTCCGCGTTCGCTGCCGCTGCAGTGGTGGCCTATGCGCTGGAGTCGTTTTTGTCGACTGAGGCCATGGGTAACTGGGGCTGGCGTCTGCCGTTTCTGATTGCTGCACCGCTTGGGTTGGTCGGGCTGTATCTGCGCTGGAAGCTCGATGAGACCCCGGCGTTTCAGGCGGTGGCTCAAGAGCACGCTGTTGCTCACTCGCCACTCAAGGACACCTTGCGCCATCATGCCGCCGCGATGTGCTGTCTGGGTGCATTCGTGTCATTAACGGCGTTGTCGTTCTACATGTTCACCACCTATTTCGCGACCTACCTGCAAGTGGCCGGTGGACTGAGCAGGGCAACGGCGCTGCTGGTCTCGTTGATCGCTCTGGCCTTCGCCGCCGCCCTCTGCCCACTGGCCGGTGCCTATTCGGACCGGGTAGGGCGCCGCGCCACCATGGCAACGGCCTGCATCCTGTTAATGGTCGTGGTGTTTCCGTCATTCCTGATGGCCAGCTCCGGCTCTTTCATCGCCTCGATTATCGGCGTCATGCTGCTCGCCGTGGGCGCAGTGCTATGCGGCGTGGTAACAGCGGCACTGCTGTCCGAAACCTTCCCCACCCGTACCCGCTACACCGCCTCGGCGATCACCTACAACATGGCCTACACCCTGTTCGGCGGCACCGCGCCGCTGATGGCGACCTGGCTGATCAGCATGACCGGCAGCAACCTGTCGCCCGCGTTCTACCTCATCGCCGTGGCAGCACTGGCAATGGCCGGCGGCATGGCCCTGCCGGAAACCTCGAAAATCTCGCTGCATGATGTACCTGTTGCAAGCGAGGAGCCGGTGGTGGGGTCAATTGCCTGAAGACTAGGGCCACAACATCGCTCACATCGCAGAACGCTGTGTGACGCGGAGCGTCACGAACTGCATTACCACGCGGAACGCTCATCTTTATACTTAAGTGCTGAAGAACCGGGAGGACGGCGCTTTCAGGCTCCTGCCCGCAGAGCATGGGAGCAGACCGGGCGACGCTTTGCTTGTTCGCGAAGGCGTCGGTTCAGACGATGTATTTCCGGTGACTGTACCGGCGCTTTCGCGAACAAGTTCGCTCCCACGGCCTTCGGCCAGAATCAAAAACAGATGTGTGTGTAACGCTGAGCGCGGAGCATCGGCACGATAGTCAGAAACAGGAAAGAACCATGCCCGGCAGAGCACTTTCCGACCCGTCAGCAAAAACGCAACAAAACGTGGCACAGTCGCCCCGAAAAATGGCACATTGGCGCGCCCCGGTACGCGTGACACATCTTGTAATCATCCGTACCGGGCGACCCGCGAACCTTTTTACGGATAAATACCATGGCGACCAGTGCTCCGCCCGCGACGGCGAAGGCCTCGACCACCCCTCAAGCCAGCCCGCTGGTGATGCGCATCATCGGCGCCGTTGCCCTCGCGCACCTGGTCAATGACCTGATTCAAGCCATCCTCCCGTCGATCTACCCCATGCTCAAGGCCAGCTACGACCTGAGCTTCACCCAGATCGGCCTGATTACCCTGACATTTCAGATCACAGCCTCGCTGCTGCAGCCCTGGGTCGGTTATTACACTGATCGCCATCCCAACCCGCTGGTACTGCCCGTCGGATCGATCTGCACGCTGATCGGCATCGTGATGATGTCGATGGTCGGCAGCTTCCCCTTGATCCTGCTGGCCGCCGCGTTGATCGGCATCGGCTCTTCGACGTTCCACCCGGAAGCCTCGCGTATCGCGCGACTGGCCTCCGGTGGTCGCTACGGGCTCGCGCAATCGACCTTTCAGGTCGGTGGCAACACAGGCACGGCGTTCGGGCCGTTGCTGGCGGCGGCGATCATCATCCCGTTCGGCCAGGGCAATGTCGCCTGGATTGGCCTGTTTGCATTGTTCTCGCTGGGGCTGCTGTACGCAATCAGCCGCTGGTATCGCGCGCACCTCAACCTGTTCAAGCTCAAGGCCGGTCAGGCCGCCACACATGGTCTGTCCAGAAAGCGCGTGATCGCCTCGTTGGCAGTGCTGGCGTTTCTGGTGTTTTCCAAGTTCTTCTACATGACCAGCCTGACCAGCTATTTCACCTTCTACCTGATCGAGAAATTTGACCTGTCGGTTGCCAGCTCGCAGTTGCACCTGTTCCTGTTTCTGGGCGCCGTGGCGGCGGGGACCTTTTTCGGCGGGCCGATCGGTGATCGCATTGGCCGCAAGGCAGTGATCTGGTTCTCGATTCTTGGTGCTGCGCCGTTCACCCTGGCGCTGCCCTATGCCGATCTGTTCTGGACCAGCGTACTCAGTGTGATCATCGGCTTTGTCCTGGCCTCGGCGTTTTCCGCCATCGTGGTCTACGCCCAGGAGCTGGTGCCTGGCAACGTGGGCATGATCGCCGGGCTGTTTTTCGGCCTGATGTTCGGCTTCGGCGGCATTGGCGCTGCCTTGCTCGGCTATCTGGCTGACAGCCACGGCATCCTGTTCGTCTACACGCTGTGCTCTTACCTGCCGCTGCTCGGCATCCTCGCGATTCTTCTGCCTCGGACCCAATAATGCTGATAGCAACGCTGATTTTCCTGTTCACCATCACGCTGGTCATCTGGCAACCCAAGGGTCTGGGCGTAGGCTGGAGCGCCGTACTTGGGGCGATCCTGGCGCTGCTGACAGGCGTCGTGCACGTCAGTGACATCGCTGTGGTGTGGGGCATCATCTGGAATGCCACGGCAACGTTCATTTCGCTGATCATCATCACGCTGCTGCTCGATGAAGCCGGTTTCTTTGCCTGGGCAGCGCTGCATGTGGCGCGCTGGGGCAAGGGCAACGGACGCCGTCTGTTTGCCCTGTTCGTGCTGTTCGGCGCGCTGGTATCCGCCTTGTTCGCCAACGATGGTGCCGTGCTGATCCTCACCCCGATCGTCATTGCCATGATGCTGGCGTTGCGCTTCTCGCCTGCCTCGACACTGGCGTTCGTCATGGCGGCCGGTTTCATCGCCGATACGGCCAGCCTGCCGCTGGTGGTCTCGAATCTGGTGAACATCGTGTCGGCGGATTACTTCAAGATCGGTTTCAACCGTTACGCAGCGGTCATGGTGCCGGTGAATCTGGCCAGTGTCGCCGCCACCCTGGCCGTGCTGATGTGGTACTTCCGTCGGGATATTCCCGCCGAGTTCGAGCCCGAGCAGCTGGACAAGCCGGAAACGGTTATCCATGACCGGGCCACGTTTCTGGCCGGTTGGGCGGTACTGCTGATTCTGCTGGTGGGCTGTTTCGCCCTTGAGCCGCTGGGTATCCCGATCAGTGCGATCTCGTCGGTGTGCGCAGTGTTGCTGCTGGGCATCGCTGCCAAAGGGCATACGATCAAGACGCGCAAGGTGATGAAAGAAGCGCCGTGGCACATCGTGGTCTTTTCGCTGGGCATGTACCTGGTGGTGTATGGCCTGCGTAACGCCGGGCTGACCGATTACCTGGCCAATCTGCTGGACTGGTTCGCGGGCTATGGCATCTGGGGCGCGGCGATGGGCACCGGCCTGATGACGGCGTTCCTGTCTTCGATCATGAACAACATGCCCACGGTACTCATCGGGCTGCTGTCCATCGACGCAAGTCATGCCAGCGGCGCCATCCAGGAAGCGATGATCTACGCCAACGTGATCGGCAGCGACCTCGGCCCGAAAATCACTCCAATCGGCAGCCTGGCCACGCTGCTTTGGCTGCACGTGCTGCAGCGCAAGGGCATCACTATCAGTTGGGGCTACTACTTCAAGGTCGGTATCGTGCTGACCGTGCCTGTACTGCTGGTCACACTGGCTGCGCTGGCATTGCGGTTGAGTTGAGCGGATGACTGGTGTCGGCCCAGGCTGTGTAAAAACTACTGCGCTTGGCAATACTGCGTTAAAAACAGGCGAAAAATGCTCATTTAGAACACCTAAACTCCGCTTTTTCGCCTGTTTTTGCCTTGTCTTGCCTTCGCTCGTGACGTTTTTACACACCCTGGGCCAGGTTCGGCCACATGTCCGACACCAGAAACAGCCGCTCGGATTCCTCCCAGTGGCCTTCGGCATTCTCCCTGAGGCGCACTAATAGCTGCGCCGGGGCCAGCGGGTCGAGTTCACTCAGCCATTCGTGCAACTGCTGATCGCTCCAGGCCTGGTTGTAGAGTGCCGGCGCCAGCCAGGCATGGCGCGGCAGGGGCTGCCAGCGTCCCGGGTGGCTTTGCGCCTGAAACGACTTCCAGTCACGCTGATGCAGCCAGCGACCCTTAAGGTGCTGCGGATGAACGCCGGCGGGCGATTGGCATGAGCCTGGCCACGGATACAGCAGGTAGCCGCCCAGCCACAACCGCGCACTGAACGCCTCGACCCCCAGCGCTGCCAGCGTCGCACGGCTTTCCGGACGTGCCGACATCGGCAACTGATGCTGGCTCAGATGAGTCAGCTTGCGGTCCAGCCGATCCTGGCAGCCCGGCCCCAGCCAGTGCGCCGGATCGCGGCCATCGCCGTCCTGCGGCCCCAGGTAGAGCTTGATCGCCAGTTCGACGTGGTGCACGCCGTCACCATCACGGAGCAGCATATCCAGCTCGCCCAGGGTCTGGTTGCCAAGCCTGATCGGCAGGTTGGCGGCGATTATTTCCACCCCTGGGGCATGCTGCACGGCGAATTGCCAGAGCCGTTCGTAATAGCGGCCCAGTCTTCGTGTGCTGGCCTGCGCGAGCCAGTCTTCGAGCGGGCGGCTGTCGCGGTCAAGTTGCTGGAGAAAATCCGTCAGTTGCTGCGGGGCTTTTACCCAGTCGCTGCCCGCCAGTGGATGGCGCTGCGGCCAAGGCGCGATTTCAAGCATGGGGGGCGCGAGGATCACCCAGGCAAGGTCGCGCACTTCGGAATGCCGCAATTGGTGGGGGAGATCGATCAGGCCGGGGAATAGAGTCATGCGCCGAGGATAGCGTGAGTCGCCGCCGACAGACAGCATGTTTGGCAAGCGGCATATTCGCGCTGGTGTTTCTGCTTCAAAGACAACGTATGACGTATGACGTGCGACAGGATGTTCATCGAGTAACGAAAGGTTATCGAAAACTATCAGTGGCCTTCTCTTTGTGCAAACGGTCATTCATATCCAGTATATTGTTTGCGTCAAACAATTCAGGCACTGCTCAATTATGTTCATTGGCCGGTCTGTCTCAATTGTGGTCACCTTGTGGTGAACGTCATTCAATCAGTCGGTCGACGCTTGGGCTGCTTAATTATAGGTGGTCTTCAGGCGGCGGATATTTGACTCGGCCAGTCGGATGCCTGGAGTTTTCTATGAACGGTGACATGCAGACCCGTATAAAACAACTGCTCTCACCCGCCATTGCGCGCGTGCAATGTATTGCCATCGTTTGTTGGCTGGTTGTTCTTTCGGTCACGCCGTATCTGCAATTCGGTCTGCCGGAAATACTGCTGACCCTTGGCCTGCTGGGGGCGTGCGCCTGGCAATATCGCGCAGTCGACTTCAGAGTCTGGCGCTGCGTGGGCATGGCATTCGTGATCATTGTGGCACTGTGCTTTTCAAGGGCGGGGCATTTGCGCACCGGCACGGACATCAACTGGTCACTCTCGGTCGCCGTGATGATTATCCTGTGTTCGACATTGTTAGTGGTGTATACCCGGGATTATCTGGTGGTGGCGATACTCGCCTGGTGTATTCTCTCTCCCGCTCAGGGGGGCGATACCGACAGTGTCGCGGCTGTGTTCATGACGCTGTTCTTTATCACGTCGGTCAGTCTGGGCAGTGTGATGAATCATACTTACACGCGCACACTTCGTACGGTATTGAGTCTGGAACATCAGTTTCGCGAACTGTCGCTGACCGATGACCTGACCGCTATATTGAATCGCCGGGCATTGATGCAGGCACTGGACAATCATGTGCTGAATAACTCGGCCGGTTATTTTCTGATGCTCGACATTGATGACTTCAAAACGATCAATGATCAATTCGGTCACGACGCCGGTGATCAGGCACTTCGTGTTATGGCAGGCTGCCTGCAAAAGACCGTAGGCAGTCTCGCCTTCGGACGCATGGGCGGAGAGGAGTTCGGCGTGATCCTGCCAATGTGCAGTGAAGATGACGCTCGGGATTATGTGCTGAACCTGTTGGAGTGCATCAGAAAATCCCTCGCTGTCAGCCCGTTGACCTGCAGTGCCGGGCTGGCCGACATCCCTGCGGCAGCGGACAGCTCGGAAGTGCTCAAGACCGCCGACATCAATCTGTATCAGGCCAAGCGGGGCGGCAAGGACCGGGCATTCTGGCGAGGTGCGCAGATAGGCGGCCATCAGGCGGGCGGCATCAGTGTGGAATGCGATAAAACCCGCGCCCTGACACGGTAGGCGGGCATCGGACTTTATCGCGCTGCCCGTACCTTGTTGCAAGGTCCGCGAAACCCTTTTTAAACCCCGGTTTGCTGCGATCAGGCCCTTTCGCCCATAATCACGTTTTTAAAGTCGTCTCGAACCCGCAGCAGGAGCCTCATGGAGCAATTTCGCAATATCGGCATCATCGGTCGCCTGGGCAGTGTTCAGGTGCTCGAGACCGTTCGCCGACTCAAGAGATTCCTGTTGGACCGCCACCTGCACGTCATTCTCGAAGAGACGATCGCTGAGGTCCTGCCCGGTCATGGCCTGCAGACCTCATCGCGCAAGATGCTCGGCGAGGTCTGCGACATGGTCATTGTGGTCGGCGGCGACGGCAGCCTGCTGGGCGCGGCGCGGGCACTGGCCCGGCATAACGTTCCGGTGCTGGGCATCAACCGAGGCAGCCTGGGCTTTCTGACCGACATCCGTCCCGACGAGTTGGAGGTCAAATGTGCCGAAGTGCTCGACGGGCATTACCTGGTTGAAAACCGTTTCCTGCTCCAGGCCGAAGTGCGTCGCCATGGCGAGGCCATCGGTCAGGGCGATGCGCTCAACGACGTGGTGCTGCACCCCGGCAAGTCCACGCGCATGATCGAATTCGAGATCTACATCGACGGTCAGTTCGTGTGCAGTCAGAAGGCCGACGGCCTGATCGTCGCCACGCCGACCGGATCGACGGCCTACGCGTTGTCGGCAGGCGGGCCGATCATGCACCCCAAGCTCGACGCCATCGTCATCGTGCCGATGTACCCGCATACCTTGTCGGGGCGGCCCATCGTGGTCGACGGCAACAGCGAGCTGAAAATCGTGGTGTCCAAGGACATGACCATTTACCCGCAAGTGTCGTGCGACGGTCAGAATCACTTCACCTGTGCGCCAGGTGACACCATTACGGTCAGCAAGAAACCGCAGAAACTGCGTCTGATCCATCCGCTGGATCACAACTATTACGAGGTCTGCCGCACCAAGCTCGGCTGGGGCAGCAAGCTCGGCGGCGGGGGCGATTAATGCTCGATCCGGCGCGTGGCTATGATCTGATCGGTGACGTGCACGGGTGTGCCCATACCCTCGAGCACTTGCTGGAGCTTCTCGGTTACCGTCTGCAGGCTGGCGTGTGGCGTCATCCCGAGCGTATCGTTATTTTCCTCGGCGACATCATCGACCGCGGCCCGCGTATTCGCGAATCGCTGCACATCGTGCGCGACATGGTTCAGGCCGGTCAGGCGTTGTGCATCATGGGCAACCATGAGTTCAATGCGCTGGGCTGGGTGACACCGGCCCTGTCCGAAAGCGGTCACCAGTTCGTGCGCGAGCACACCCCGCGTCATGCGCGGCTGATCGGCGAAACCCTGGTACAGTTCGAGCCGTATCCGGATGAGTGGAGCGAGTTCGTCAACTGGTTCTACGAGCTACCGCTGTACCTCGATGCCGGTCGCTTCAGGGTCGTGCATGCCTGCTGGGATGCGACGCTGATCGATCCGCTGCGTGGCCTGCATGGTACGGGGTGTATCGACCAGCATTTCGTCCAGGCGTCGGCAGTGCCCGGCAGCTTCGCCAGTAATGTCTTCAACCGTCTGCTGCGTGGCACCGACATGCGCCTGCCGCATGGCCTGACCCTGACTGGCGGTGATGGACTGACCCGCGAATTCTTCCGCACCAAGTTCTGGGAGGATGATCCGCAGACCTATGGCGACGTGGTCTTTCAGCCGGACGCCTTGCCCGAAGGGGTCGCCAAGACGCCATTGTCCACGTCGGAAAAGAACGCGTTGCTGCGGTATGGCATCAATGAGCCGCTGCTGTTTGTCGGTCATTACTGGCGCAGCGGCATCCCTGCGCCTATCCGGCCTAACCTGGCCTGTCTGGATTACAGCGCCGTGCTCTACGGCAAACTGGTCGCCTATCGGCTGGACCAGGAAACACAAATCGATCCGGACAAATTCGTCTGGGTCGACGTGCAGCGTCCCGAGGTTTGAGAATGAGTCCTGTAGCTGTCCTGCGTTTGCCGCTGACCACCGACCTGAGCGGTTTTGTCAGGCTGTTGCTGCGCTTGCAGATCCCTCACCGGGTCAGTGAAGAGGCTGGCGAGCAAGTCCTGTGGGTGCCGGACGCGCCGCGACTGGTCGAAGAAGTACGCGAGTTGTACACGCGCTTCCCCGAAGGTGACGAGCACGTGCAACTGACGCAAGACACCGGAAGCGCCACCTACAAGCCGCCCGGCCTGATCGAGCAGTTACGCAGCAGTCCGGTGACGGCCCTGGTGTTACTGGTCACCTTGCTGGTCGCCGGCCTGACGCTGCTGGGCGATAACCTCGAAGCCGTCCGCTGGCTGACCTTTCAGGATTTCCGCATCAATGGCGAGTACGCAACGTTTCTGCCGTTGTCCGAAAGCCTCGCGTCCGGACAGTGGTGGCGGATCATCTCGCCCATGCTGATCCACTTCGGCATCCTGCACCTGGCCATGAACGGCATGTGGTTCTGGGAGCTGGGGCGGCGGATTGAAATTCGTCAGGGTAGCCTGTCGCTGCTGTTGCTGACCTTGCTGTTTTCGTCGGTTTCAAATTACGTGCAATACCTGTTCAGCGGCCCAAGCCTGTTTGGCGGACTGTCCGGCGTGTTGTATGGCTTGCTCGGGCATTGCTGGATTTTCCAGATGCTGGCGCCCAACCCGGTCTATCGCCTGCCGCGCGGCGTGTTGATCATGATGCTGGTCTGGCTGGTGCTGTGCCTGTCCGGGCTGGTGAGCATGCTCGGTTTCGGCGAAATCGCCAACGGTGCGCATGTCGGCGGGCTGATCATCGGTTGTGTCACCGGGCTGCTGGGTGGTGCGATTGCGCGCCGCAAGGCCTAGAATTACCCGCTATTTTCTGGAGTGCGCCATGTCGTCTTTTATAGAAATGATCGAAAACATCACCCCGGATATCTACGAGAGCCTGAAACTGGCTGTGGAAATCGGCAAATGGTCCGACGGTCGCAAGCTCACTCAGGAACAACGTGAGCTGTCGCTGCAGGCGCTGATCGCCTGGGAAGTGCAGAACCTGCCGGAAGACCAGCGCACCGGCTACATGGGGCCGCAGGAATGCGCCTCTAAATCGGCCCCAGTGCCCAATATCCTGTTCAAATCGGATGCTATTCATTGATCGAAATTGGTCGCGGAGCAGTCAACAAAATGTCGGCGCGTCAGGATGACACGTCGTGTGTGCAATACGCTTTTCGCCTCGGTGAGACCGAGATCGCGGTCAACCCGCTGATCGGCAAGACGCTGCGTCTGGAGTTTCTCGGCGCCATTCATTGCAGTCATTGCGGGCGCAAGACCAAGTCCAGCTACAGCCAGGGTTACTGCTACCCGTGCATGCTCAAGCTGGCGCAGTGCGACCTGTGCATCATGAGCCCGGAGAAATGCCATCACGATCAGGGTACCTGCCGTGATCCGGCGTGGGGCGAGCAGTTCTGCATGACCGATCACATTGTTTACCTGGCCAATTCCTCAGGCGTGAAGGTCGGTATTACCCGCTCAACGCAATTGCCGACCCGCTGGCTTGACCAGGGCGCAAGCCAGGCCCTGCCGATCCTGCGCGTGGCAACCCGTCAGCAGTCCGGCTTCGTCGAAGACCTGCTGCGCAGCCAGGTGGCCGATCGTACCAACTGGCGTGCCTTGCTCAAGGGTGACGCTCAGCCTGTCGACCTCAAGGCCATTCGCCAGGCGCTGTTCGACAGTTGCGGCGCAGGGCTGCAGGGATTGCAAGAACGATTCGGGCTGCAGGCCATCCAATTGCTACATGACGCCGAGCCTGTCGAGTTTCGTTACCCGGTCGAGGCGTATCCGACCAAGATTGTCAGCTTCAATCTGGACAAGAACCCGATTGCCGAAGGCACGCTGCTGGGGATCAAGGGCCAATACCTGATTTTCGACACGGGCGTGATCAATATCCGCAAGTACACGGCCTATCAGCTGGCCGTGCATCAGTAGAAGGATTCCAGCATGCGCACCGAACAACCGAAAATGATCTACCTGAAGGATTACCAGGCTCCCGAGTACCTCATTGATGAGACGAACCTGACCTTCGAACTGTTCGACGACCACTCGCTGGTCCACGCGCAGCTGGTCATGCGCCGCAACCCTGAGCGTGGCGCAGGCCTGCCAGCGCTGGTGCTCGACGGCCAGAATCTGGAACTGGTCTCGGTCAAGCTGAGCGATGTCGAGCTGAGCGCTGCGGATTATCAACTGACCGACGACCACCTGACCCTGCACCCAAAGGCTGACACCTTTACGGTCGACAGCACCGTGCGCATCCATCCGGAATCCAACACCGCGCTGGAAGGGCTGTACAAATCCAGTGGCATGTTCTGCACACAGTGCGAGGCCGAAGGCTTCCGCAAGATCACCTATTACCTTGACCGTCCTGACGTGATGAGCAAGTTCACCACCACCGTCAGCGCTGACAAGCAGGGTTTCCCGATCCTGCTGTCCAACGGCAACCCGGTGGCTAGCGGCGAAGAAGAGGGTGGCCGGCACTGGGCGACCTGGGAAGACCCGTTCATGAAGCCGGCTTACCTGTTTGCACTGGTGGCCGGTGATCTGTGGTGTATCGAAGACACGTTCACCACCATGAATGAGCGGAACGTGACCCTGCGTATCTACGTCGAACCGGAAAACGTCGACAAGTGCCAGCACGCCATGACCAGTCTGAAAAAGTCCATGCGCTGGGACGAAGAGACCTACGGTCGCGAGTACGACCTGGACATCTTCATGATTGTCGCGGTCAACGACTTCAACATGGGCGCGATGGAAAACAAGGGCCTCAATATCTTCAACTCCAGTGCCGTGCTGGCGCGTGCCGAGACGGCGACCGACGCGGCACACCAGCGTGTCGAAGCGATCGTCGCCCACGAATACTTCCACAACTGGTCAGGCAACCGCGTGACCTGCCGTGACTGGTTCCAGCTGTCGCTCAAGGAAGGCTTCACGGTGTACCGCGACGCCGGTTTCTCGGCCGACATGAACTCGGCCACGGTCAAGCGTATTCAGGACGTTGCCTACCTGCGTACCCACCAGTTTGCCGAAGACGCAGGCCCGATGGCGCACGCCGTACGCCCGGACAGCTTCATCGAAATCTCCAACTTCTACACCCTGACCGTGTACGAAAAAGGCTCGGAAGTGGTCGGCATGCTTCACACCCTGCTGGGCGCTGAAGGCTTCCGCCAGGGCAGCGATCTGTATTTCGCGCGCCACGACGGCCAGGCCGTGACCTGCGACGACTTCATCAAGGCCATGGAAGACGCCAATGGCGTCGATCTGATCCAGTTCAAGCGCTGGTACAGCCAGGCGGGCACGCCGCGTCTGGCGGTCAGCGAGTCGTACGACGCTGCGGCCAAGACCTACAGTCTGACCTTCCGCCAGAGCTGCCCGACCACACCGGGCCAGCCTGGCGATCAGAAGCAACCCTTTGTGATCCCCGTCGAACTGGGGCTGCTGGATAGCAAGGGTAGCGAGATTGCCCTGCGTCTGGCGAACGAAACGACGGCGATCGGCACCATGCGGGTATTGTCGGTTACCGAAGCCGAGCAGACCTTCACCTTCGTCGATGTCGCCGAAAAGCCGCTGCCTTCGCTGCTGCGCGGTTTCTCTGCGCCGGTCAAGCTGAGCTTCCCGTATGACCGCGACCAGTTGATGTTCCTGATGCAGCACGACAGCGATGGTTTCAATCGCTGGGATGCCGGTCAGCAGTTGTCGGTTCAGGTATTGCAGGAACTGATCGGCCAGCATCAGCAAGGTCAGCCATTGGTCATGGATCAGCGTCTGATCACTGCACTGGGCAGCGTGCTGGCGGACGATGGTCTTGATCAGGCGATGGTCGCGGAAATGCTTTCGTTGCCGGGCGAAGCTTATCTGGCCGAAATCAGCGAAGTGGCCGATGTCGATGCCATTCACGCCGCTCGCGATTTTGCCCGTCAGCAGTTGGCAGAGGGGTTGTTCGATGGGCTGCTGGCGCGCTATCAGGCCAACCGTGAAGTGTCGAAGGTCACGCCTTATGTGGCCGAAGCCGCTCACTTTGCCCGTCGCGCGCTGCAGAACATCGCGTTGTCGTACCTGATGCTCAGCGGCAAGCCGGAGGTACTGGCGGCCACTATCGACCAGTTCGACACCAGCGACAACATGACCGAGCGCCTGACTGCGCTGGCCGTGCTGGTGAATTCGCCGTTCACTGCCGAGCGTGACAAGGCGCTCGCCGTGTTTGCCGAGAACTTCAAGAGCAATGCACTGGTCATGGATCAGTGGTTCAGCGTCCAGGCCGCGAGCACTCTGCCGGGCGGCCTGCAGCGTGTGCAGGAATTGATGAAACACCCGGCCTTCAGCATCAGGAACCCGAACAAGGTGCGTGCCTTGATCGGTGCCTTCGCCGGGCAGAATCTGGTCAACTTCCACGCGGCAGATGGCTCCGGCTATCGCTTCCTGGCGGACCTGGTCATCGAGCTGAACGCGCTGAACCCGCAGATCGCTTCGCGTCAATTGGCACCACTGACCCGCTGGCGCAAATACGACAGCGCCCGTCAGGCGTTGATGAAAGCCGAGCTGGAACGCATCCTCGCCTCCGGCAAGCTGTCGGCGGATGTGTATGAAGTGGTGAGCAAAAGCCTGGCTGAATAAGGGTTTGTGCTGTGCCTGTTGCCTGAGCTGCATGGGTGATAAAGGCGCTGTCTGCTGATGCGGACAGCGCCTTTTTTGCGTCCCGTTGATGGGGGGGCGATTGTCTGCTATCCGCGCATCACACCTTATTCTGCACTCGCTAAAGTTCTTATGGCTCATGGACAAAAAATATAAGTCTTTTTAGATGAAATTTAGGTAATGGAACCGTCTTCGGGACACGGCCACACAGTGTTGGCAACGCGGTAGAGGCCGTCCTGTCTTGGAAGTAATCAAGATCACGGAGGTCTGTTTTCAGCGGTGCCTGGTGCGGAAAAAGTACGTTCGCCCACTCCCGTTAAACTAACTTTAAATAAGGTGAAACGTGTTCAGGATCAATACCGGATCGTCGTCATATAACGTTCAAAGTTCCGCATCCTCTGAAGGTTCTGAGGGCGTAAAGTCGTATGGTTTGCATGATAATTTAAATGTAAGGGCCAACACCACAAAGGTCACTGATTATGTGGGTACCAAGGCCGCCAATCAGATTCCTTGCCTTCTAAGCAACGCGACGTTCCAGGGCGACGTTATATCCGTAGCAAACTCAATGGCGGTCCTTGCTGCGATGGGGCAAGGGCACGGTAATGTTATTGTCGCCGACCTGGATAAGGCACACCTTGCCGGCGTGCAATCAGTCCTCGCAATTGCTCAATCATCTGGCAGTCAAGAGGCGTGGTTGAGAGAGGTGAAACGCCAGCATAAGTCCGGCTATGCAGATCATCTTGAACTATTGATACAACGCAATCAGGAGCATCTGTCATTCGACTCGTTAAAGCAGCGCCTGCATCGCGGAGGCGTCAGCCTCGTCCGGGCAGATATGGCCAGTGACAGCGCAACAGAGTTGGCCGGGCTGGCCCCGCATGGCGTATCCGGAATGTACGTGAGTAATATTGAAATGTACCTCGGCGGTTTTCTTGATAAAGCCAACACTTCCATCAACGAGAGGCAGCAGGCACTGAACACGTTCAAGAATAATATCGTCTCGCTTATGGGGGCCGAGGCATTTCTTATTCGTGGCGAATCGGTAGGTATGCAGGTTCACAATAAGAATGCCGCTATCAACGACTGGATACCCCAAGTCCGTTAACGACCAGGCTGCGTCACACCATCGACAGGAAGGTCTTTTCTTCCCCGCCTTCCTGTCTCTAACCTTGTTCGAACATTCCGCCCGCTCGGGCGTTTTCAAGTGACGTTGGCGCTGAAATAAGTCGCCAATACGGGTGCCTGCGGTCAGCAGCTGCACGGTCAGGGCTTTACCTCCTCGCGATCAATCAGCACGTAAAGAGCGCTGCGGCGTAGTGCTGTCCAAAAAGGGCGGTCCTTCCTATAAAAAATCTCACATGTGATACATATCTATCTTCAGAAACATCTGCTACGTTGCTCACCTGATCCACGGCCAGCAACAGAGGGAAGCGCCAATGCCTCGTAAAACCCAGGGCGATAACGCAGCGGTCCCGGCCAAGGTTTCCAAGAGTTCCACCGATTACATGCGTGAAATGCGTCTACGGCTCAAGGAGGCGGGGCTGGTGAAGCGCGAGTTCTGGATCCGGCCCGAAAATGTCGATGCCCTGCGGGGTATCGAAAAAGCCTTAAGACAGCCCTTTTTGGGCGACAGAATAAAACTGGAGGACTTCATGACCGAGAATACCCACTGGACCATCAGCTCTCTGCAGAAGGCACTCAGCGAACTGGAGCTGGTGACGAACGGCAAGATCGAGCTCGACGTGACCGAGGGCGATGCCTCGGGGATCAGGCTGACCATGGCTGACTACGGCGACCTGCCGATCTATATCGCCGTGGAAGGCGAGCAGATTCTCGCCGACGCGACTTTGATCGAAGTGAACAAGATCAAGAACGTGCAGGCCTTCAACGACGTTGTGCTGCGCAGTCGCGACCTGTTTCCACTGTCCTCGATCGGCATCGAAAAGCTGGGCGGCGATCAGGAAGTCTACTGCCTGTTCGGCGCACTGAGCGCTGCCTCGTCGCTCACCGTAATCGTGCAGGAAATCCTCACCCTCGCGGACAACGTGATCCGTGCGGCCGATGCTTTTGAAGATCATTTCATCTACTGAACAGCGCTGTCAGGCGGAGAACATTCATGACTACGAGTATCTGGAAAAAACTGGTCACCGCCGTTCGTGGTGGTGCTTCCGAAGTGGGCGAGTCGATTGCCGACGCCAATGCCATCCGCATCCTGGACCAGGAAATTCGTGACGCCGAGAACGCGCTGGTCAAGGCCCGCGACGGGCTGATCACTATCAAGGCCAAGCACAAACTCTCGGCACAGCGTCTTGAAGAGCACGCCACCAGCATTGCCAACTGGGAAGGTCGCGCCATGCAGGCCCTGAACAAGGGTGAAGAAGCCCTGGCCGTAGAATGCGCGAACAAGATCGCCGAAATCGAAGCCCTGCGTGATCAGGAGCAGGAGCTGGCCGATCAGTTCAGCAAGCAGGTCAACTTGTTGCAGGATCAGGTGATCAAGGCCGAATCGCGAATCAAGAGCCTCAAGCAGCAGGTCGAGATGGCCAAGGCCCGTGAAACCGTGCAAAAGGCCCGCGTTGCAACGGCCACTGCAACCGGTGGCGCCAGCGGCGCTGTAGAAACCGCAGTTGGCTCGCTGGCACGCCTCAAGCAGCGTCAGGATGAACAGGACGCCAAGCTCGAAGCGGCTGAAGACCTGGCCAGCCAGTCCAGCGGCAGCGATCTGGAGCGTCGTCTGCAGGATGCCGGAATCGGTGCCAAAAGCGGCGGTGCGCAGGATGTATTGGCGCGCCTGAAAGCCAAAAGTCAGACGCCGGCTCAGTAAGCGCTGCAACAAGGCAGGCGAGGGTGGTGCATGGCGTTTTCCCGACGACTCAAGGTCATCCTCGTCCTGTCGGCCGTGTTGATTGCGGTACAGGCAATCAACTCGATCACCGGCAATAGTCTGCTCCATTTCGGTATCATGCCGCGCAGCCTCATCGGGTTGCGCGGCATTGTGTTTGCCCCCTTCCTGCACGGGTCCATTCAGCACTTGCTCAGCAATCTGTTGCCGTTCATTGTGCTGAGCTGGCTGGTGGCGACCGAGGGTGTCAGGCGTTATGCATGGGTCGCCGGGCTGATCTGCCTGCTGGGCGGGCTTCTGGTCTGGAGCTTCGGTCGCAGCAATGTCCATGTCGGCGCAAGCGGTCTGATTTTTGGTTTGTGGGCTTATCTGCTGGCACGGGCGTGGTATCAGCGCAGTATCGCCAGCGTGCTGATCGCGCTGCTGGTGCTGGCTGCTTACAGCGGGCTGGTATTGGGCTTCGTTCCGGTGGCCGGCGTGTCGTTCGAATCACATATCGCTGGCGCATTTGCGGGCGTTTGTGTGGCTTGGTTGATGCACTCCAGGGCGTTGCTGGCGCAGAAGTGAGTCAGTCTCACGCGCGGAGGCAGTGCGCCTGTTGCGCTTGAAGAGCGTTATATATCGTCACCCGTCACTGCAAGGAAATGGATTATGAGTTGGTTCAAACGGGCAATGGGCCTGGAAGCGCCCAAGGCATCAGGCCGTGACAGCACACAACCGGTCAGCAAGGTGAGTCCGCTGGGGCTGGCGTCCGGACGCATGCTGTGCCTGGACAGTTCACTGAAACTGTTGCTCGACGGTCACTCGGAAGTGGTCGTCCCGGGCGATGAAAAGGTCTGGTCCGTAGGGCATATCGATCTCGGCCAATCCATGGCGCTGCATCGTTTCTACCTCGATAACGAGGACTACTTTCTGCAAGTGGTCAGCGACGGCCCCAACCCGGAAGACGTGCAGGACATCATCCTGTTCGGCTATTACAGTGCCGAGCCGATCACCAGCAAGGATGAATTGCTGCGCCTGACCGGCCCGTCGTCGAAGATCGGCCTGCCGACCTACGAGCACGATGGCGAGGTCTTCGAGCGGCAATGGGGGACTTCACCCGGCCAGACCGAGCTGACGCCACTCGATGAAGACATCGTCAGTCCTGACGCGACTTATCGCGTCAAGCACTTGAGCATGCTGTACGCCCGCGAGACGGGACTGATTAACCGCCGTGAGTTTCTGCTGTTTTCCGTAGAGGAAGACGAGGAGGGCAGCATCACGCTCACCACGGCAGTCGGCATCACGCTGCAATCCACTGATATCAACGTTCTTTGACAAGGAAATCCTCATGATCGACGCGCTGCGTATGTCGCTCAATGCCACTGCTGTGTTCGGCTTCGTCCTGTACATCCTGGTGGCGGCGATTCTGTTCGCGCTGTTCCAGTTCATCTACAGCCGGATCACGCCACACAAGGAATTTGCGCTGATTCGCGAGAATAACAGTGCAGCGGCAGTTGCCCTCGGTGGTTCGCTGATCGGTTTCGCGCTGCCGGCCAGTAACATCATCAGCTACAGCATCAGCATCCTGGATGTGGTCGTCTGGGCAGTGATTGCCGCCGTCGTGCAACTGCTGGCGTTCGGCGTTACCAGCCTGGTGCTCAAGGGCCTGTCGACGCGTATCGCCAAGGGTGAAATGGCGGCGGCCATCTATTCGGCCAGCGTCGCGATCAGCGTCGGTCTTCTCAACGCCGCCTGCATGACCCCGTCGGTCTGACGGCAGCCTTGAACAAGGAGACTCACGATGAGACGTAGTTCAGTAAAACTGGTACTCGCCGGTGCGCTGCCGCTGGCCCTTGCCGGGTGCGGTCCGTCCGAGCAAAAGGACACCGTCAACGCCAAGGCCAACTTCAGTTCGGTGCAGGAATGCGCCGATGCCAAGGTGCCGGTTAATATCTGTTCGGATGCCTACATGCAGGCGCTGTCCGATCATCGCCGCATTGCGCCGACCTATGACGACAAGGCCTCTTGCGACGCGGACTTCGTACCGGATTATTGCCAGGTCACCTCTGACGGCAAGTACATGCCCAAGCTCGGCGGCTTCGAACTGGGCTTTTCCGGGCAAGTGCCGAAAGAGGCGCTGGACCGGGCCAATCAGGAAGTCAACCAGTCTGCTTCGGCAGGCATGAGTGGCACCACCGGGCTGATGGCCGGCTTGCTGATCGGCAATCTGCTCAGCAACGGCTTCGGCAATAACCGCTATTACTCGCAGCCCATCTATCAGACGCGTGATGACCGGGGCGGTTATTACAGCTCGTCCCTGCCCAGTCAGATCGATCGCGGCAAGACCTTCGGGCGCTCGACCCAGGCACAATCCAGCCCGGATCGCAGCTACGGCAGGAGCACCTTGGGGCGCAACCTGGGCAGCTCGGGTTCCGGCTCGTCCTCGGTGTCATCGACCATCTCGCGCGGCGGCTTCGGCAGCCAGGCTTCGGCACGCAGTGGCTGGGGCGGCAAGAGCAGCAGTGGCAGCGGCAGTTTCGGAGGCTGACGGTTCGCGGCATGAAAAAGATCAGCATCGAGGAACGTCCGGACTGGCGCACGACCGCCGAACGTGAAGGGTTCAACTTTCACACCATCGACGGCGAGCGTTACTGGGACGAGCGCGGGTATTACCTGTTCAGCGAACAGCAGATTACCCGCGATCTTGAAGCGCCCACCCAGGAGCTTCACCAGATGTGCATGGACGCCGTGGCGCGAGTGGTGGACAGCGAAGCGCTGCTCCATCAACTGGCGATTCCGGAAGCGTTCTTCGACCTGATCCAGACCTCGTGGAAGGAGGGACATCCGCATCTGTACGGGCGCTTCGATTTTGCCTACGACGGTACGGGCCCGGCAAAGATGTACGAAATCAATGCCGATACGCCGACCAGTCTGATGGAAGCGGGGGCGGTGCAGCTGCTCTGGCTGGAAGAGCAGATGGCACGCGGCGTGTTGCCTGCGCATGCCACCCAGTTCAACTCAATTGCCGAGGACCTGGTTCGGGCCTTTGCCGAGTTTCCCGGCACGACTCCCTTCTACTTTTCGGCGATGTCCGGTTCCATCGAAGACCGGGGCACCACCGATTTCCTGCGGCGTATGGCAGCACACGTCGGCATTGATGCGAGGCATATCGATATCGAAGACATCGGGCTCGGCGCTGACGGGCGTTTTGTCGATCTGGACGGGCGCTGGATCGAGCGCTTGTTCAAGCTGCATGCGTGGGAGCACATCTTTCACGAGGAGTTCGGCCAGCACGTGTCAGCCGCTGGCACCCAGTTCGTCGAACCCGCGTGGAAGGCGATTCTCAGCAATAAGGGGATTCTGCCGTTGTTGTGGCAGTTCAACGAAGGCCATCCGAATCTGCTGCCTGCGCACGTCGACCAGGACCCGAACAAAGCGGTCCCCAAAGGCTGGGTACGCAAACCGTACTTTTCCCGTGAGGGCGCCAACATTGAAATGCGCACGCCCGGCGATCAGGTCATCTCGGTCGATGGGCCGTACACTGATGCGCCCTACATTCTGCAGGCCTACTCGCCGCTTCCGCGATTCGGCGACAGCTACACGCTGATCGGCTCCTGGGTCATCGGCGATCTTGCGTCAGGGATCGGTATTCGTGAAGACGACAGCCTGATCACCAAGGATACCAGTCGCTTTCTGCCACACGTTGTCATCGACTGAGCCTTGCCTGTCGTCACCCGGTGTTACTGGCCTCAAGCACGTAACACTCTTGTTGTTACCCTCTGTTCATATACCCGCCAATAAGTCGCCGTAATGAGTTGCCTTGTGAGTGCGGTGTCTGACAATCAAACAGACGCTGTCGTTGTTTTTAATGCTGGTCATAACGCGGGTGCGCGATAGTTCAGATCTGTACCTTATATAAGTAGTGATCTGTTCTTTATCGCGTATTGGCATTCGCGTTGCATTACTGTGGGCTATTACGGGTGCCTGTTTTATTGGTGTTTAACAGCGTGTTGTCCATTCTTCTTGTTCTGTGAAGTTTCCTACAGACGTATACCCGATAGATAACCTGTTCGCGGTAAGAATACGTGGGCAATTCAGTTCGCCTGTTCAACATACGGTTATTGGCCGAGCGTCAATAACCGTCTCGCCCTCATAACCTGCCGTTTACACGGAACCAATCCCGGCCTGGACGCCATACATGCGTCCCGACGTGGCCATGCAAGGAGAGCCCACATGCTCATGAAACAACGGCTGGGCAGCGCGCTGGCGCTGCTGTTCACGATCAACACCTGCCAGGCAGTCGATACCACGTTACTCGGGAGTCGTTTGACCCCGCTGGGAGGCGAGATGGCAGGTAATGCCACGGGGACCATTCCGCCCTGGACGGGCGGAATCACCCGACCGCCGTCCGGATACAAGGGGTCGGGCACTCGGCATGTCGACCCGTATGCGGCTGACAAGCCCCTGTTCACCATCACTCACGCCAACATGCAGCACTACCGCACGCGCCTGACGCCAGGGCAGGTGGCGATGTTCGAAACCTACCCCGACAGCTACCGGATGTCGGTATACCCCACGCGACGTTCCGGATCGGCACCGCAATGGGTGTACGACAACACCCGCCGCAATGCGCAGAAAGCCCGATTGATCGGCGGCGGCAACGGTTTTGTCGATGCCTACGGCGGCATTCCATTTCCGCTTCCGGAAAAGGGCATTCAGGCCGTGTGGAATCACATTGTCCGGTATCGCGGCCATTATGCGGTGCGGCGCACTTCGGAAGTCGCTATAAAGCGCGACGGCAGTTTCAAACTGAACACTTCGCGTCAGGAAGTGCTGTTTCGCTTCTACGATCCTGCGGGCAGCTTTGCCAGTCTGGATAATGTGCTGTTCTATTACCTGTCGTTTATCCAGTGCCCGACGCGCATGGCCGGTTCTGCCGTGCTGGTCCATGAAACACTGGACCAGATTCAGGAGCCGCGGCAGGCGTGGGCCTACAGTGTGCGGCAACGTCGGGTACGCCGCGCGCCGAGTCTGGCTTACGATATGCCTATTCCGGCCTCTGAAGGCTTGCGCACGGCCGACGACACCGACATGTTCAATGGCTCGCCGGATCGTTACGACTGGGCGTTGCTGGGCAAGCGCGAGATTTATATTCCCTACAACAACTACCGGATTTCCAGCCCCGACATTACCTATCGGCAATTATTGCAGGCGGGTCATCTCAACCCGGCTTATACGCGCCATGAACTACATCGTGTATGGGTGGTGGAGGGCACGCTCAAACCGACCGCGCGTCATGTCTACTCAAGACGCACGCTGTACCTGGACGAGGACAGTTGGCAGGCCGCAATCGTCGATCAGTACGACGCTCGGGGGCAGTTGTGGCGCGTCTCCATGGCGTACCTGAAGAACTATTACGAACTGCCGACGACCTGGTCCGCACTGGACGTTTTCCATGACCTGCAGGCGCGGCGTTATCACGTACAGAACCTCGACAATCAGGAGCCTGGCACCAGTGACTTCTCTCAGCCGGTACCCAGCGTGAACGCCTTCAAACCAGCGGCCTTGCGACGCAGGAGCATTCGCTGACCGGCGCCTGGTGAATCCGCCCGATCAACCGTCGTTATGTTTCATCAATCACATCCCGCGCGCTTAACAAAAGATAACGACATGTCGATTGTCAGGCATTTGCAAAGCTGCCTAGGATGGCCGAGCTTCCAGACAGGTAACGCCATAGCGCTGCGGGCGTCGACATCGATATGAGTTGTCCGGCACCCGCACCCGATAACAGCCACCTGATAATAATAAGAGCGGAAAAGTCCATGCATGAGTCTTTCCATCGCCTCAGCCGGTTATGCGCGGGCATGTCCCTGGCTGTCGTTGCTTCATCTCTGTTTGCGCTGCCTGCGATGGCTGGCTCCGAGGCGGTACCCATGGCCACCGCTGCCGACACGCCTGTTTATGCCATCGAGTCGGCCAAAGCCTCACGCACGTTATTACTGGGCGTCGCCCATGCGGGTGCGCGGTTGGTCGTAGTGGGCGACCATGGGCATATTCTGTTTTCCGATGATCAGGGCAGCACCTGGAGTCAGGCCCGCGTGCCTACCCGGCAGTTGTTGACGGCCGTGTTTTTTGTGGATGAACAGCACGGTTGGGCGGTCGGTCACGACGCGCAGGTACTGGCCAGCAGCGATGGGGGCAAGAGCTGGAACAAGCAGTTCGAGGACCTCAAGCGCGAGGCTCCGCTGCTGGACGTCTGGTTCAATGACCTCGACAACGGCTTGGCCATCGGCGCCTACGGCCTGCTGCTGAGTACCGCCGATGGCGGGCAGCACTGGGAAGATGTCAGCGACCGGCTGGACAACGAAGACCAATACCACCTGAACGGCATCACTCAAGTTAAGGACGCCGGCCTGTTCATTGTCGGCGAAGCGGGCAGCATGTTTCGCTCCCGCGACGAGGGACAGACCTGGGAGAAAATCGCCGGCCCGTATCAAGGCTCGTTATTCGGCGTGATCGGCACGGCTCAGCCGTCCACGCTGCTGGCCTATGGTCTGCGCGGCAATTTGTTTCGCTCCAGCGATTTTGGTGACAGCTGGCAGCCCATCGAACTGAAGGGCGCGCGCGGGCCGCTCGAGTTCGGTCTCGCCAGCGCCACGCTGCTGGCCGATGACTCGCTGGTGCTGGTCGGCAATGGCGGCAGTGTCATGCGCAGCACCGATGACGGGGAAACATTCGCGGTCTTCAATCGACCTGATCGCATCTCGTTGGCCGGGGTCACCGGCAACCCTCAGGGCAATCTGATTCTGGTCGGGCAGGGCGGTGTTCGCATCGCCTCGCCAACGGGCGCCGAGACGACCCAACAATAAGACCTTTCAGGGCGGGGACATTCAGGCATGAGCAATCTTCAACACACCCAGCACTCTGGCGCAAAAGAGACTTTTCTCGAACGCCTGATCTTCAACAACCGCCCGGCCGTGATCATTTTGTGCCTGCTGGCCAGTATTGTTCTGTTCTGGCAGGCCACGCTGGTTCGCCCGTCCACCAGTTTCGAGAAGATGATCCCGCTGTCTCATCCGTTCATTCAGAACATGATGGAACACCGCAACGATCTGGCGAATCTGGGTAACACCGTTCGTATCTCGGTGGAGGCCGAGGATGGTGATATCTTTTCCAGACAGTACATGGAGACGCTGCGTCAGATCAGCGACGAGGTGTTCTATATTCCCGGCGTCGACCGGTCTGGCCTGAAATCGCTGTGGAGCCCGAGCGTACGCTGGACCGAAGTGACGGAGGAGGGCTTTGCCGGAGGCGAAGTGATTCCGCAGAGTTACAACGGTTCGGATGAGAGTCTGGATCTGTTGCGCAACAACATACTCAAGTCCGGACAGGTCGGACGGTTGGTGGCCAACGATTTCAAATCCAGCATCATTGATGTGCCGTTGCAGGAGTCCTACCCCGACCCGGCAGATCAGGGCAAGTTGCTGGCGCTGGACTATCAGCAGTTCTCGCACCAGCTTGAAGAGAAGATCCGCGACAAGTACGAAGCACAGAACCCCAACATCAAGATTCATATCGTCGGTTTCGCCAAGAAGGTCGGTGATCTGATCGACGGTCTGTTCATGGTGGTGATGTTCTTCGGCATCGCCTTTCTGATCACGCTGGTGCTGCTGATCTGGTTCACCCGCTGTCTTCGCAGCACCATCGCCGTGCTGATCACCACGTTGATTGCGGTGATCTGGCAATTGGGGCTGATGCACGTCGTGGGGTTCGGTATTGACCCGTACTCGATGCTGGTGCCGTTCCTGATCTTTGCCATCGGCATTTCCCATGGCGTGCAGAAAATCAACGGTATCGCCTTGCAATCCAGCGAGGCCGAAAACGCATTGATGGCTGCGAAGCGTACCTTCCGTCAGTTATTCCTGCCCGGCATGATCGCGATTCTGGCCGATGCGGTCGGCTTTATTACGCTGCTGATTATCGACATCGGGGTGATCCGCGAGCTGGCCATCGGCGCTTCCATTGGTGTGGCAGTGATCGTGTTCACCAACCTGATCCTGCTGCCGGTGGCGATTTCCTACGTGGGCATCAGCAAGCGGGCGATCAATCGCAGCAAGCAGGATGCGGTCTCCGAGCATCCGTTCTGGCGCTTGCTGTCCAACTTTGCCAGCCCAAAGGTTGCACCTGTCTCGATTGTGCTGGCGCTGCTGGCCTTCGGTGGCGGCCTCTGGTACAGCCAGAACCTCAAGATCGGCGACCTGGACCAGGGCGCGCCGGAGCTGCGTCCCGATTCACGCTACAACAAGGACAACGCGTTCATTATCAATCATTACTCCACCAGTTCGGACGTGCTGGTGGTGATGGTCAAGACGCCACCAGAAGGTTGCTCGGCTTATCCAACCATGTCAGCGATCAACGAGCTGGCCTGGAAGATGGAAAACACCCAGGGCGTGCAGTCGGCCATTTCGCTGGTGACGGTGTCGAGACAGATGATCAAGGGCATGAACGAGGGCAACCTGAAATGGGAGAGCCTGTCGCGTAACAAGGACGTGCTGAACAACTCCATCGCCCGCGCCGACGGCCTTTACAACAACACCTGTTCGCTGGTGCCCCTGCTGGTGTTCCTCAACGACCATAAGGCCGAGACTCTCGACCGTGCGGTGCACGCAGTGCAGGACTTCGCTAAACAGAACAGCACGCCGGACCTGCAATTTCTGCTGGCCGCCGGCAACGCTGGTATCGAGGCCGCGACCAACGAAGTAATCAAGCAGTCCGAGCTGGTGATTCTGGTGCTGGTCTACCTCTGCGTGGCCGCGATGTGCATGATCACCTTCCGCTCATGGGCCGCCACGCTGTGCATCGTCCTGCCGCTGGTACTGACCTCGGTGCTGGGCAACGCCCTGATGGCGTTCATGGGGATCGGCGTCAAGGTCGCGACCTTGCCGGTGGTGGCGCTGGGCGTGGGCATCGGCGTCGATTACGGCATCTACATCTACAGCCGTCTGGAAAGCTTCCTGCGCGCCGGACTGCCATTGCAGGAAGCCTATTACGAAACCCTCAAATCCACCGGCAAGGCCGTGCTGTTCACCGGCCTGTGTCTGGCCATCGGTGTGTGCACCTGGATCTTCTCGGCGATCAAGTTCCAGGCCGACATGGGTCTGATGCTGACCTTCATGCTGCTGTGGAACATGTTCGGCGCACTGTGGCTGCTGCCCGCGCTGGCGCGGTTTCTGATCAAGCCGGAGAAGATGGCGGGGAAGGTGGGGAACTCGTTGTTTTCGCATTGAGACACACATGAGGTTATCCATCCTCTTCTTGGTGACGTGTCTTCGCTCTGTGCTGAACGTTTCGCAGCGCGCGGTTGCTTTGTTGAACGGCTTGTGGCAGGTCAAGGTTGTCTTGCACTGTAAAAGGGGGACAACGGGGTGAAAAAAAGGGCGAAAAATAGAGTTTTTAGGGTGATAGAGTTAAGGTTTTTATGAGACGCCTATCAGAAATATCAGGCTATTGTTCTGTCGGGCGGGGCTGTTAGTGTGCGGCTTAATAAGATGTCGTAAGAAATACTATGATCGCGCAAAGCGAGTGTCAGTGTGCGGGCAATAGGCCGGTATTTAAAGTCTGAGAGTTACTTAAGTTGCGTGAAGGGTGGTGCATAGTTATCATAATTTGCATGGGCTTCTCACGTGAGAGTTAGCCATTTCAAGTAGTTCATGGAGTAGAATGATGGCACTTTCATTGCGCGGTGATACGTTTGGCCATGAAAAAAGCACCGGCAGACAAAAGCTGGAATGGGAGTTCGAACAGAGTGCAAGTGAGCGGGGTGTTCATCAGTATACCTATTTTTTTTATCATCACGCGCCAGCGTTACAGCAACATGGCTTTGTTCTGGTCAGCGGTCCGGAGGCAGGGAAAAATAATAGTCATTGCGCAGAGCGGCAGGACGTCGCGGATGCGATTTGGGACGTTGCCTGCTCTGAGCCACTATTTACCGGTTTACTGAACAGGCCGGCATCATCAAATGACCGCGGCGAAATGATCGACGCCGGTACCACCTCTGACGGGATGAGGGCGTTCTACCTCGGCGAAGAGAAGGCATTCAGTTTACTGCGGTTTGCAAATAAAGAAACCGGAACAGGAAGTACGCAAGGCGAGTACAGTCTTGCGGCAGAGGTGAAGTCGCTGGTTCGTGAGTTTCATCATAAGTTGACGGGCCTGGTCATGGGCGTCAATGAGTCGGACGAAAACTTCACTATTACGGACCGTGAAAAGGAGGTGTACATATGGACAGCCATCGGCAAGACCTGTAATGAAATTGCCGTCATTCTAAATATATCCAAAAGAACGGTAGATTTTCATATTTCCAATGTCATCTCGAAGTTGGGTGTCAGAACCAAACTCCAGGCCTGCATACAACTGACCAAGATGGGGATTTTGTAAGGGGTTTTTGGAACCCATGACGACTGGGTTGAGTGGCGGGCGCCAAGGCAGTCAACGCGTTGAGTGAGCCTGGGTTCTTCTTGTGCGATTCCGACACAGCGCGAGGCCGATCGGAATGCTCATTGACCCCATCTGGATGCCCGCGCGATGGCTATCGGTCATCGCCATTCGTGGTCTGCGTACCTTCGCGTGCCGACTGTTCGCACAGTGTCTGCGGTGCGGTGCCGTACGGCGAATGACGTCTGTTTTGCAGGCGATAAATACTCAGTATCTGGCGCATGACCGATTGCGTATCGCGACGACCCGAGATGATGCCACCCTTGGCCAGATTGGCTTCGGCATAGTCAGGGTCTTGCAGGAGAATGGAGTGTGCCTTGTGCAGGTTCCAGTAGGGGATGCCTGCGAACAGGTGATGGGTCAGGTGCAGGTTGTCCCCGTGCATGCCGATAAACAGCCTCTCCCACCAGGAGGGAAAACGGTTGCGGGTGATCCGCAAGGCCTCCTGCTCCCTGCCGAATAATCCAAAATGTTCAGAAACTTCCGACAGCCAGCCGATGACCTGAAAGGCCGTCAGATAAGGAACGAGCCAGAACATCAGGTAACCGTACACGCCCGTGGTGGCATAGAAAAGCGAGAATAAAACAGCGTGTACCGCGATCAGTGTCAGGGCTTTGCGAGGGGATTTCAACAGTGCGCCCAACCGATGAATGACGAGGTAGCGCAGGTAGCTGAATATATTCAGAAACAGCACGGTTCTAAGCAGGTGGTTGAACATGAAGTCGAATCGATCTTCGGTCGCCTGCAGCCCGGATTCAATATAGTAACGATAGTCCGGGTCCTTGTCGGCGTCACCGAGATGATGGTGATGCATGTGCACATGCGAATGTCGATAAGCCTCGTAATCCTGAAAGATGGGTAATCCGGTCAGGTAGTGGCCAATGGCATAACTGAGGCGGCGGCTTTGGGTCAGGGTTAAATGGGCTGCTTCATGAACGAGAGAGGCTAAGGCGCGTTGCCGTGAACCGATAATCAGCACACTGAGGGGGTAAGCATACAATGACCATTGGGTGAGTGCGACAGCGCAAACAATGACAAGAACATCCCCCGACCAACCCAGTAGCCATCGCCAGTTA
Organism: Pseudomonas syringae KCTC 12500; assembly: GCF_000507185.2. NCBI lineage: Bacteria > Pseudomonadati > Pseudomonadota > Gammaproteobacteria > Pseudomonadales > Pseudomonadaceae > Pseudomonas > Pseudomonas syringae. The sequence goes on from NZ_AYTM02000002.1 coordinate 4,306,261, forward strand.
TTCTTTTTATAAAGACACGTCAGTTCAAGTTTTAGTGCATTTGTACAGTGAAATCTTTGGACGGTCTGCATCGTTTACCTCGACAGGTTGTGCTCTGCAATGCGTTGGTAATTAGGGCGTTATATAGACTAGAGAGGGTCGGGGAGCAGCGTAAGCTGATATTTTTTACAGGTAGACAGTTCGCAGTGGCGTGTGGTCTTTTTAAAGAAGTCAATCACCGCTAATAAAAACGGATACACCGGTTTTTTTACGAGGTTGATGTCACCTGATCAATATGTTATCTGAGGCCGTCATGAACAGTTTTGAGAAAGATAATACCGCACCGTCACGCTCTCAAGATCTCGCTATGCGGGCCGGCGCACAGCATATAACCGGTACCGAAGGGCCACTCTCCATGTCTCAGGAACAGGCCTGGTTTCTTGAGACGTTAGTACCAGAGAGTATTGCTTATAACTTTCAGGCCATGCTGAACATTCGCGGCAACCTTGATATCAAAGTGCTTGAACGTGCGCTGAGCAGGGTGGTTGAACGCCATCAGTCACTGTCCACTGTTTTTGATGAGGTTGACGGAGAACCGCGGCAAACTATCCAGGACGCCTGGCCCGTGAATATTCCGATCGTTGACCTGTCTGCCAGCAGTGAAGCGGTACGGCAGACCTACATGAATTCTATTGTGAAAGCTGAAATTGCCCAGAAGATCGAAGTGGCGAAGCTTCCGCTGATTCGCTGGGTACTGTTCAAATTCAGCGATCAATTCCACGTATTGCTGCATATCGAACACCACCTCATTCATGACGGCTGGTCATTCCGGCTGTTTCTCAAAGAGCTGAATCATTTTTACAATGAAGAAAAGGGCCGCGTGAATCAGGAGCCCCTTGAGCCGGTGATCCAGTTTATCGATTACTGCCAATGGGAGCGCGACTGGCTGGATTCTGCTGAAGGCCGTCAAGGCCGAGACTTCTGGTACGGACGTCTTGAAACCTGGCCGGCCTACACGCATTCGCCGTTTCCGGCAGAGAAGGACGCGCAAGCCGCATTGGATTTTGTCGGAAGTTCGGTGTGGGTGCCGCTGCCGGGTAAGTTGATCAGCGCACTGCAGGCGTATGGGTCGGAAAATAAATCCACCCTGTTCGAGACCATGTTTTCGCTGTTTGCCTGCGTGGTAGCGGCGCGTTCGGGTCAGACGCAACAGCTGATAGGCACCGCCGTCGCCAACCGTGACTTGCCGGGCATCGAAAACACCATCGGTATGCTGGTCAACATGTTGCCGCTGCGCATCGACATTGATGCGAATACGTCCTGGGCGCCTCTACTGGCAGCCGTGAAAGAAGAAATCCGCACGGCTTGCCTGCAGTCGCATGTGCCGTTTTCAACAATGGTTGCCGATCTGAGTCCGGATCGTGTCACTCAGCAATTGCCGTACATCCAGGTTGCTTTCAGCTTTCATAACTCCATGTCCCGTACCCTGGACTTCGCGGACATTGATGTCGAGGTGGTGGAAGGGCTGGCAAACGGTTCTGCGAAATTCGACCTCAACGTCATTTGCGTTTTCGATGACGAAGTGAACCCGGCCGCTGGCGGTCGCTTCATGCTTGAGTACTCCACCGCTGTCGCCAAAGAAGCAGATGTCAGAGCGCTGATGGCCGATTTTCTTCACCTGGCTGGCGCCTGGCTCGAGCAACCTGCAGAAAGTCTCGCCAATGTACGCAAGGCTGCTGTTCTTGCCGCGCCGTCAGGCAGTTCTTCTGTCAATCCCGGTGTGGAATTCTGGAAACAATCACTCGACCTCGAAGCTTCGGGGCTTCTGCCTGACCATGCGCTTAATCGCGCAGTCAGCGGGCCGCTTGCGCGTCATGAAATCCCTCTTTCGGATGAAAGCCTTGCGCGCCTGTTTCAAGCGTGTGAGCAGCGCAACATTGAACCTGAAGCAGCGCTTTTTTCTCTCTATGCCGTGACCATGGCACGTTATGGCGGGCATCAAACCGTCGTGGCCGGTCTGGGTACTGCTGCCGATGGACAGCGTCTGGCCACACCGTTGCCACTCAAGTTGACGCTCGCTGCGCATGACACGTTTGCCGATGTCTTCCTGCGCGCACAACAGCACTGCGAGCAGGCTCGTCACTGGCACGCATCTTCTGCCCAAGGTCTGGAACAAGCGCTTGATGACAGTGTTGCGGCGTCGGGAAGAGCGCCGCAGTCATTGATACAGTCGGTATTCTGCGACGGCATTTCCGCGTGTGCAGAGCAGGGAGGTGAATCGGGCAGTCTGCACCCTCCCATCGAATTCGTCCTGGACCGTTCCAGCACAAAGGCCTCGTTGTCACTCGCCTATGCCGCTGATCTGTTCGCTCAGGAAACAGCGACTTCAATGGCCGGGCATTACGTCCATTTGCTGGAAAAAGCCAGCGAATCACTGGACCAAACGCTGGCGCAAAGCCTATCGGCCCAGCACCAGGCTGCCATTCAGACACAGTGTGAAGGGCTTGACTCGAGCTATCCTGAAACGTCCCTGCACGCCATCGTCGAGGCCTTTGCGGCCACACAGCCCGAGGCCATCGCTGTAAGGTGCGGCGATGCAGTGCTGACGTACGCTCAGCTCAATGAATCCGCCGACAAAGTTGCCGATACATTGCTTCGCAAGGGCGTGCAGCCGGGTGACGTCGTGGGCATCTGCATGATGCGCTCCGAATTGCTGGTTGCGGCGCTATTGGGCGTGCTCAAGGCCGGTGCATGCTACCTCTCGATCGACTGTGCATTGCCTGCAGAGCGTCGTAATTGGCTTCTGGAGGAGGCGGACGTCAAGTGGGCACTGATCGATGAGAGTGCTCCGGCTTTACGTGATGCAACCTCAACACTGTTGATAGGTCAGTTGGTGAATGAGCAGGACGACCCACGCGTGTCGCCCCTGGCCAAGCCTGTCATCAGCGCGGATGCTCACTGCTACTACATGTTTACATCGGGTTCCACGGGCACTCCGAAGGCCACGGCCAGTACCCACCGCGCGGTCGTGAGTCTGGTCAAGGGTACGGACTATATCGATATCAAGAGTGACGACCGCTTCCTGTTTTTCGCGCCCCTCGCGTTCGATGCGTCGACTTTTGAAATCTGGGGCGCCTTGCTGAACGGCGCGCAGTTGGTGGTTCAGCCTGGCGAAGCCGGCGGACTGGATGACCTGGCACACACACTGGAAAATCAGCAGGTCAGTGTGCTCTGGCTGACGTCCGCCTTGTTCCAGGAGATGGTCGATCAATATCCTCAGGCGATGGCTGGCGTCAGGCACGTACTGACCGGCGGTGACGTTGTTTCGCCGCAAAGCATGCGCAGTTTGCTGGCACGCTCCACCGGGACGCTCACCATCTGTTACGGCCCGACTGAAGGCACGGTCTTTACCACGGCCTACAGCATGGACAAGGTCGAACAAGTGACTGACAAGCCCCTGATCGGATGGCCGATTGCACAGGCCGATGCCTACATCGTGGATATTTTCGGGCAGCTTGCCGAGCCCGGTGTTCCTGGGGAGTTATTCATCGGCGGCACAGGGATCACCGGTGCCTACCTCAAGCGTCCGGAACTGAGCCGGGAGCGGTTTGTGACGCTGGAGCGGTTCCCCGGCAAAACACTCTTCCGCACCGGTGATCTGGCGCGCTGGACCCCCAGCCGCGGCATCGAGTTCCTTGGACGCAGTGACAGTCAGATAAAGATCCGTGGCTTGCGCATAGAACCGGGTGAGGTCGAGCAGGCGATACGTCAATTGCCGGGTGTCACAGCGTGCTCACTGATTCTGCGCACATTGAACCTGGACAAACAGCTGGTCGCCTTCGTCAGTCTGGACGGAAGTGTTGCACTGGATGAGCAACAGATTCGTGTGGCGTTGAGAGAGTGCCTGCCCGACTACATGGTGCCTGCCGAAGTGCATGTGATCGGGCAACTGCCGGTCAATGCGAGCGGCAAGGTCGACAAGCGTGCCTTGCTTGAACTGGCGACTCAAAACGGCCGTGCAAGGGTTACCAGCGAGCGACCGTCGACGGCCCTGGAAAAATCCATTGCCGAGGTGTGGGCGCACATCCTCAACGTACCGGACGTGGGTAGAAATGAAGACTTCTTCTCCATCGGCGGGCACTCGTTGGCCGGTATGCGGATCATGTCGAGGCTGAGCAAGCAATTTGGCACTCGTCTGTCGCTGAACCTGCTCTTCGAGTATCCCAGCGTCGAGACGCTTGCAGGTGCTATCGAACGCGCGGCCGAGCCGTTGACGGCCTGACCGTTTTTCAGGCGCGTGGTGGGTAGCAACAGCACCCCCACGCGCTTTCTCACCTCTCAGCCTCCCAATTTACCCTTCCTCGCAGCGACATCGGTCGCTGTCGAGGTGGAGATGGTCATGTCTCAAAAAAAGCCGGTCACTTCAACCACCGAGTCCGCTGTCAGGATGCCGACCCCGGCAGCCGGGGGTTTCCTGAATTTATCGCCTGCGCAAAAAAGCCTCTGGTTCATGCACCAGATGGAAGATGCCAGCGCCACTTACAATGTGCCTTTTGCACTGCGTATTGACGGGGCGCTGGATTGCGCGGCCCTCGAGCGAGCAGTGGACAGCGTTTATCAGCGCCAGAGCGCACTGCGCTATCGTTTTCCCTGTATTGATGGGCAGCCGGTCATTCGCCTTGTGGATGAGCAACTGCTGATTCGCAAGGTTGACCTGCGAGCCGAACCGGACAGCGAAGCCGCGCTGAAAGCGTTCGAGCAAAGCGAAGCGCGTTATGTTTTCGATCTTGAGCATGAAGCGCTTCTGCGCGTGACGTTGCTGCACTGTGCGACCGACGAGCATGTTCTGCTGATCAACGTTCATCACATCGTTTTCGACGGTTGGTCGATGCAGATTTTCCTCTCCGAACTGGCCTCAGCCTATTCGGCGCTGGTGCGGGGCAGCGAGGTAAACGCGGAGCCGTTGAATTTCGACTTTGGCGATTATTTGAGTCAGAGCCCATCGAACGATGAACGGGCTCCCGATATCGCTCACTGGCAGCAGCGATTGGCCGGCGCGCCGCCGGTACTGCCATTACCGCTGGATAACAAGCGTCCGGCCATTCAGCGTTACGCAGGTCAGCGTTGTCATTTTCAAGTGCCTGCAGCCGTCTCGGACGCGCTGAAAAACCTGTCAAAGGAGTGTCGCGTCACGCCCTATATGGTAGGGCTTGCGGCCTTTTCCGTGCTGCTGTATCGCTATACGCAAGAGGCGGATCTGGTCATCGGGTCGCCGATGTCGAATCGGCAATCCGATGACCTGGAAGGCGTGATCGGTTTCTTCGTCAATACGCTGCCAAACCGGATCGATGCATCGGGTTCTCCCTCTTTCGTCGAATTGCTCAAAAGAGTTCGTGCCTCGGTACTCGATACGTTCGAGCATGCCCATGTGCCCTTCGATCAGATTGTCGAGGCCATTCAGCCCCCGCGTTCCCTGAGCCATGCGCCGGTGTTTCAGGTGCTGTTCGATATGGCCAACGAAGATTTTTCGGTCGAGCTGGAAAACCTGCGCACTCGTGTTTATACGCTCGACTCCTGTACCGCCAAATATGACCTGAGTCTTACCCTGGCACTGACTGCGCGCGGCATGAGCGGCGCAATCGAGTATGACACCGCATTGCTGGATGAGCGCGCAGTGCAGGGGATGATCGATAGCCTGCTGATCATTATGGAGCAGGTGTCGCGCAACCCGGACGGGGCTATTGGCGATTTTTCGCTATTGACGTGCGAAGCTGTGGAGCAGGCGTTGCGCCTGGCCAATCATCAGCCAGCAGCGCCGCAAGCGCCCTTTGCACCTTTTCATCAATGGTTCAAACGCAGTGCCGCGCAATGGGGCGAGGCGGATGCGCTGGTCTATGAAAACCGTCGTTACAGCTATGCGCAACTGGATGCAGAGGCCCGGGTACTGGCGGGTCACCTGCATGCTGCCGGCGTTCGGCGTGGTGACCGGGTCGCAGTGGTGCAGCGCTATGGGCCAGAGGTCATCGTCGCGTTACTGGCGGTGCATCAGGTCGGGGGCATTTATGTGCCGCTGGCGATCGACGATGCCCGTCATGCTGATCTGCTCAAGGACATCGAGCCCAGACTGGTGCTCACACTGAGCGCCTGTCAGGAGCAACTGAGGGGTTATCCATGCCTTCTGCAGGATGATTTGCCGCAGGCCACCGGCACACTGCACGAGAACGAATTCGAGGGGCGCAACACACAGCCGGAGGACATCGCCTACATTATTTTTACCTCCGGTTCTACCGGCCGTCCCAAAGGCGTCAGTGTCTCTCACGGCAGTTGGGTAAGTCTGCTCCAGGCGCTGGAGCAGACCTATGGTCAGACCGAGCCAGGTGTGACCGGCATTTTGCAGATGGCCAATTTCACGTTTGACGTATTCATGAGCGATGTGGTCCGCGCGCTGGCGGTTGGCGCACGGTTGATAATGTGCCCGCGGCAGAGTCTGGCTGACCCTGAGCAACTCTATGAGCTGATCACGGCTGAACGGGTGACGTTGCTCGAATTCGTGCCGGCGGTCCTGCGGCAGATGATACGTTACCTGGAAGAGACGGGACGGCGTCTGGATACCCTGCGTACGCTGACCTGTGGCGCGGATGTCTGGTTCGTCCACGAGTATCGGAAAATGCAGACGCTGTGTGGACCGCAAACCAGGGTTGTCAGTGTTTACGGAGTCACCGAGGCAACTTGCGAAAGCGCTACGTTCGAGCCCGACGCGGGGTGGTATGACCCTGAGCGCAGCTTGCCAATTGGCGGTCCGCTGCCTAACACGTCCCTGTACCTGGTCGACGCAACGCTGAATCTGGTGCCGCGCACTGTCCCCGGTGAATTGTTGATTGGTGGCGGTGCAGTGGCGTCCGGTTACATGAATCGCCCTGAATTGAACGAGAAGAGCTTCCTGACAGGTTCGTTCTCGGCCAGCGGACGGTTTTTACCTGGCGTCGGCGAGCAGCGGTTCTATCGTACCGGTGATCTGTGTCGGCACATGCGCGACGGCACCATCGAGTTTCTTGGACGCAGTGACAACCAAGTCAAAATTCGCGGCTTCCGCATTGAGCTGGGTGAAGTCGAGAGCGTACTTGCCGACCATCCGGATGTGAATGAATGCGCGGTGGTCACCCGCCAGTCACCAGGCGCTGAGGCCGAGCTGATCGGTTATGTGCAAACCCGTGCTACAGCGCAGCAACTCAATGCCTACCTTGGCGAGCGCCTGCCAGGCCATATGGTGCCGCGCCTGTTGGTGGTATTGGCGGCACTGCCCTTGACCGCAAACGGCAAGATCGATCGCAAGAGCCTGCCGGAGCCCGACTGGACGCAGGACTCACGCGCTTATGCCGCACCGCGTAACAGTCTGGAAGAGCAACTTGTCGAAGACTGGCAAGGTCTGCTCAACATTCCGCGTATCGGCATTGACGATAACTTTTTCGAGAGTGGCGGGCATTCTCTGTTGGTCACCCAAGTCATCGCGCAGATTAAAAAACGCTTTGGTGTGGCGCTCAGCATTGCAAATCTGTTCGAAGGGCCCACCGTCGCCCAGGTCGCCGAAAAGATCATGCTGAGTATGATCCAGATCTCCCAAGGGGCCAGTGTCGCTTCCAGACCGGCCGCGATCGGTCGCAGCAGCGGTATCGAGCGTCAACGTCTGTCGTTTGCCCAACGCCGACTATGGTTGACCCAGCACAGTGAGCCGGGCACTGCCTACAACATGCCGGAAATATGCCGGCTGACCGGCCAACTGGATATTCCTGCGCTGGAAGGTGCGTTGAATCTGCTGCTTGAGCGCCACGAAGTCTTGCGCACGCATTTCACCCGAGAGCTTGAAACGTTTGTAGACGCTCGGGGCGTCACGCAGAAAGAGCCATTGGTCGTGACAAGCCACGCAGACACCGCGCGTGTACCGTTCAGGCAGCAAACCATCGCTCGCGAAGCGCTCACGGCTGCGCTGGAGCGGGAGGTGCACACGCCGTTCGTGCTGGACCAGGAACTGCCGATACGCGCGTTGCTTCTGCAGACGGCGTCGGATGAGTACGTTCTGTGCCTGACGCTGCATCACATTGCCTACGATGGCTGGTCGAGCGCCTTGCTTCGTCAGGAGCTGGCAGTGTTTTATCGGCACTTGACGCAAGGTGAACGCCTCACACTGAGCGCACTGGAGGCTCAGTATCAGGACTATGCTGCCTGGCAACGAAATCAACTCGAAACCGGGGCCTTCGCGACTCAACTCGACGCCTGGAAGTCATCGCTGCAGGACTTGCCGCCGCCTCTGGTATTGCCTGTACGTTCCAGTCCGCGAGAAGGAAATCCGTTGGCTGGCGACTACGTTGCGCTGACTCTTCCTGCCGACTGCTCGGCAAGGCTCGATCAGCTTTGCCTGCGTCTGCAATGCACGCCGGCCATGATCATGCATGCCGCGTTCGCGCTGCTATTGCATCGCTACACCGGGCAGGACGACATTCTGATCGGCATGCCCTTCTCGGGAAGGGACCATGATGAAAGTGCGAACCTGATCGGGTTTTTCGTTAACCTGCTTCCGTTACGGCTGCGTTTGCGAGGCCCTCTGCGTGTGGCGCAGGTTATCGAGCAGAGTCGTCAGGCCCTGCTTGCCGCCGAGGAAAATCATTCGGTGCCAATCGATTACCTGGCGCAAGTGCTCAACCCGCAGCGGCTGCCGGGCAAGCATCCTTTTTTCCAGGTAGGCCTGGTGGTGCAGAGCACGACGGCTGTGCCGCTTGCCTTGCCGCACGTGAAATCGGAAGAAATCTCCCTGGCCTCCACTGAGGTGAAGCTGGACCTTATGCTGGAGTTGCGCGCTGTCAAAGGCGAAGGGGTGAGTGGGGTATTCAAATATCGCTCGTCGCTGTTCGAGCGCTCCGTTATCTCGGGAATGGCAGGACATTTTCAGTGTCTGCTGGAAAATATGCTGGCTAATGACGAGCAGACCGTCGCTCAGGTGAAGATGCTGTCTGCAGCTGAACACCAGAGGCTGATTAGCCAGTACAACGATACTGCACGCGACTTTGGCGATGGCGATGTCGTCAGCCGTTTCGAACAGCGTGTACGTCAGACTCCGCAGGCTATTGCCCTTCAGTTGCAGCAACGCTGTTGGACATATGCCGAGCTGGACCGATTAGCTAACGGCATCGCTCACGCGTTGATAAAGAAGGGTGTGCAAGCCGGTGAGCACATCGGCCTGTTCACTGGACGGCATCCCTATCTGGTGGCAGGCATGCTTGGGATCCTCAAGGCGCGCTGTGCCTTTGTCCCCTTGAATCCGCAGGATTCGATGGAAGGTGCGCTGGGCTACATGATCAAAGACGCAGCATTGCACCGCGTGGTGGGTCATCGAGGATTGGCACACGAGCTTGCCGCTCTGGGGCTGGACACGTTACTGGTCGACGACTTCGAAGGTGCCCAGGGCGAATGGTCTGCTCCGGCCTGCCAGCGTGAGCTTCAGGATCTGGCCTATATTCTTTACACCTCTGGCTCGACCGGGCAGCCCAAGGGGGTGATGGTTTCGCAGCGCAATATCGATAACACCGCGAATGCATTTGCGCGAACACTGGAACTGACTGGTCAGTCGCGCCAGCTGCAGTACTTTTCGCCAGTCTTCGACGGGGTTTGTGGCGAGGTGTTTCCGGTGCTGATCAGCGGCGCCACACTGGTATTTGCAGCGTCTGAACAGCTGCTTCCGGGGCCGGACCTGGTGACGCTTCTGCGCGAGCAACATATTACTCATCTGCAGATCACGCCGACGGCCCTGCGCTTGCTCCCCCATGCCGAACTTGCCGAACTGAAAGTCATCATCAGCGCCGGTGAAGCCTGTCCGGCCAACGTCGCCCAGACGTGGGCAGCGGGCAGACGCTTCCTCAATGGTTACGGTCCGACCGAAACGACGGTGTATGCATCTGCCCGGGATTACTGGGATGAACGAGGTGCCTTGGTATTGCGGCCTCTGGACAACGTCAGAATGTACGTCCTGGACCCGTATCTGAACCCTCTTCCCTGCGGTGTACCCGGCGAGCTTTACATTGGCGGAAGCGGGGTGGCACAGGGTTATCTGAATCTGGATGAGCGCACCGCGCACGTGTTTCTTCCCGACCCATACGGCGTTTTGCCCGAGGCGCGTCTGTACCGCACCGGCGACTTTGTCGTGCGTCAATTCAATGGAAGCCTGAGTTATGTCGGGCGTATCGATAATCAGGTCAAGGTTCGCGGTTTTCGCATTGAGCTGGGCGATGTCGAAACGCGTTTGAACGCGATAGCCGGGCTGGAGCAGGCGGTCGTGGTCGTCAAACAGGATGACCAGGGCAACAAGGTTCTGGTGGGGTATTACGTCGGCAAGCCGAGCGTTGCGCAGGTGCGTGCAGAACTGGGCAAGGTGCTGCCAGCGCACATGGTGCCGGAGCGTCTTATCTGCTTGCCCGAGCTACCGCTTAGCCGTACTGGCAAAGTCGATCGCAAGTCGCTCGAAAATCGCGTTGATCAGCGCGCTCAGGAAGGTACTGCAGTCGGGACGACGGCGACCCTTCCTGCCGCGGTCAGGCCTGCTGGAAAACGCCTGCACAACACGGTCAGAAAGATCTGGCAGGAAGTGCTCGATTGCCAGGAAATCGATTCGGACGATAACTTTTTCGATCTCGGTGGCCACTCGTTACGCATTGTCGAGACGCAAAAACGGTTGAGCGAGCTTTTGCAGGCGCCCGTGGCCATGACAGACCTTTTCGAATACCCGACGCTGCGTGGTCTGGTCGCTCATCTGGAACGCTTGCATGGGCCTTTGCCGGAGGTTCGCCAAGCCAGCGAGGCATCACCTGTCATTGATCCTGGGAACCGCACGCTGGCGGTGGTTGGCATGGCCGGGCGCTTTCCGGGCGCCGCTGACCTGAGCGAGTTCTGGCAGAACCTCACCGAGGGGGTGGAGTCGACTCTTTACTTCAGTGATGAAGTCATGCTCGCGCATGGCGTAAGCCCTGATCTGCTGGAGCGTGACGATTTTGTCAAGTGTGGCAATCGTCTTGAGGACGTCGACAAGTTCGACGCCGAGTTCTTCGGCTTCTCACCGCGGGAAGCACAGTTGATGGATCCTCAGCAGCGCATCTTCCTTCAATGCGCATGGGCCGCGATGGAAGCCGCCGGTTATGGCGGCGCTCTGAACGATTTGCGCGTGGGCGTATTTGCAAGCGCGAGCACCAGCCATTACCTGCTCGATCACGTTTACCCGAGGCGCCAGGAGCTGCAACTGGAGAACATCCAGTGGTTGTTGGGTAATGGCCGCGATTTCATGGCTTCGCGTGTGGCTTACAAACTCAATCTCGCGGGACCTGCGATTACCGTCGAAACGGCTTGCTCCTCGTCACTGGTAGCAGTCCAGATGGCCTGCGAAAGCTTGCTGCGTGGCGAGTCGGACATGGTGATCGTCGGCGGTGCTTCGGTCGAAGCTCAATACTACGGTTACCAGGCGGCACCGGGCAGCATCATTTCTGCCGATGGCCATTGCCGGCCGTTCGATGCCCAGGCCAGTGGCACTACTGGCGGCAGCGGTTGTGCAGTGTTGGTCCTCAAACTGGCTGACAGGGCAATCGAAGATCGCGACCATATTCATGCCTTGATAAAGGGCGGGGCGATCAATAACGATGGCTCCAGTAAAGTCAGTTACACCGCGCCCAGTGTTCATGGGCAGGCCCAAGTGGTGAGCGCTGCACTCGATGCAGCGAATATCAGCGCAGATTCCATTGGTTACGTCGAGGCGCATGGCACCGGCACTCGTCTGGGTGACCCGGTAGAGGTCCGTGCGTTGACGCAGGCCTATACCAGCGCTTTGCCACATGTCACGCCGGGCTTTTGTGCCCTTGGTTCATTGAAGAGCAACATCGGTCATCTTGATGCGGCCTCGGGCGTCGCCGGGCTGGTCAAGGCCATACTTGCCGTGCAACACGACGTCCTGCCTGCAAGCCTGAACTTCACGCGGGCCAATCCCGAAATCGATTTCAGCGACAGCCCGTTTTATGTCAACACGACCTCCAGACCATGGCCGGCAGCGGCCTCGCCACGTCGGGCAGGCGTCAGCTCCTTCGGCATCGGCGGGACCAATGCGCACGTCATTGTCGAGGAACCTCCTCGGCCGTCGGTACGCCCGCATGACGATAGCGAACGCTGGTACATACTGCCGTTCTCCGCACGCTCCGCTGCAGCGCTGGATCATCAGCGTCGGCAACTGATCACCTGCCTGCAGAATCCCGCAGCCGATCTACGCGATATCGCCTTCACGCTGGGAGAGGGTCGCACGCGATTTGCCTTCAGGGACAGCGTCGTCAGCCAGAGTATTGCCGGAGCCTTGCACGCGCTGCAGGCGCCTTCGTCCACAGCGCTAATGGAACGCAGACAGGATCGTCCGATCGTGTTCATGTTTTCCGGGCAGGGCAGCCAGTACACGGGCATGTTCAAGGGCCTCTACGACAGTGAGGCGGTATTTCGGCAGACAGTTGACCGCTGTGCAGTCATATTGCAGCGCTATGGCGTCGACATCCTGGCCTGTCTGTACCCGCCAGCGGGTGGCGAAACAGGCGACACCCTGAGCCGGACCGAGGTCGCGCAGCCGGCACTTTTTGTGGTCGAGTACGCGTGCGCCCTGTTGTTGCAAGGCCGCGGTATCCAACCGCAGGCGCTCATAGGCCATAGCCTTGGTGAGCTGGTGGCTGCCTGTTTTGCGGGTGTCTACAGTCTTGAGGACAGCTTGAAGCTGGTTGTCGAACGGGGCCGCCTGATGCAACGTCAAGCGCCCGGTGCAATGCTTGCCGTTGGCCTCTCGGAAGCAGACTGCACGCGTTTTCTGGGGCACGGCGTGGAGCTGGCTGCCGTCAATGGGCCGCTGCAATGTGTCCTGGCGGGTGATTTTGATGCCATTGCGCGGGTCGAGCGACAACTGGCCGATGAAGGGCTCGTGGGGCGTGTACTGGATACCTCGCACGCTTTTCATTCCCGCATGATGGCTCCTGCGGCGCACGCGTTGAAGGCAGTTGTTAACGGGTTCTCTGTTCAGCCCCCGACTATCGCGCTGGTGTCCAACCACAACGGTGGTTGGTTCTCGATCGATTCGAGCAGCCAGAGTGATTATTGGGCGTCTCATCTGCTGGATACCGTGCGCTTTTCTGACGGTATCGCGCTGCTTGCCGACGAACTGGAAGACCCGATTTTTCTCGAAGTCGGCCCTGGCCGTGCTCTTCAGAGTGCACTGAAATCCTATGCTGAGCCCTTGTGTGTGCTTGGTTGCACTCGGCATGCACGGGACAGCCGGTCGGACGAGGCGGCGTTGGCGGAAGGCATCGCGTCATTGTGGAGGCAGGGGGCACGTTTCGGTTGGGCGCAGGCCACAGGGTGTACAGACGGCGCACGCGTGCCGCTGCCGACCTATCCGTTCGCGCGGGACAGCCACTGGATCGAGGCTGCCGGGACGGCTTCTTCTGCGCAGCACGAGGCACCGTTGTTCCTGCACTGGCAGCGTATGCATGGTAATCGCCGGCAATTCCGGTTGAGCCTGTCGCCACAACTCTGGCTGGTGGACGAACATCGGGTCTTCGAAGGAAGGCCAGTGCTTTCCGGCACCGGATGCGTTGAACTGGTGCGCAATGCCTATGCGCGTATGGAAGGTATCGAGTCGATCGAGCTGAGTGATGTTTACTTCCCGACCCCTCTGGTGATGGAAGATGAGCAGGCCTCACAACGCGTGCTGATTACATTCAAGGATCACGCCGAGAGCACTGAGTTTTTCCTCGAGTCGGTATCGGACGAGGGTAACAGTCCGCAGCAGCACACAATGCTGCACGCCCAAGGCTTCATCAAGCGCCACGACCGGGAGCGTTCCGTACCAACAGCGCTGATGCAGCTTCAGGCCGACCATGCCGACTGTCTTGCCGATGAAGTCGAACATGCGGCATTGAACACGCGTCTCGGCTTGTTCGGGCCTCGCTGGAAGTGCTTTCGTTCGATCTGGCTTAGTGAGGATGAGGGGTTGGCGCTCCTGGAGCTCGATCAGGCGTTTGCCGATGATGTTGAGCGCTTTGCGCTGCATCCGGCGTTGCTCGACATGGCGACCGGTTTTCTCTCGATCATGGAAAACCGCACCCGCAGATTGCCGTTCCATTACCAGCGCCTGACTATTCATGCACCACTGCGCTCCCGGCTTTACAGCCATGCACGGCGGGTCCGCAGGAATGTCTATGATGTGCAACTGTTCGAAGTCGACAACGACGGCGGAGTCGGGGCGCTGCTGGCCGAGGTCATAGGCTTCACTTTGCGCGAGGAGCGAGTGGCATCGGAGGCACAGCGCACTGAGCCCCTTGACTGGTGCCAGGCGCCTGCATGGCGCCCGGCATTGCCGCCAAGGAGCGACTCGCCATTACAAGGGCCCTGGCTGGTTGTGATGCGCGGCGTTGCAGCCGATAACAGCATGCTCTTCTCGCTGCCGCCGGACAGTGTCTGCATAGCAGATGCCGGTGATTCCGGCACTGCGGTCGCGATAATTGCTCGCGGCGATGCTCAGGCGTATGAGCAACTGTTCAATACACTGGTGGCGCAAGAGGCCTTGCCGAGTCAGATCATTTACATGGCTGGTGGGGCGCAACCGACGCAAGGCGAACACGCTGCGATTACGCTGTTTACCGATCTTATGTCGCTGGTACAGGCGTACATTCCTCATGCCGCAAACACCACAGTGTTGTCACTGGTGACCGAAGGTGCCTGCCAGGTGGATGACGATGAGCCGGTCAACAGCTGTGTAGCGACCTTGTCTGGCGTGGTTCGCACACTTACGTGGGAGCTGCCACAGATTCAGTGCCGTCATTTCGATCTGCCGCTGGCCAATGCGGCGGAGAACGAGACGCTGCTGCTTCAGGCACTCCAGCACATCGATCCAGACCAGGCATCTCCGCTTGCTTCGACCCTGGCGTTGCGCAAACAGACGTTCCATGAGCCTTGCCTGCGAGCGCTGCAAGTCTTGCAACCTCCGCAGCAGTTCGAGGAGGGCGGGACCTATGTGGTTACCGGTGGTCTGGGCGGCATGGGGCTTGCGCTGGCCAGTCATCTGGCTGCGAAGGTAAAAGCCGTCACGTTAGTCCTGATGTCCCGCTCTGCGACGGTCACGGATGAGGTCGGGCAAGCGCTGCAGGCGTTGAAACAGCAGGGTGCGCGGATTCAACACATGGCGGTCGATTGTGCTGATCGTGAGGTTTTCACCGCAGCGTTGCACCAGGTCAGACGTCAGCACGGGCGTATCTCTGGAGCCATACACGCCGCAGGCGTGCAAGCCAGCGGTCTCATTCAACTGAGCCAGGCGAATGCATGGGCCCAGGTCATGGGCAGCAAGGTAGTCGGCACCGATGTGCTGATAGAGGTTTTGCGCGAGGAACCTGTCGAGTTCATATTCCTGTGTTCTTCATTGGCGTCAGTGCTGGGTGGTCTGGGCCAGGCGGATTACGCCGCCGCCAACGCTTATCTGGATGCTCGCGCGCATGCGTGTCGTCAGGAGGGCATGCCTGTGGTTTCGCTCAACTGGGATGCATGGGCGCAGGCAGGTATGCGTGTTGCCTATGACAGGGCGCACCCCGAGCAGGCGCCGATTGACGAAGTGCGCGGGCTGACCAACGCAGAAGGTTGCCAGTTGTTCGAGCTGGCCCTGGCGCAGAACACGGCCCAGATCGTCGTGAGCAAGGCGCAGGATCTGCAACAACTGATCAATCAACTGCAGCGCGGCGGCACGACATCGGCTGGCCGTGCAACAGCGCTGTTCGACTCTGGGGCCGAGCGTGTCGCGCCACGCAATGCTGTGGAACAGGAAGTCGCGCAGTTGTGGCAAGAGCTGCTAGGCGGTGATATGCCGGGTGTGCTGGATAACTTCTTCGATCTGGGCGGACATTCGCTGTTGGGCTCCCAGCTGATTTCGCGAATTCGTTCGCGCTTTCAGCAGTGCCTGACGTTGGCCGAGTTCCTCGATGAGCCGACCATCGAGCGAATCGCTCGCTCGTTGGGCAGTGGCGCCGACGATACGCCCGTCGATGCCGATGAAGCCGCCGTCCGCTACTGTCTGGTGCCGGTGCAGCGAAACGGCGAGGGGAGACCATTCTTCTGTCTGCCGGGCATGGGGGGCAACGTCAATCAAGTGCTTGGGTTGGCCAAGGCCATGGGTATGCAGCGGCCTTTCTACGGTCTGCAATGCCTTGGGCTCGATGGCAAGACTGAGCCTCACTTCAGCGTCGAGGAGATGGCCGAACACTATATTCGCTGCATGAAGTCGGTTCAGGCGCACGGGCCGTATCTGCTGGGAGGTCATTCACTTGGCGGAAAAGTAGCTTATGAAATCGCCAGACGTCTTGAAGCGCGTGGCGACCAGGTGGGCCTGCTGGCGCTGTTCGACTCGGCGGCACCTCCGTATACGCAAATGCAGGTGCCCACTGATGCTCAGGTACTGGGTTCGTTGCTGAGTATCTTCGGGCATTACTTCGACAAGCCGATCAAGCTTGGCCGCGAGGAGTTGCTGGCGCTCGAGCATCTGGATGATGAGGAAAAGATCCGCTACCTGAAAGACACGCTGGAACGTCACGGGTTGCTGGATGCACGTGGCGATGAGGGAAGCATCCGGGGGCTGTTCAACGTGTACAAGGCTGCTGCCGCCTTCGGTATGCGCTATGACCCGCCCAAAGTTGCGCTTGATGCCTCGCTGGTGCTGTTTCGTGCGGTCGACTCGATGCCCTCCGGCATCAACCTGCCCGAGATCCGCGACACGGATGCCTGGGGCTGGGAGTCGTTCAGTGCGGCGAAGGTAAGAACGGTCGATGTCTCGGGAGACCACTTTACTTGCCTGTCCGTCCACGCCCAGCAAATTGCCGATGTATTGATCGAGCAACTTGCCGAGTGTGATCGATAACCCGTTCTTTGCCGAACATGGCGAGCGGGCTCACCGCCTGCTCGCCTACATTAATCAGTCTGAGGTCTACATATGCCTGGAGGTTACTCAAAAGGTGACACCCGTCCACCCATGCGATTCATTCTTCTGATATTGGGGCTCGATGTGCTTGGCATCGGTCTGGCGATCCCTGTGATGCCTACGCTGATCGCGACTATCTGGCCATCGTCTGCCGAGCATGTCTCGTTGGCGCTGGGCGTTGCGCTGACACTTTATTCGGCAATGCAGTTTCTATGCGCGCCGCTGCTGGGGGCGCTGAGCGATTGCCATGGGCGCCGACCGATATTGCTTCTGGCGCTGGCCGGCATGTGCCTGGGCAATTTGATGGCTGGCTTCGCCGGCAGCCTGACGGTCTTGCTGATAGGCCGTGCCATCGCAGGAATCACTGCCGCCAATATTGCCACTGCGATGGCCTATATTGCGGACATCAGTGAGGGCGAGCAGCGCACGCATTTCTACGGTGCCGCGGGCAGTGTTATCGCCATAGCGCTTGTTTTTGGCCCGGTGATAGGCGGGGGACTTGCGTCTTATGGACCGCACTTGCCCTTTCTGGTCGCTGGCGGCCTGGCGGCAATCAATCTGCTGTACGGCTACATGAGATTACCGGAGAGCCTTGCGGCCGAGCATCGGCGTGCCTTCGAATGGCGGCGAACCAACCCGTTTGGCAGCCTGCGAGGACTATGGAGTACGCAAGGCCTGCGGCCGTATCTGCTGGCTGCGACGTGCTCGTGGTTCGCCTACGGGATATTTCAAAGCTGCTTTGTGCTGGCTAATCAGATGCGTTATGGCTGGAGCATGCTCGAAGTGTCTTACGCATTGGCGGCGCTCGCCCTGGGCATGGCGTTCGCGCAGCGCGTGCTGGTACGCAAGCTGACGCCGATCATGTCCAACCAGCGGATCATCGTTACAGGTTATGCCTGTTGCCTGCTGGGTTATGGTTTCTATACGGCCGCTGCAAGCGTCTGGCTGACGGTGGTAGGGATGTGTTTCCATGCTGTCGGGCTGATTGCCGAGCCGGCACTGCGCAGTGAGCTCTCGCGTCATGCCAGGGCGGGGCACCAGGGCGAGCTGCAAGGCGGGCTGACGTCCCTGTTGAGTCTGGTGGGCGGTCTGGCGCCAGTGATTGGTGCCCTGATATTTGCCGGTAACCTGGGCTCAGGCCAGCATGTTCTGTGGCTGGGCGCTCCCTTTGTAGTCAGCCTGTTGATGTACGTGCTGGCGATAGGCTGCATCCAGAGGGGGAGAACATCAGCGGCCTGCAACGGTTGATCCTCGCGCTGGCAACCCATCAGCCTCCGCCGAGTACCACACTCAGCGCATTGCGTGCATCGTCCAGTTGCACCAGTGAAGCGTGGCGTGCGCCCAGTGCGTCGCGGTTCTGGATGGCGGTGAGGATCGCCTTGTGGCGTGGCATGGCCAGTTCGTGCAGGTTAGGGCGTTTGTTGGAGTATTTGAGCGCTTCGCGCAACGCCAGTGACAGCATGTTGCACAAGTGCGCCAGCAGATCGTTGTGGGTGGCGTCGGCGATGCGGCTGTGGAAGTCGAGGTCGGGTTGCAACAGGTCTTCCGGCGTCGGCGCAGCTTCCATGCGCAGATAGGCTTCGTGGATCGACTCGATCTCTGCGTCGGTGGCATGCTGCGCTGCCAGTGCGGCAACCGCTGGCTCGATGACCGCGCGTACGCTGGTCAGCAGATGGAAGAACTCATTCTGCGGCGAGCTTTGCATGACCCAGTGCAGCACGTCCGGGTCCAGCAGATGCCATTCGCGACGCGCCTTGACTACCGTGCCCACACGCGGACGCGAATAAACCAGACCCTTGGCCACCAGAACCCGTGTCGCTTCGCGCAGGACCGGGCGGCTGACGGCGTACTCTTCGCAGAGCAGCGCTTCGGCAGGCAGCTTTTCGTCAGGCTTGAAACGGCCGGACACGATTTGCATGCCCAGTTCCTGGACGATACGGGCGTGCATGCTTTTTCGGTCGGAAGGCTTTCGATAATCCATGGGAACGCTGGTCGGTCCTGGCGGTAATTGCTGGGCATCATACCATTGCGTAACACTTGCGGCGGCTGCCTGAGTCAGGCAAACCGCCGCTTTTGTCAGTGCGAGTGGCGGGGCACTTCGGAGCCTCTGCAACCGACCAGGAAGTCGAAATCACAGCCCTGATCCGCCTGCATCACCCGGTCTACGTACAGCTGGCGATAGCCACCCAGCAGCAGTTGAGGCGGAGCCTGCCAGTCGGCGAGGCGCGCGGCCAGTTCGGCTTCCGGGATGTCCAGATGCAGACGCCCGCCAGCGCAGTCCAGCTCGATCCAGTCGCCTTCCTTGACCACCGCCAGCGGTCCGCCCGCTGCGGCTTCCGGCGCCACATGCAGAACCACTGTGCCGTAAGCCGTGCCGCTCATGCGCGCATCGGAAATGCGCACCATGTCAGTCACGCCCTGCGCCAGCAGCTTGGCTGGCAAGCCCATGTTGCCGACCTCGGCCATGCCCGGATAGCCCTTGGGGCCGCAGTTCTTGAGCACCATGACCGAGTTGGCATCAATGTCCAGATCCGGATCGTTGATTCGCGATTTGTACATCTCGAAATTCTCGAACACCACTGCGCGGCCACGGTGCTGCATCAGTGCCGGTGTCGCGGCCGAGGGCTTGAGCACGGCACCCAGCGGCGCGAGGTTGCCGCGCAGCACGCAAATCCCGCCGTCGGCGCGGATCGGGTTATCCAGCGCGCGGATCACCTGATCTTCACCATAGATCGGTGAGTTACAGGTGTTTTCGCCAATGCTCTTGCCATTGACGGTCAAGGCATCCGGGTTGGGCAGCAGCCTGGCTTCGTTCATGCGGCGCAGCACGGCGGGCAGGCCGCCGGCGTAATAGAACTCTTCCATCAGGAAGCGCCCGGAAGGTTGCAGGTCGACGATGGTCGGCATGCCACGGCCCATGCGTGACCAGTCATCCAGGTCCAGATCGACGCCGATGCGTCCGGCGATGGCTTTCAAGTGGATGACGGCGTTGGTCGAGCCACCGATGGCCGCGTTGACCCGGATGGCGTTTTCGAAAGCTGCCTTGGTGAGAATCTTCGACAGGCGCAGGTCTTCGCGGACCATGTCGACGGCACGCATGCCGGACATGTGGGCCAGCACGTAACGCCGCGAATCCACCGCCGGAATGGCCGCGTTGTGCGGCAGCGAAGTGCCCAGCGCTTCGGCCATGCAGGCCATGGTCGACGCCGTGCCCATGGTGTTGCAGGTGCCAGCCGAACGCGACATGCCGGCTTCGGCGGAGAGGAATTCATCCAGGCTGATGGTCCCGGCCTTGTAGGACTCGTGCATCTGCCAGACGATGGTGCCGGCGCCGATGTCCTTGCCTTCATGCTTGCCGTTGAGCATCGGTCCGCCGGTAACGACGATGGCGGGGATGTCGCAACTGGCAGCCCCCATCAACAGGGCAGGGGTGGTCTTGTCACAACCGGTCAACAGCACGACGCCATCGATGGGGTTGCCGCGAATCGCTTCTTCAACGTCCATGCTCGCCAGGTTGCGGGTGAACATTGCGGTAGGGCGCAGGTTGGATTCGCCGTTGGAGAACACCGGAAACTCCACCGGCCAGCCGCCTGCTTCGATCACGCCACGTTTGACATGCTCGGCGATCTGCCGGAAATGCGCGTTGCAGGGGGTCAACTCCGACCAGGTATTGCAGATGCCGATGATCGGCTTGCCCTGAAACTGGTGGTCGGCAATGCCCTGATTCTTCATCCAGCTGCGGTACATGAAGCCATTCTTGTCGGCAGTGCCAAACCACTGGGCAGAACGGAGGGTCGGTTTTTTATCGGAGTCAGACATGATCGGCTCTCTTATTGTAAGACTTAATGGCGATACTGCTGGCTAAGGTAAGCCTAAAAAACGCGTATTGGAAGAGTTGTCAGTTTAAATAGTATTACTATATAGTCAGCCGCAGACGAGGGATCATCCTGGCGCATGTGCAGTGTTATTCAGCCCCCAGGCACAGAGGCGATCCCCGCAGGTTCCATAACAAAAACAATGGGAGACCGCCTACATGAGCCAGGAACTGCGGCTTATACGCCGCATCACGCTGAAACTGATTCCTTTCCTTATCCTGCTGTACCTGATCGCTTATGTAGACCGCTCTGCCGTGGGCTTTGCCAAGTTGCATATGGGCGCGGACATCGGTATCGGCGACGCCGCCTACGGGCTGGGTGCCGGACTGTTCTTCATCGGTTACTTCCTGCTGGAGATCCCCAGCAACCTGATGCTCGAGCGTTTCGGCGCACGCCGCTGGTTCGCGCGGATCATGATCACCTGGGGCGCGATCACCATCGGCATGGCCTTCGTCCAGGGGCCGCACAGCTTCTACGTGATGCGGTTTCTGCTGGGCGCTGCCGAGGCGGGCTTCTTCCCCGGTGTGCTGTACTACATCACCCAGTGGTTTCCGGTGCGCCATCGCGGCAAGATCCTTGGCCTTTTCATCCTCTCGCAACCCATCGCCATGATGATCACCGGGCCCGTTTCCGGTGGTTTGCTGGGCATGGACGGCATACTCGGCCTGCATGGCTGGCAGTGGCTGTTCATCGTCATCGGCACGCCGGCGATTCTGCTGACCTGGCCGGTGCTGCGCTGGTTGCCGGATGGTCCGCAGCAGGTCAAATGGATGGACCAGGCCGAGAAGGACTGGCTGACCGGTGAGCTGAAAAAGGATCTTGAAGAGTACGGCCAGACTCGTCACGGCAATCCGTTGCATGCCCTGAAAGACAAGCGTGTTTTGCTTCTGGCGCTGTTCTACCTGCCGGTGACCTTGAGCATCTACGGTCTGGGCCTGTGGCTGCCGACGCTGATCAAACAGTTTGGCGGGAGTGACCTGACCACTGGCTTCGTGTCGTCGGTGCCGTACATTTTCGGCATCATCGGTCTGCTGATCGTGCCGCGCAGTTCCGATCGCCTCAACGATCGTTACGGGCATTTGGCCGTGCTGTATGTACTGGGCGCCATCGGCCTGTTCTGCAGCGCCTGGCTGACCATGCCGGTGGCGCAGCTGGCTGCATTGTGCGTCGTGGCGTTCGCACTGTTTTCCTGCACGGCGGTGTTCTGGACCTTGCCAGGACGGTTCTTTGCCGGTGCCAGTGCCGCAGCCGGTATCGCGCTGATCAATTCGGTCGGCAACCTGGGCGGCTACATTGGGCCGTTCGTGATCGGTGCGTTGAAAGAAATCACCGGCAGCCTGGCATCGGGCCTCTATTTCCTGTCGGGCGTGATGGTCTTCGGGCTGCTGCTGACCGGCATCGTTTATCACGTGCTGGAGCGCAAGCATGTGCTGCCAGTGTCCGACTTCGCGGCGAGTGCCAAGGCGAGATAGGTTTTCAGCGGCCCATTATCTGAAAGGAGAATTTCATGCGGTTAGTACAGTTTGAATTGAGCGACGGTCAGCGTCGGGTCGGTCTGGTCGACGGTGACCAGGTGCGTGAGGTCCAGGGCGTCGAGAGTGTTCGCGAGCTGGCGCTGGCGGCGATCGAGGCGGGTTCGGCGCTGGCGCATCAGGTCGAGCAGCGGGGCGTTGGCGAAACGCATGACTATTCACAGTTGCTTGAGGAGCTGCGGATCCTGCCGCCGCTCGACCATCCTGATCCGGCGCACCTGCTGGTCAGTGGCACCGGGCTGACCCATCTGGGCAGTGCGTCGGCACGCGACAAGATGCACCAGCAGTCCGGCGATGAAGCCTCGATGACCGATACCATGCGTATCTTCAAATGGGGCGTCGAAGGCGGCAAGCCGGCGGCGGGGCAGGCCGGTGTTCAGCCCGAGTGGTTCTACAAGGGTGACGGCAGCATTGTCGTGCGCCCCGGACATTCGTTTTCGTTGCCGCCCTTTGCCGAAGACGGCGGGGAAGAGCCCGAGCTGAGCGGCCTGTACGTCATCGGTCATGACCGCAAGCCTTATCGCCTGGGCTTCGCCATCGGTAACGAATACTCCGATCACGTCATGGAGCGTCGCAACTACCTGTATCTGGCGCATTCGAAACTGCGCGCCTGTTCGTTCGGGCCGGAGTTGCGCGTGGGCGACTTGCCGCAAAGCCTGTCGGGCACCAGCCGGGTCTGGCGCGACGGCAAGGTGCTGTGGGAGAAAGAATTCCTCAGTGGCGAAGCGAACATGTGCCACAGCCTGGAAAACCTCGAATACCACCACTTCAAGTACGCACAGTTCCTCAGGCCCGGTGACGTGCATGTGCATTTCTTCGGCACCGCGACCCTGTCGTTTGCCGATGGCGTACGCACACAGCCCGGCGATCGTTTCGAGATCAGTCAGGCCGAGTTCGGTAAGCCGCTGGTCAATGGCCTGGCACCGAGCGAGCCAGTGTTCCAGCCGGGCGGCATCGGCAAGCTGTAAGCACAAACGCGCCGTACCTGTTTGATTGCCCACCGTACCAGCGCTCGGCGCTGGTACGGCTCTACTTGCGCTCCGACTGTATCTGCGCCTGCCTTTTGCCCTATCATTCGCGCTTTTGCTGGCTGGATGAATTTCATGACTACCACACCCACCACACTGCTCGCCGCACTCGAAGCCTCCACCATGCTGGAAATCGACGGTCTGCACGCCTGGGATTTCTCTCTGGGCGAGGAACTGAACGTCGAATGCATGGACGGCCGCGAGCGCAAGGTATGGCGCTTCACCAAGGCGCAAGTCGAGGCTGCGACCTTCGATGAGTCCCTGCAAAGCTGGGTGATCAATGACGGCAACGCCGATCACCGGATCATCTGCCTGGATGCCTTTACCCCCTCCGATGAAGATGATTCCGCGCAGGATTGAGTAAATGCGGGCTGGCGCTGTCATAGACCCCGACAGTGCCGTAACAGGCATCAATAACTTCGATAACAAGGGATGCCCCCATGCCCCATAAATTTCTGCCGTGGCTGGCGATTGCCAGTGCCATGAGCGCATTTACCCTGCAGGCCCAAGCCATGCCCGATACTGAATTGCTGATAGGTTCCTACACGCAAGGCAAGAGTGAAGGGATCTATCGTTTTGCCTTCGACAGCAAAACCGGGATGATCGATGCCAAGCCGTTGCAAGTGGTCAAGGCCGAAAACCCGTCCTGGCTGACCGTCTCCAGAGACCAGCGCTATCTGTTCGCGGTCAATGAAAACGGCCCTGGACAAAAAGACGCGGTCGGTAAGGTCAGCAGCTTCGCGATCGACCCGAAAACCCGTCAGATCACGCCGATCAATCAGGTTCAAAGCCGCGGTGAAGAACCGACGCACTCCAGCCTTAGCTACGACGGCCGCTACCTGTTCGTGGCCAACTACGCCGTAAACCCTGACCCGGGCGGCGCGCTGACCGTGGTGCCGGTGGGCAAGGACGGCACGTTGAGCGAAGCCGTTCAGGTGCTGCCGCTGGGTCCTGGAAGCAAGGTGAACAGTGAGCGGCAGATGTCGTCGCATGTGCACCTGGCCGTACCGACCCCGGATGACAAGTACGTGGTGACTGCCGACCTGGGCGCTGACAAGCTGTTCGTGTATCACTACGACGCAAGCCAGGCCAAGCCGTTGCAGCCAGCCAAGGTACCGTTCGTGCAGTTGCCGGGCGGTTCCGGACCCCGTCATACCCTCTTCAGTGGCGATGGCAAACATGCCTGGCTGGTACTGGAGATGACGGCTCAGGTGGCGGTGTTCGACTACCATGACGGCGCCTTCAAGCAGACCCAACTGGTCGACATGAAGAACAAGGGCGTGGACGAGAAAAACGGTGGTGGCGCCTTGCACACTTCACCGGATGGCAAGTTTCTGTACGTGACCAATCGGGGTGACGCGAATCAGGTTGTGGTGTTCCGCATCGATCAGGCCAGCGGCAAGCTTGAAGAAATTCAGCGTCGTTCCCTGGAAGGCAAGGAGCCCCGCGAGTTCGCATTCGATCCGACCGGTCAGTTCATGCTGTTCGCCAATCAGAAGAGCAACCAGATCGTGACCGTTCGCCGTGATCCGCAGAGCGGGAAGATCGGTGAAACGGTACAGAAATTCGACGCAGATGCACCTTCTTACCTGCGTTTTCTGACTGACAAGTAAGCCGCCCCGGCTCCAGCCCTTACGATATAAGGGCTGGAGCCGTTATCATTCTTGATGATATGGGTTAGTGCTACAAAAGATTTCTGCTGAACCACCCTCGGGCGTAAGTTTGAGTCACGGCCATAACGGTCAGGACTTCAAACCAGCGTAAAGCAAGAGGGGTGACCGACATGAATTTCAATCTTTTCTCCATCATCGCTGCATCTGCTATCTCGGCAAGCGTCGCTCTCCCGGCCAGCGCCAGTGTCGAAGTGAACGACAAGAAAGCTCATGCGACTCAGACGTACACAACCAAATACCTGCAACAAAGCGCTAATTTCTACGCAGCGCTGGAACACAAATCCGCCCAGTGATTGATCAGCCGTCACGCTTTCGCGAGCATGTTCGCCCACACAGGTCCCTGCGACTTACTGCCCAATGCGTGGCAGACCATGCACGGAATGTCAGGCGAGCCTGTTCGCGAAAGCGCTGGTGGCGGCATATCCACGCCTGGAAACAAGGCTTCTGCCCAGCGGGCGTAGGAGCGAACTTGTTCGCGAAGGCGGTACTTCGGGCGCTACATTTTCTCTGAATTTAACGTCCCTTTCGCGAACAAGCGAAGCGTCGCCCGGTCCACTCCTACGCCCTCCCGGGCAGAATCAAAAGCTGAAGACTGCCAGGCGAGCCTGTTCGCGAAAGCGCTGGTGGCACAACATTCAAGAGCGGACGCAGAGCGTCCAGAACGGCATTCCGACGCGGAGCGTGAGGAACGACAACCAACTGCCGTGCCTCACGTTCCGCGTCACAGGTCTCTCAGTGCCCCACCTCGATGGTGCTCAATCCGTTGCCCTGACGACGCACCTTGATCTGCACCGGGATTCGTTCGTGCATTTCCTGCACGTGGGAAATCACGCCGACCTTGCGACCCTGCGCCTGCAGGCCGTCGAGGGCGTCCATCGCCAGTTGCAGTGACTCCGGGTCGAGGCTGCCGAAGCCTTCGTCGATGAACAGTGACTCGATGCGCAAGGTGCTGGATGCCATCGAGGCGAGGCCCAGCGCCAGTGCCAGCGAGACAAGGAAGGTTTCCCCGCCGGACAGCGAATGAACCGAGCGCAGTTCGTCGCCCATTTCCGTGTCCATGACCAGCAGGCCGAGCATGCTGCCGCCGCGTTTCAGGCGGTAACGGCGCACCAGTTGCCTGAGCTGCGCATTGGCGTGGTGGACCAGCAGATCCAGGTTGTAGGCCTGGGCGATTTTGCGAAACCTGTCGCCTTCTGCCGAGCCGATCAACGACGCCAGACGTGCCCAGCGCAGGTATTCGCTGTTGGCATCGGCGATGCGCGCCTGCAGTTCGCTGTTGGCGTTGCGGCGACGCTGATCTTCACTGAGCTCGGCACGCAAGTCGGCGCAGTGCTGCTCACTGAGCGCCGACTGTTCATGGGCCTGTTGCAGCGCTGCTTCCAGTTGCGCACTGTCGGTCAGATCACTGTGTTGCGCCTGATGCTGTTGCAGGCGCTGATCGCGTTCCTGCAACAATACTTTTGCCTGTTCCAGCGCCTTGTCGGTGCTGCTCAATTGCACACGCAGTTGCTCGACATGCGCATCGTCGTAGGTCAGCAACGTATCCAGCGCGCTGTCGTCGAGCTGCGGATGCTGAGCGCGCCATTCGCTGATCTGCACATCAAGTTCAGCCAGTTCCTGTTGCAGGGCCTGCTGCTGTTGCTGTCCGGACTTGAGTTCGGCAGCCAGTTGAATCAGTTGATTGTGGATGTCCTGCAGCGCCTGCGCCGCCAGACTTTCCGCCTGTCTGGCCTGCTCGATGGTTTGCTCCAGCGCCTGCTGCCATTGCTCTGCGCTCGCGTGTTCGCCCAGCAGACCGGCAAGCGTCTGCTGACTGTTCAGCCGTTGCTCGCCGAGTCGGGTGACTTCCTGCGCCAGTTCGGTCTGGCGATGCACGCGAGTCTGCTGCTCGACCTGCTGCTTCTCGATCTTCTGCTGGCGCTCGGTTTGCTCCTGCTGCTCTTCGTGTTGCTGCTCCAGTTGATCGAGACGCTGGGTCACCTGCTGTTCGAGCTGCAGCACGGTCGCCGATGCATCACTGCGCAGCCCTTCAAGCACCTGCGGCGATACCAGCGGCGTGAATGCCGTCAGTTCCTCTTCCAGTCGCTGCCCATCGGCCTCCAGTTGCTTGAGCTGCTCGGCAACATGGCCCGCAGCGGTCTGACTGGCTTCGGTCGCTGCCTGAAGCTGCTGCTGCAGGCGGGCAGCGTCTTTTTGCAGGGCCAGCAAGGCTTGCTGACGTTGCTCGTCACGGCTGATGACTTCGCTCAGTTGACTCAATTGCTGGCTCAACCAGCCGTCGCGCTTGTCGGCGTCGCGGTCGAGCAATTGGGCGGTGAGGGGATGTGACTCCAGGTCCGGTGCCAAAGCCTGATGGCGCGCGGTGAGCTGCTCATGCTGGCGCAGCAGCTCTTTCTGCCGGGCGATCACGCCGCCGACCTGTTCACGCAACTGATTGCGTTGCTCGGTCAGCAGGTCCACGGCTTTCTGCGCGTTGGCCTGCTCGTTGTCGTCGTGTTGCGTGAGGCTTTCGAGCAGCGCCTCCGGCTGATGCCAGGGGTGTTCGATGCTGCCGCAGACCGGGCAGGGCTGGTCGTCCTGCAACTGCACGCGCAACTCCTCGACACTGGCGCTGCGGGCCAGGCGTTGGCGCTCCAGCAGTTGCCGGGTGACGGTCAGGGTCTGCTCGGCGACGGTCAGTTCATCACGAACGCGAAGGCCTTCGCTGTTGAGCTGTTCGCGTTGCTGCTGGGCGCTCTGCTGTTGCTGGGTGAGGTCGGCAAGCTGCCGGTCGACGTCCTGCTGACTGGCCCACAGACGGGCCAGTTCCTCGAAGGCACGCTGCTGTTTGCGGTTGTCCTGCAACAGGCTGCCGAGAATCTGCACCTGCTCGGTCACTGCCTCCACTTCGCAATCGGCTTCGCGGTACAGCAACTCCAACGCGCTGCGTTGCTCGGTCAGCTGCTGATCGGCAGCGTTGGCACGTTGCTGCAGCGCAGGCAGCTCACTGTGGCCGTGCTTGAGACGATTGGCGATCAGCGTGAGGGACTTCAGGCGGTCACGCCACGCGCTCCAGGCCTGAGCCAGTGGCGCCAGTTCGCTGCTGTGCTGCAGTTGCCCGGCAATACGCTCAAGACGTTGCGCTACCTGCTGTTGCTGATCGAGCAGGGTTTGTAGGCTGGTCTGGCCCTGAACGCAGAGCTGCTCGCTTTGCTGGTGCAGGTCGGACGCCTTGGCCAGTTCCTGGGCCAGGTGATTGAGGGTGTTCTGTGCTTCGAAAGCCTGCAGCAACAACGGTTTGGCGCTGCCGTGCGCTTGCTGGGCTTCCAGCAGACTGGTCTGCGCCTGAGTACGGCGGCTTTCCAGCTGTTGCTGCTGGTCGTGCAGCGAGGTCTGCTGTTGCTGATACTGGCGAATCTGTTCAGCCAGCGGATCAAGCTGAGCATTCAACGTGACCCGACGCGCGAAGCGATGGCGCTGCGGGCCCAGGCGCTCAAGCTGGCCGAGGGTCTGGCGTGCTCCGCTGTGGTCGTCCCAGGCCTGTTGCGCACTGTTCAGGGCTTCCTGGGCAGCGAGCTGTTCATCACGCAGGCGGTGCAGTTCGGTGAGCCACTGCTGTTTGATTTCCAGTTGCCGTTGCTGTGTCTGATGGGCCTTGAGCTGCTGCTGCGCGTCGCTCAGGCGTTGTTCCAGTTCAGCCAGCAGCTCCGGGGCCAGCGGGATGATGTTGCTGGCCTGCGCGGTCAGGGTTTTCAGGGCGTCTTCGGCTTCCTTGCTTTTGCTGTAGGCGCGGCGACCGAGCTGGCTGTAGATCGCGGTGTTGGTGAGCTTTTCCAGCAGTTCGCTGCGTTCCTTGTCATCCGCCTTGAGGAACGCGCTGAACTCGCTCTGGGCAAGCATCACGGCGCGGGTGAACTGTTCGAAGTTCAGGCCCAGGCGGTTTTCGATCAGTTGCTCGAATTCGCGTTTGCTCTGGTTGCTGAGGATTTGCTCACTGTCCAGATCGGTGAGGGTCTGGCGGCTGGCCTGCAGCTTTTTAGTGGCATTGTCGCGCGCGCGATTGGTTTCCCAGCGCGCGCGATAACGCCGCTGATCAATGCCGATGAAGTCCACCTCGGCGTAACCGCTGCCCGTGCCACGGCGCAGCAGGGTACGTGGGTCGCTGGTGGTGATGTCGCCGTCGATGTCCGGGACCTTGGACTGACCGATATTGCTCAGCCGCGGAATCGCGCCGAACAGCGCCAGGCACAGGGCATCGAGCAGCGTGCTTTTGCCCGCGCCGGTTGGGCCGGTGATGGCGAACAGTCCGGCGCTGGCCAGTGGCTCGGCAGTGAAATCGATTTCAAAGGGGCCGGCCAGCGAGGCCAGGTTTTTCAGGCGAATGGCGAGGATTTTCATGGTTGCTCGCTCTCCTGCTGGACTTCACGCAGCAGCGTGGCGAAATCGGTCAGCGTCTGTTCGTCGACCTCGCTGCCGAAGTTGTCCTGCCAGGCACGGCTGAACAGTTCCTGAGGCGTGAGTTGGTCCAGTTCGATCAGCGTGGCGTCACCCTCGCTGCCGTCCGCGCTGCCTTTGCCGGCGTATTCGGCACCGATGCGCACCAGCCGCACGGCCTTGCCCTGTAGGGCGTTTTCGATCTGGTTGCGCAGGTCCGGCTGGGGTTCATCCAGACGCACACGCACTTCCAGCCACGGCTGGCGGTCCGGGTCGGCAAGCAGGTCAATGTCCGGCAACGCCTTGAGCTGCACCAGCAGGTCGGCCAATGGCGCAGGCCCGAGGCGTTGCAGGTTGACGGCGCGAGGAATCAGCAACGGCTCGACACTGGTCAGCGTCTCGCCGTCGCAATTGATTTCCAGAATCTGGTGCTGATAGCTGATTTCCGAAAAGGACAGCGGGATCGGCGAGCCGCTGTAGCGAATGCGCTCTTCGCCGTTGACCCGCTGCGGTTTGTGCAGATGGCCCAGCGCAACATAGGTGATGCTCGGCCCGAACAGGCTGGCCGGCAGCGCTTCGGCGTTACCGATGATCAGGCTGCGCTCGGAGTCTTCCGAGACCGAGCCACCTGCCATGTGGGCGTGACTGATGGCGATCAATGCCTGACCGGGCTGGCGCTTGAGGTCAGCCGCCGCGATCAGTAACTCATGCACCCGGCCGATGCCACGCAGGTAGTCATCGCCCAGGGTCGGGCCGGTGACTTCGGCGGGACGCAGAAAGGGCAGCGCCAGGCACCAGGCCTTGATGTCGCCATTGGCGTCCGGCAATGGCAACAGCAGGCGTTCGGCATCCAGCACGCCATCGTCCAGCCACATCACCCGGCCCAGCGCGTGGGTGCGCAAGCGGCGCATCAGGGGGGCGGGAAGTTCGATACGCGAGCCGGAGTCGTGGTTGCCCGCGATCATCACGATGGTCAGCAGCGGCTGCTGTTCGTGGGCGTTGACGATGAAGTCGTACAGGCGCTCCTGCGCTTTGACCGGCGGGTTGACGGTGTCGAAGATGTCGCCCGCGATCAACAGTACATCCGGTTTACGGTCGGCCAGACGGGCCAGCAGCCAGGTCAGAAAGCAGGCGTGTTCGAAATCCCGCTCCTGGCCGTGCAGGTTCTGACCCAGGTGCCAGTCAGAGGTGTGAAACAGACGCATTGGTTTACCTTGTCGTATAGGGGTGTTGCCTGAGCTGCATCATTTGGGATACAGCGGCGGCAACCCGGCATCACCTGCCGGGTCCTGAATATGTTCGGCGGCGGGCAGCTTGCGCACCGCGCGCCAGAGGTCCTCGCCCAGCCACAGCTTGCCGGTTTCGCTGTACAACGCACCGTTGAGACCGTCCAGAGCATCGGACAGCGGCACGAAACGCGCGGCCATTTCGGCCAGGGTTTCCGGCTGCTGACGTGCCCAGGCGTCGAGCGCCTGACGGGTGCCCTGCGGGTCGTTGGCCAGGCAGGCGCGCTTGAGGTCATCGAGTACGGTACGCGGGCTGGGCCCGGTCTGCACGGCCCGGGCGATTGCCGGCTGTCCACGGGCGCGCCACCACAGGCCGAAACCGAGCAATGTTGTGCAGACCAGCAGCAAGGTGCTCATCTGCCACGGCCAGACTGGCGGGCCGATTACGGTCACGCCGTTTGTGTCGTTGTTCACCGGCGTGTCCACCGCCAGACCTGGGTTGACGCTGATCAGCAGGGTGCGCGCGGGCAGGCTGCTGTGCTCCAGATGATCTTCGCGGGTATTCCACCAGGTCACTTCAACCGCAGGCAGGTCGATTGCGCCGGCGCGGGCGGGCACTAGGGCCTCGCGTTCTTCGCGCGTGCCGATCAGGCCGCGTTCGCTGGGCAGGTTGCGCAGTTGTGGCTGATCCGGGTAACGCCGCAGGCCGGGTACTTCTGTGGGCGGCAAGGGGGGCAGCTGCGCGCCGGCCAGCCCTTCGGCCTTGAGCGTCAGGGTGCGGGTCAGCGAATCGCCGACCTGCGTAGTGCCGGGCTCCGGGCTCCAGTTTTCTTCCAGATTGATACTGCGTGCCGGCAGCCAGGCGACATCGGCCGGGTAGTCGGCAGGCTTGGGCTTGACGGTCAACGGCACTTCGGCGGACTTGACCCGCACCGACCGGCCCGGCTGCGGGCCGAACGGATTGGCGTCCTGGGCTTGCGAACCCTCGGCAGGCGTCTGCACCAGCGTTGCACTGAACACTTGCGCCGGTATCTTCAGCACGCCGCTCTGCTGCGGGTAGATCGCGTAGCGTGTCTCGATCACCCCGTGGCGCACGCCGTTGATCAGCTTTTCGTAGGTGCGCGAATCACCCAGTTTTTCGACCCGCGCGTCCGGCACTTGCAGCGGGCTCAGGCTACTGTCGTCGAACAGTGACACCGAGTGGTAAACGCGCAGGGTCAGCACGGCCTGAGCCTGAACATACACGCTGTCCTGATCCAGGCTCGCTTCGATGAAGATCGATGCCAGATGGTTGCTTTGTTCCTGGGGCTCGCTCTGCAGGACCTGCAGGGTCAGCGGCTGGCTTTTCAGCTCGCCCAGTTGCAGCGACGGAATCAACACGCTTCCGGTCTCGCGGGGCAGCAGGGTCACGATCCAGCGCGTGGTGGCCTGGCTGCTGCCATCCAGGGTTTTCAGGCTGTTGAGCTGACGCGTATCACGCACCTCGAAACTGCTTTCCAGCGCGCTCATGTCCGGCTTGCCGAACTGCGTCACATCGTCGGTTTCCAGCGTCAGCTCGACGGTCTCCCCGGCGTTGAGGCGCGTGCGGTCAACGCTGGCGGTCAGTTGCGCAGCCTGCAGCGACAAGGTGATCAGGCTCAGCAGCAGGCCGATCAATAAGGTGTACACGCGACTCATCGGTTCTTTTCCTGATGTTGCTGTTCGTAGCGAAATTTGCGCCGCAACAGTTCGCCCGGGTCATCCGGAATCTGCCTCAACCACTGCTCCAGTTCCTGACGTCGCTCACCGGTCATGGGGCTGTCGGCGGACTGCAGCGCAGGTCGGGTAGTCTGTTCGTCGTCGGTCGACTCGCCCGAGGCGGCCTTGCCGCTGTTGTCCGGCGGCAGGCTTTCGCTGGTGCCGGGTTGATCCGATCGGGACGGGTTCTGCTCGGCAGGCGATGCGCTGCTATTGGGGTCTTGCGACGCCTGCTGACCTTCTTCGCCCTGATCGGCCTTGTTCTGTTCGTCTTGGGCAGGCTTCTGCTCATTGGCCTGATCCAGCAGGCTTTGCACCAGCGCCCGATTGGTTTGCGCCGCAGGGAAATCGGGCTGTCGGTCCAGGGCCTGCTCGTAGGCATCCAGTGCCGCTGCCAGCTCGCCGCTGCGGGCCAGGGCATTGCCACGATTGTAGTGGTCGGCGGCGCTGTTGCCTTCGGCAAACTGCCGGGCGGCGCTGGCGTAGTCTTGCGCCTGGTACAACGCCACGCCTTTCCAGCGCGAGTCTTCGAAGCGCTGCGCTGCCTCGGCTGGCCGATGCTGTTCCAGCAGCCGCTGGCCCTGTTGATCGGGACGCAGCCACAGGTCCTGAAACTCGAACGCCTGGCTGTTCTGCGGAAACATGAACATCAGCGGCAGGCAGAACAGCCAGCCGCGCCGACCGGCCAGTGCCGCGATCAGCAAAAGCGGCAGCAGCAACCAGTGGCCCTGGTCAGCCCAGGTGTCGAGTTGCACGACCTGGCCGTCGCGGCTCATGTGTCGAGGGCTGGCCAGCAGACCGAGGCTGCGCAAGTCTTCTTCATCGCCGCGTGCCTGACGATAGCTGCCGCCGACCTGATCGGCGAAGTCGTTGAGGCTGGTACTGTCCAGACGCGGCACCAGAATCGCACCCTGATCATCCTTGAGCAGGCTGCCGTTTTCCTGCGTGACCGGCGCGCCTTCGGCCGTGCCGACCCCGAGAATCAACAGCGGCGGCGATTTTCCGCGCAATGCGGCGCGGATGCCCTGACGTTCCTGTTCGCTCAGCGACGAGGTGATCAACAGTATCCGCCCCTGACCCAATGCGCCCTGTTTGAGCAGGTGCAGCGCTTTCTGCACAGCCAGATCGGCGCGCTGGCCGGTCACCGGCATGATCGACGGTCTGATGGCTTCCAGCAGGTTGTGGCTGGTGACCAGATCATCGGACAGCGGCACCAGCGTGTGTGCGCTGCCTGCATAGACAACGATGGCGGTCTGCGCATCGCTGCGTTTTTGCAACAGGTCCAGCAGCTTGCGTCTAGCCTGTTCCAGGCGGGTAGGGGGCGTATCGGTGGCGAGCATCTGCGGGGTGAGTTCGAGAATGACCACCAGCGGATCGACCGGCTTCTGGCTGATCTGTTCGACGCGCTGCCAACTGGGGCCCAGCAAGGCGAAAAGGGCCAGCAACCAGGCGAGCCCCAGCGCGACCCATGGCAGTTTGCTGTTGCTGCCGCGCCCACCGTTGAGCAACACCTCATGAAAGTGAGTGGGCAGCAGCATTTGCCAGCGTCCGGCGCGTTTCTGCCGGTGCCAGAGTCGCCAGATAAGCAGCGCCAGCAAGGGCGTGATCAGCAGCCATTCCGGGCGAAACCAGTGCGGCCAGAGCCCGCTGATCATCGCGACCTCCACAGGCTTTTGCAGCGCTCTCGCCAGTTAATAGAACGCACCGCCGTCAGGAGGCGTTGTACTGCGTTGTTCGGCCACAACTCACGCAGCACCAGCAGCACACTCAATAGCAGCGCTGTCGCCAGTGGCCATTGATAAAGTGCTTGCGCCGGGCGCGCCTGGGTGGGCTGCTGTGCGACCGGCTCTAGGGCATCGAGGGTGGCGCGGATTTTTTCCAGCTGGTCGCCATCGCGCGCGCGGAAATACTGGCCACCGCTGAGGCTGGCGATTTCCTTGAGCGTCGGTTCGTCCAGATCAAGGCTGGGGTTGAGGCCCAGCACGCTTTGCAGCGCGTCCTTGTCCGGGTCCGAGCCGATGCCGATGGGGTAGATTTTTACGCCTTCTTCGGCAGCCAGCCGTGCGGCGGTGATCGGATCGATCTGACCGGCGTTGTTGGCGCCATCGGTGACCAGCACCAGCGCACGACTGGTGGCCGGACGCATACGCAGACGTTTCAGGGCCAGGCCGATGGCATCGCCCAGTGCGGTGTTCTTGCCGGCAATGCCTATCCTCGCCTCGTCGAGCCAGACCCGCACAGTGCGGCGGTCATAGGTCAGTGGCGCCTGGACAAACGCCTGGGTGCCGAACAGGATCAGGCCGACCCTGTCGCCCTTGCGGCCTTCGAGAAAGTCACCGAGCAGTTGTTGCACCAGCACCAGCCGGCTGACCTCATCGCTTTTCCATTGCATGTCCGGGTAGTCCATAGAGCCGGACACGTCGACCGCCACCAGCAGGTCGCGGCCACTGGCAGCTACCGGCAGTGGCTCGCCCAGCCATTGCGGTCGCGCTGTGGCGATCAGCAGCAACAGCCAGATCAACAGAAACGGCGCACGCTGTCTCCACACCGGTAGGTTGGCTTTGGCGCGGCGACCGCTCAGGCCTTCGAGTTCACTGAGAAAGCTGACCTTGAGCGCCGGCTCGCCACTGTCGGCCATGGGCAGCAGGGCGCGCATCAGCCATGGCAATGGCAGCAGGGCGAAGACCCACGGCCAGGCGAACTCAAACATGTTTGCGGATCCAGGTATCGACCGCCTGAGTCAGGCCGGTGATGGCCTTGTCGTCCAGTTTGCACTCGGGCTTGTACGCGCCTTCGACCAGAATCATCCAGCGCGTCAGGCCGGCAGCCGGGCAGCGGTTGTCGAGGAACGCCAGCCATTTGCGGCCGTTGAGGGTATGGCTCTGGCTGTGCGGGTAATGGTTACGGCACAGGCGTTTGAGCAGGCCGTTGATCTGCTGCAGCCAGGCACCGGCCGGCGCGCCGTCGTAGGGTTTCGGCAGGCTGGCCAGTTCCGCCAGCGCGGCGAGGCGAACCGGGTCCAGCGGCTGTTCGCTGCGCACTTTGCGGGCCTTGACCGGCAACAGTTTACGCAAGCGCCACAGGCCCCAGCCTGCCACGGGGATTAGCAACAGCAGCAGCCACCAGCCCGGCGCAAGCGGCCAGAAGCCGACGGCGTCGGGCGCAATCAGCGGCTCCAGCTGATCGAGGGGATTCATTTGCGCTTCACCGGACGACGCGCATTGAGGTATTCGCGCAGTTGTTCGACGAGCTCCGCCTGGGTGCTCAATGGCATGAGCAATACCCGCAGCTTCTGCGCCAGCAACTCCCAACGCGCCGTGCGCTCCTCGCCCTGTTGCCGGTAGGCGCGGCGCAGTTCGGGGTTGAGGGTGTCGATCTCCAGTTGCGCTCCGCGTTCGGCAAAACGCAGCAAACCGGCAGCGGGCAGAGCCCGGTCCAGCGGGTCGGACAGCGGCAGCAACAGCAGGTCGCTGTGGCGAGACAGCAGGCTCAGTTGTTGTTCTGCGGCATCGGACAGGGCGCGCTCGTCGCACAGGACGATGACCAGACTGCCGGGGCGCAGCACTTCCCGCGCGCGACGCAGCGCAGTACCGAACGCATCGCGGTCTGGCGGAATCTCGGTATGCAGCGACTGATTGACCCGTACCAGCCGGTTGAGCAACTGCAGCAGGCTTTGTTTGCTGCGTCGCGGCTTGATCTCGTAGTGTTCGTTATCGCCGAACACCAACCCGCCGACCCGGTCGTTGTGTTCCAGCGCCGCCCAGCCGATCAGCGCGGCCGCCTGAGCCGCGAGTACCGACTTGAACATCAGGCCGGAGCCGAAGAACAGCCGTCGGCTCTGTTCCACCAGAATGAAAATGGGCCGCTCGCGTTCCTCATGGAACAGTTTGGTGTGCGGCTCCTGCGTGCGTGCCGTCACGCGCCAGTCGATGCTGCGCACGTCGTCACCGGCCTGATAGACCCTTACCTGATCGAAGTCCACGCCACGTCCGCGCAGCTTGGAGTGGTGCAGGCCGATCAGCGGGCTGCGCTGGCTTGGGGTGGAAAACAGCTGCACTTCCCGCACCCGATGACGCATCTCGATCAGCTCGCTGAGGCTGACGCGGATGCCCGGCTGGGGGATCAGGTAGGGTTGCATGGGGTCAGGCGACGGCCACGACGTCGAGGATGCGCTGAATCACGCGATCCTGATCGATACCGGCAGCTTCGGCCTCGAACGACAGAATGACCCGGTGGCGCAAGACATCGAACAGCACTGCCTGAATGTCTTCGGGGCTGACGAAGTCGCGTCCGGCCAGCCAGGCATGCGCACGGGCGCAGCGGTCCAGCGAGATGGAGCCCCGCGGGCTGGCACCGTAGGCAATCCATTCGGCCAGTTCCGGGTCGAACTTGGCCGGGGTACGGGTGGCCATGACCAGTTGCACCAGGTATTCCTCGACCGCATCGGCCATGTACAGGCCAAGGATTTCCTTGCGTGCGGCAAAAATCGCCTGCTGGCTGACGCGGCGCTCCGGCTTGGTTTCGCCATTCAGGGCTTCGCCACGCGCCTGTTGAAGGATCTTGCGTTCGACGGCGGCATCCGGGAAGCCGATCTTGACGTGCATCAGAAAACGGTCGAGCTGGGCTTCTGGCAGCGGGTAGGTGCCTTCCTGCTCGATAGGGTTCTGGGTCGCCATGACCAGAAACAGCGGCGACAGGTCGTAGGTGCTGCGCCCGACACTGACCTGGCGCTCGGCCATGGCTTCGAGCAACGCCGACTGGACCTTGGCCGGCGCACGGTTGATTTCGTCGGCCAGCACCAGATTGTGGAAGATCGGCCCTTGCTGGAACACGAAGCTGCCGGTTTCCGGGCGATAGATTTCCGTACCGGTGATGTCGGCAGGCAGCAGGTCGGGGGTGAACTGAATGCGGTGGAACTGGGCTTCGATACCTTCTGCCAGCTCCTTGATGGCCTTGGTCTTGGCCAGGCCGGGAGCGCCTTCGACCAGCATGTGGCCATCGGCAAGCAGGGCGATGAGCAGACGTTCGATCAGCTTTTCCTGGCCAAGGATCTGCGTTGAAAGAAAAGTTCGCAGCGCAATCAGCGCTTCACGATGTTCCATCGGTGACGGTTCCTGGCAGGGCGAACAGCTGTGTCTGACGACTGCTGAGCTGGGGGCGATACTTTAATCCATCCAGGCAGGTATCGACTAACGACTCCCGCGTTTTTTATTGCATTTAGAGAAGTGCCTGTCATTTATGCAGGTATTGTCCTACGTGATCTATGGGGGGGCATGTAGGAAGGTTGGCTCTGGCTCCCGGAGCCAAGGCGTCAGAGTCGATAGAAGCTCGCCGCGTTCTCCCACAGCGCCTGACGAGCGCCGCTTTCGCCCAGTGCGTCGATCAACAGCTCGATATCGTCGGGCCGGAAGGGGCGGGGGGCGCGGGTCGACGGCAGGTCGGTGCCGAACATCAGGGCATTCGGGTTGGCGGCGTGGATATCCCTGAGGGCCTCGCGCACCGGAAAGTCCACTCGCCCGAAACCACAGGCCTTGATCCGTACACCGCGCTCGGCAAGGCGCAGGACCACGGGCAGCCCTTCGGCACTCAGCCCCAGGTGATCGATGCTGATGGCCGGGAGTTTGCGCAGGCGTGTTTCGATGGGTGCCAGTTCCCGCGAGTCGATGTACAGCTCTGAGTGCCAGCCTGCGCGTTCATGGACACGCACGGCCAGTGCCTCCAGCTGGTCGAGCTGCTCCGAGCCGCCGCGCTTGAGGTTGAAGCGCAACGCACGCACGCCTGCCGCGTTCAGGGTGTCCAGCTCTGCATCGGTGACGCTGGCGGGCAATTGCGTGACACCGACGAAGCCAGGCCCCAACAGGCGCAGCGCCTGAAGCAGATAGCCTTGATCAAAGCCCTGAAAGGAGCCGGACACCACCGCACCGCCGTGAACGCCCAGCGGCTGGACCGTCGCAAGGTAGTCAGCGACACCGAACGGCTCCGGCAGATAGCCGTTATTGGCGATCAGCGGGAAATGCGGGTCGATGATGTGGCAGTGGGCGTCGAAAATGCGGTTCATGACGGACTCCTGTTCGGCGAAGTGCTCACTCTAGTGCTTTTTTGATCATCAGCTGATTGTGCTGGTGTACTCACCGACGTTTTCGAGAATGATCTGTAACGTCTGGTGAACGTCCTGCAACTCGCCTGCATCGGTGGCGTGGAGAATTTCATACTGATGGTGGCCATCGAGCTGCCTGGCGTCCTGCGTGTCGATTTCCACCAACAGGCGCTCGGCACTGAAGCTGACCTTCAGGCTGGACACGTTCAGTGACTTGTCGTCGCTGACGGTGATTTCCACTTCGTTCTCGTCCGGGAAACGGGTCAGGGAAAACAGCATGCCGTTTTCTGCGTGGCAGCAGAGCAGCGCCATGTCGTCGTATTCGTCGTCGCACGGGTTGGCGATGAGGCTGGCGGTCTTAATTTGCATGGGTGGCTCCGGGTCTGTCCAGGTAAGGCGTGAGTGAATTTTGCCAGTCCCGGGCAAATAATGTCGGGCGATATTGGCACCATCGTACGCAGTGTATCGCGACCTGATGACCGAATATGTCGCAGCCTCGTAAGCAGTGTGCGCTCAGCTCTCGTTAAGCTGCATGACGGACAAGTGGTGTACGGTGTCGGGTGCGCGTAGCGTTTTTTCACCGCGCTATACAAATGTGACTACCCTGACACAGCGCGCGTTACTACTTTAGCTTTACACTCGATCAGGTGATGCCCACGCGATTGACTGCAAGGGCACCCTGGTTTCAACACCTTCTTCAAGCCTCCCCAATAAAAGCCAAAGCGGAGTACCACAGATGGCGTTCTTCACCGCAGCCAGCAAGGCCGACTTCCAGCATCAACTGCAAGCGGCACTGGCTCAGCACATCAGCGAACAGGCACTGCCACAAGTGGCGCTGTTCGCCGAGCAATTCTTCGGCATCATTTCTCTCGACGAACTCACCCAGCGGCGGCTTTCCGACCTGGCAGGCTGCACCTTGTCCGCGTGGCGCCTGCTGGAGCGTTTCGAACATGCTCACCCGCAGGTCCGGGTCTACAACCCCGATTACGAGCGCCACGGCTGGCAATCGACTCATACTGCCGTTGAAGTGCTGCATCATGATCTTCCGTTTCTGGTCGACTCCGTACGTACCGAGCTGAACCGCCGCGGCTATAGCATCCACACCCTGCAGACCACCGTGCTGAGCGTGCGTCGCGGGGCTGCTGGCGAATTGCTTGAGCTGCTGCCCAAGGGCACCACTGGCGACGACGTGCTGCAGGAATCGCTGATGTACCTGGAGATCGACCGCTGCGCCAACGTCAGCGAGTTGAACGTGCTGGCGCGCGAGCTGGAGCAGGTACTTGGCGAAGTACGCGCCGTCGTCGAAGATTTCGGGCCGATGAAAGCGCGTCTGCATGAGTTGCTGGCCAGTATCGATGCCAACGAGTCCAACACCGATGTCGAGGAAAAGGCCGAGATCAAGGTCTTCCTGCAATGGCTGGTGGACAACCACTTCACCTTCCTCGGTTACGAAGAGTTCGAAGTGCGCAACGACGCCGAAGGCGGCCAGTTGGTCTACGACGAGTCGTCCTTCCTCGGGCTGACCCGCCTGCTGCGCCCCGGCCTGACCCGCGAAGAACTGCACATCGAAGATTACGCGGTGAAATACCTGCAGGAACCGGTGTTGCTGTCGTTTGCCAAGGCGGCGCATCCAAGCCGCGTGCACCGTCCGGCGTACCCGGATTACGTTTCGATCCGGCAGATCGACGCGTCGGGCAAGGTCATCAAGGAATGTCGTTTCATGGGCCTGTACACCTCGTCGGTGTATGGCGAGAGCGTGCGGCAGATTCCGTACATCCGTCGCAAGGTCGCCGAGGTCGAGCGTCGCTCCGGTTTCGACGCCAAGGCGCACCTGGGCAAGGAACTGGCGCAGGTGGTCGAAGTACTGCCGCGTGACGACCTTTTCCAGACGCCGGTGGACGAATTGTTCACCACGGTCATGTCCATCGTGCAGATTCAGGAGCGCAACAAGATTCGCGTGTTCCTGCGCAAGGACCCGTACGGCCGTTTCTGCTACTGCCTGGCTTATGTGCCGCGCGACGTGTATTCCACCGAAGTACGCCAGAAGATCCAGCAGGTCCTGATGGACCGCCTCAAGGCCAGCGATTGCGAGTTCTGGACGTTCTTCTCTGAATCGGTGCTGGCGCGTGTGCAGTTGATTCTGCGCGTAGACCCGAAGATCAACCTGGACATCGACGTCGCTCAACTGGAAAACGAAGTTATTCAGGCGTGCCGTTCGTGGAAGGACGACTACGCCAGTCTGGTGGTCGAAAGCTTCGGTGAAGCCCACGGCACCAACGTGCTGGCCGACTTCCCGAAAGGCTTCCCGGCGGGCTACCGCGAGCGCTTTGCGGCGCATTCAGCAGTCGTCGACATGCAGCACGTACTGAGCCTCAGCGAAGCCAATCCGCTGGTGATGAGCTTCTACCAGCCGCTGGCCGGTGGCCGCCAGCAATTGCATTGCAAGCTGTATCACGCCGACACACCGCTGGCGTTGTCCGACGTGTTGCCGATTCTGGAAAACCTTGGCCTGCGCGTGCTGGGCGAGTTCCCGTACCGCCTGCACCATGCCAACGGTCGCGAGTTCTGGATTCACGATTTCGCCTTCACCTACGGCGAAGGACTGAACCTCGATATCCAGCAGCTCAATGACACCCTTCAGGATGCGTTCGTGCACATCGTGCGCGGCGATGCCGAAAACGATGCGTTCAACCGTCTGGTGCTCACCGCCGGCCTGCCGTGGCGCGATGTGGCGCTGCTGCGTGCCTATGCGCGTTATCTGAAGCAGATTCGTCTGGGCTTTGACCTGGGTTACATCGCCACCACGCTGAACAACCACACCGACATCGCCCGCGAGCTGACGCGTCTGTTCAAGACCCGCTTCTATCTGGCGCGCAAGCTGGGTTCCGACGATCTCGACGACAAGCAGCTGCGTCTGGAACAGGCGATTCTGACTGCGCTGGACGACGTGCAGGTGCTCAACGAAGACCGCATCCTGCGTCGTTATCTGGACCTGATCAAAGCCACGCTGCGGACCAACTTCTATCAGGCCGATGCCAACGGGCAGAGCAAGAGCTATTTCAGCTTCAAGTTCAACCCGCGCCTGATTCCCGAACTGCCCAAGCCGGTGCCCAAGTTTGAAATCTTCGTTTATTCGCCGCGTGTCGAAGGCGTGCATCTGCGCTTCGGCAACGTGGCGCGTGGCGGCCTGCGCTGGTCGGACCGCGAGGAAGACTTCCGTACCGAAGTGCTGGGCCTGGTAAAAGCCCAGCAGGTTAAGAACTCGGTCATTGTGCCGGTAGGTGCCAAGGGCGGCTTCGTGCCGCGTCGCCTGCCGACCACCGGCAACCGCGACGAAGTGCAGGCCGAGGCAATCGCTTGCTACCGCATCTTCATCTCCGGGCTGCTGGACATCACCGACAACCTTAAGGAAGGCGCGCTGGTGCCGCCGGTCAACGTCGTGCGTCATGACGATGATGACCCTTATCTGGTGGTGGCCGCCGACAAGGGCACGGCAACGTTCTCCGACATCGCCAACGGCATTGCCATCGACTACGGCTTCTGGCTGGGCGACGCCTTCGCTTCCGGTGGTTCTGCCGGTTACGATCACAAGAAGATGGGCATCACCGCCAAGGGCGCATGGGTTGGCGTGCAGCGTCACTTCCGTGAACGCGACATCAATGTGCAGCAGGACAGCATCAGCGTGATCGGTATCGGCGACATGGCCGGTGACGTGTTCGGCAACGGCCTGCTGATGTCTGACAAGCTGCAACTGGTCGCAGCGTTCAATCACCTGCACATCTTCATCGATCCGAATCCGGACCCGGCCACCAGCTTTGCAGAGCGTCAGCGCCTGTTCAATCTGCCGCGCTCGTCCTGGACCGACTACGACACCAGCATCATGTCCGCTGGCGGCGGGATCTTCCCGCGCAGCCTGAAAAGTATCGCCATCACCGAACAGATGAAGGCGCGCTTCGACATCAAGGCTGACAAGCTGACCCCGACCGAACTGCTGCATGCGCTGCTCAAGGCACCGGTCGATCTGTTGTGGAACGGCGGTATCGGCACCTACGTGAAGTCCAGCGATGAGTCGCACGCTGATGTCGGCGACAAGGCCAACGATGCGCTGCGCGTCGACGGCAACGAGCTGCGTTGCAAGGTGGTGGGCGAGGGCG
Source organism: Pseudomonas syringae KCTC 12500 (assembly GCF_000507185.2). Taxonomy (NCBI): domain Bacteria; kingdom Pseudomonadati; phylum Pseudomonadota; class Gammaproteobacteria; order Pseudomonadales; family Pseudomonadaceae; genus Pseudomonas; species Pseudomonas syringae. The sequence continues at coordinate 4,348,995 of NZ_AYTM02000002.1, forward strand.
GCAACCTGGGCATGACCCAGCTGGGCCGTGTCGAGTTCGGCCTCAATGGCGGCGCGACCAACACCGACTTCATCGACAACGCGGGCGGTGTGGACTGCTCCGACCACGAAGTGAACATCAAGATCCTGCTCAACGAAGTGGTGCAGGCCGGTGACATGACCGAGAAGCAGCGCAATCAGCTGCTCGAAAGCATGACCGACGAAGTCGGCCACCTGGTGCTGGGCAACAACTACAAGCAGACCCAGGCGTTGTCGCTGGCAGCCCGTCGCGCTTACGAGCGGATTGCCGAATACAAGCGCCTGATGAGTGACCTGGAGGCGCGTGGCAAGCTTGATCGTGCCATCGAGTTCCTGCCTGCTGAAGAGCAGATTGCCGAGCGGATTGCGGCCAAGCAGGGCTTGAGTCGTGCCGAGCTGTCGGTGTTGATCTCGTACAGCAAGATCGACCTCAAGGAAGCGTTGCTGGAATCCCGTGTGCCGGATGACGACTATCTGGCGCGTGATATGGAAACCGCGTTCCCGCCTTCGCTGGGCGCCAAGTTTTCCACGGCCATGCGCGGCCATCGCCTGAAGCGCGAGATCGTCAGCACGCAGATCGCCAACGATCTGGTCAACCACATGGGCATCACCTTCGTGCAGCGGCTCAAAGAGTCGACCGGCATGAGCGCTGCTGCGGTGGCCGGTGCCTACGTGATCGTGCGTGACATCTTCCATCTGCCGCACTGGTTCCGTCAGATCGAGGCACTGGACTACAAGGTTTCGGCCGAAGTCCAGCTGGCGCTGATGGACGAGTTGATGCGTCTGGGGCGTCGTGCAACGCGCTGGTTCCTGCGTAGCCGTCGCAATGAGCTGGACGCCGGTCGTGACGTGGCACACTTTGGTCCGCACCTCGCTGCACTGGGCCTCAAGCTTGACGAGCTGCTGGAAGGTCCGACCCGCGAGATCTGGCAAACGCGTTATCAGGCGTATGTCGAAGCCGGTGTGCCGGAACTGCTGGCGCGCATGGTCGCCGGTACGACGCATCTGTACACACTGTTGCCGATCATCGAAGCCTCCGACGTGACCGGGCAGAATGCTGCCGACGTCGCCAAGGCATACTTCGCCGTCGGCAGTGCGCTGGACATTACCTGGTACCTGCAGCAGATCAGCAGTCTGCCGGTGGAAAACAACTGGCAGGCGCTGGCGCGTGAAGCGTTCCGTGATGATGTCGACTGGCAACAGCGGGCGATCACCGTGTCGGTTCTGCAAATGGCCGACGGTCCTTCGGAAATCGATGCGCGTCTGGCCCTGTGGCTGGAGCAGCACACGCTGATGGTCGAGCGCTGGCGTGCCATGCTGGTCGAGCTGCGTGCGGCAAGCGGCACGGATTACGCGATGTACGCCGTTGCCAACCGCGAACTGCTGGACCTGGCCATGAGTGGGCAGGGCATTACCGTGTAACCAGGCTGTAAAGCTGTACCCATAAAAAACCCGCATCGAAAGATGCGGGTTTTTTTATGTGTGACTGATAGGTTCGATCAGCCGCTTACTGCGCCGCCGACAGGTGCTCGTAAAGAATCGTCGCCCCCACCACGATCAACACGATACCGCCAATGATTTCAGCGCGTTTGCCGACCATGGTGCCCAGCACCCGGCCCAGCATCACGCCGATGGTGACCATGACCGTGGTCGCCAGGCCTATGGCCAGGGCGGCAACCACGATATTGACGTCGACAAACGCCAGGCCTACGCCGACTGCCAGTGCATCGATACTGGTGGCGAATGCGGTAACGGCGAGAATCCAGAAAGAATGCTGCCCCGGCTTTTCCTGCTCTTCGTCATCGTCGTGCTTGATGCCGTTGTAGATCATGTGCAGGCCGAGCACCAGCAACAGGGTGAAGGCGATCCAGTGGTCCCAGCTCTCGGCGAAGCGCGCAGCCACCTGGCCAATGCCCCAGCCGATGACCGGCGTGATGGTTTCGATGGCGCCGAATATAAGGCCCGTGCGCAACGCTTCGAGAAAGCGCGGTTTATGCAGGCTTGCTCCTTTGCCAAGGGCCGCAGCAAAGGCGTCCGTGGACATGGCAAGCGCGAGAAAGAGGAGGGAAATCGGGTTCACGGTTATATCCAGTCGGGCTATGAGTCAACGACGCAACCACACGCCCGACTTTAGGCATGGATGCATCGTTGGTCTCGCCAACCAGAAGGTGTTCGCACCACGGCATGCTGCCGAGAATGTTGATACGAACGCTCTGTGACCGGAGTCACGAGCAGGCTACTCCCCAACAAGGGCCGCCACTATAGCCATGTGAATGTGAAAAATATATGTACGAGGCCGAGTGAGGGCAAAAAAAACCCCATCACGAGGATGGGGTTCTTCTGATGCCTGCTTTCGTGCTTACACTTGAACAGCCGGGATGTTGGCGTTCGCAGCGGCTTCACGGAACTCGGCGATCTGATCGAAGCTCAGGTAGCGGTACACGTCCGCTGCCATGGTGTCGATCTGGTTGGCGTAGCCCATGTACTCTTCAACCGTCGGCAGACGACCCAGAATAGAGGCAACGGACGCCAGCTCGGCCGAGGCCAGGTAGACGTTCGCGCCGTCACCCAGACGGTTCGGGAAGTTACGGGTCGACGTCGACACCACGGTCGCGTTCGGTTCCACGCGTGCCTGGTTACCCATGCACAGCGAGCAGCCCGGCATTTCCATGCGTGCGCCAGCCTTGCCGTAGATGCCGTAGTAGCCTTCCTCGGTCAACTGGTGAGCGTCCATCTTGGTCGGCGGCGACAGCCACAGACGCGTCGGCAGCTGGCCCTTGACCTGATCCAGCAACTTGCCCGCAGCGCGGAAGTGGCCGATGTTGGTCATGCAGGAGCCGATGAACACTTCGTCGATCTTCTCGCCCTGTACCGAAGACAGCAGGCGTGCATCGTCCGGATCGTTCGGCGCGCAGAGCACAGGCTCCTTGACGTCGGCCAGATCGATTTCGATGATTTCGGCGTACTCGGCGTCCTTGTCGGCTTCCAGCAGCTCTGGATTGGCAACCCAGGCTTCCATCGCCTGAGCACGACGCTCCAGGGTGCGAGGATCACCGTAACCCTGTTCGATCATCCAGCGCAGCAGGGTGATGTTCGAATTCAGGTATTCGATGATTGGCTCTTTGGCCAGCTTGATGGTGCAACCGGCAGCCGAACGTTCGGCAGAGGCGTCGGACAGCTCGAAAGCCTGTTCGATGCTCAGGTTGTCGAGGCCTTCGATCTCCAGAATACGACCGGAGAATGCGTTCTTCTTGCCTTTCTTCTCTACGGTCAGCAGGCCAGCCTGAATCGCGTAGTAAGGAATGGCGTGTACCAGGTCGCGCAGGGTGATGCCAGGTTGCATCTTGCCCTTGAAGCGAACCAGGATCGATTCAGGCATGTCCAGCGGCATGACGCCCGTTGCAGCAGCGAACGCCACCAGGCCGGAACCGGCCGGGAAGGAGATACCGATCGGGAAGCGGGTGTGCGAGTCGCCACCGGTGCCGACGGTGTCCGGCAGCAGCATGCGGTTCAGCCAGCTGTGGATGATGCCGTCGCCCGGACGCAGGGAAACGCCGCCGCGGGTCATGATGAAGTCAGGCAGCGTGTGGTGCGTCTTGACGTCGATCGGCTTCGGATAGGCCGCGGTGTGGCAGAACGACTGCATGACCAGATCGGTCGAGAAGCCCAGGCACGCCAGGTCTTTCAGTTCGTCGCGAGTCATCGGGCCAGTGGTGTCCTGGGAGCCGACGGTAGTCATCTTCGGTTCGCAGTAGGTGCCCGGGCGAACGCCCGCTACGCCGCATGCCTTGCCGACCATCTTCTGCGCCAGGGTGTAACCCTTGGTGCTTTCGGCTGGCTGGTCAGGTGTCTTGAACAGGTCGAACTCCGGCAGGCCCAGTTCGGCGCGCGCCTTGCTGGTCAGGCCACGGCCGATGATCAGTGGAATACGGCCGCCAGCGCGGACTTCGTCGAGCAGCACCGGGGTCTTCATTTCGAAGGTGGTGATGACTTCGTCGCTGTCGTGCTTGCAGACCTTTCCAGCGTAGGGATAGACGTCGATCACGTCACCCATGTTGATGTTCGAGACATCGAATTCGATTGGCAGAGCGCCAGCATCTTCCATGGTGTTGTAGAAGATCGGAGCAATTTTGCTGCCGAAGCAGAAACCGCCGGCACGCTTGTTCGGGACGTAAGGGACGTCGTCGCCGAAGAACCAGAGTACCGAGTTGGTTGCCGATTTACGCGAGGAACCGGTACCGACCACGTCACCGACGTAGGCAATCGGGAAGCCCTGACCGCGCATTTCTTCGATCTGCTTCATCGGGCCGATGGCGCCCTGTACGTCAGGGATGATGCCTTCACGGGCCATTTTCAGCATGGCCAGCGCGTGCAGCGGGATGTCCGGGCGCGACCAGGCATCAGGGGCAGGCGACAGGTCGTCGGTGTTGGTTTCGCCGGTGACCTTGAAGACGCGCAGGCTGATCTTGTCGGCCAGCGTCGGGCGCTTCTTGAACCACTCGCCGTCAGCCCAGGACTGCAGAACAGCCTTGGCGTGCGCATTGCCGTTCTTGGCTTTTTCGGCCACGTCGTGGAAGGCATCGAACATCAGCAGGGTGTGCTTGAGTTGTTCGGCTGCGACCGGCGCGAGGGTGGCGTCGTCGAGCAGTTCAACCAGGGTGACGATGTTGTAGCCACCTTGCATGGTGCCGAGTAGTTCGGTGGCGCGTTTTCTGTCGATCAGGGGAGAAGTGGCTTCGCCCTTGGCCAGGGCAGACAGGAAACCGGCCTTGACGTAGGCAGCTTCGTCAACGCCTGGCGGAACGCGATTGGTGATCAGATCGACAAGGAAAGCTTCTTCGCCAGCCGGAGGATTCTTCAGCAGCTCGACCAGGCCTGCAGTTTGTTCGGCGTTAAGCGGCTGGGGCACGATGCCCTGGGCGGCACGCTCTTCGATATGTTTACGGTAGGCTTCAAGCACAGTATTAACCCTCATCAGTGGTCCCAAATGGGTGTCCGGGACGCTCATCCAGAAATCGCCCGTACCCACGCAAGGCTTATTGAGCCTTGTTGGCAGGGTGTCGGTGATTCCTAACAGAAGCTGTTTTCAAAGTTTTACGCCTGCAGGGCGGGGGGAGTAGCGGTCGACACGGCCATTCGTGATGAGGGAATGGCCTGTCGACGCCGCACTGCGGGATTAACTTGACTGTGCTCGTGACGCTTTGAAAACAGCTTCCAACGGACATTGGCGCCTTAAAAGGCTCGCTGATTCTACGCCAAAACTTTGCCAAAGGTAAGTTAGCCCCTACATCTTCGGGGGTGAACTTGCTTAGACAAAGGGCTAACATGAGCCCTTGTTTCGCCTTCCCCAGTCCTGCCTGACATGCCCGATTACATTATCAAAACCCCCTGCGTCGGCCTTTGCTCCACTGTTTACGGGGATCTGGTGTGCCGTGGCTGCAAGCGCTTCCACCACGAGGTCATCCACTGGAACGGCTATAACGAAGACGAAAAAAGAGCCGTCTGGCTGCGCCTGGAGCAACTGCTGGTCCAGGTGATGACTGCCAAGCTCGAAGTCTTCGATGCCGACAAGCTGCGTGCGCAGCTCACCCAGCGCAAGATCCGCTTTGTGCCGCACCAGTCCGAATATTGCTGGGCTTACCAGTTGATCGCCCGTGGCGCGCGGGTCATCAGCCAGGTCGAGGCTTACGGTTTCGTGCTGTTGCCGGAGTTTCGCGACTGGACGCTGCCGGAACTGCGCGATGCGATCGACCGCGAGTTTTTCCTGCTGTCCGAGGCGCACTATCAGCGCTATATCGCGCCAGGGTTTCTGCGCGACGCATTCGGCGCCTGACAAACCCGGCATGCTTTTGTGTCGCGAGGCATCGTTGCTGCTCGTATAATGCGCGGCCGTGCCTCTCCGTCATTCTGTGAGCCTATGTACCCGATCCCTGAAATCGAAGCCTTTCTGCTTTGCCGCACACCCGACAGCTGGGTCCAGGCCGCGCTGCGCAATCTGGACATCCTGCTGATCGACCATGCGAACAACGAGAAGAAGGCCGCCGGGGCTGCGTTCCAGTTCATGTTTCAGTACAACGACAAGTTCGACCTGTTGAGCAAGATGTCACGTCTGGCCCGGGAAGAGCTGCGCCATTTCGAGCAAGTCATCAGCATCATCAGAAAGCGCCAGATCCCCATGGCCAACATCAGCTCGGCCCGCTATGCCGGAGCGCTGCGCAAGCTGGTGCGCAATCACAACCCGTACCGGCTGACCGATGCGCTGATCGTCGGTGCCATTGTCGAGGCTCGTTCCTGTGAGCGCTTTGCCGCGCTGGTGCCGCATCTGGACGAAGAATTGGCCAAATTCTATGGCGGTTTGCTGAAGTCCGAAGCGCGGCACTTTCAGGACTACCTCAAGCTGGCTTACAGCTACGGCGACAAGGCTGATGTCGATGCCAAGATCGAGGAGATCCGTCTGGCCGAGCGTGAGCTGATCGAAAGCCCTGACGAAGAGTTCCGTTTTCACAGTGGCGTACCTGTCGCCGCCTGATTCCTCTCGCGTTCCCTCCAAAAACGACCGTCTTGCCAGCGGTCGTTTTTTTATGGGCATTTAGTAAGCAAGCTAATAAATGCTTTGACAACGGCTGCCTAGGCAGTAATATTTTGCAATCACTGCTTAGGCAGCTATCTGGGTCAGTTCATGAAACATTTCAGCCCCGACAATTTTGAATCCAGCCTTATCGGGCTGCTGGTCGGTCGTACCAATGCGCTCAAAGACCGCATGCTCGACAAGTACCTGCTGCCCTATGACGTGACGTTCGCGCAGTTCAAGGTGCTGATCATCATTGCCCAGTTTTCTACCGATACCCCGGTGGAATTGTGTCGGCACCTGTCGCTGGACAGCGGTTCGATGACCCGCATGCTCGATCGCCTGGAACAGAAAGGGCTGGTGGTGCGCCAGCGCTCCGCGACCGATCGTCGTCAGGTGCGTCTGGCACTGACCGAGCAGGGGCAGGCGCTCTGCGATCTGCTGCCGCAGATTGGCGCGGACGCGATGAACGACACGTTCGCGGCGCTCGACAGTGACGAGGTCGAGAGCCTGAAAAGAATTCTCACCAAGGTGCTGGTGGCGGCTGATGACCACATCACCCTGACTCGTTTGAGCTTCAACCCCAAAGCTAAACGCTGAGCGGCCGACGCATTGGCAGGCGTGAGCCTGATCGCCGTCGTTCCGTCGCTTCGCTGATTAAAGGTAACTGCCATGGCCACTGCTGCCGCTGAAAACACATCTGCCCCGGCTCCTGAACAGGAACCGAAGTCCGGCAAGCGCAAGTTCATGCTGATCGGGCTTGCCATTGTCGTGGTGATCCTCGCACTGGGCATCTGGGCCTGGTACGAGATCTACGGCCAATGGAGCGAAGAGACCGACGACGCCTATGTCAATGGCAATGTGGTCGAAATCACCCCGCTGGTCACCGGAACCGTCATCAGTATTGGTGCGGACGATGGTGATCTGGTGCACGCAGGGCAGGTTCTGCTCAAGTTCGACCCGAGCGATGCCGAAGTTTCGCTGCAAAGCGCCGAGGCCAATCTGGGCAAGGTTGTGCGCCAGGTGCGCGGCCTCTACAGCAACGTCGATGGCATGAAAGCGCAGCTGGCCGCACAGCGTGCTGCGGTGCAGACCGCTCAGGACAACTACAACCGTCGTCGCAGTCTCGCAGCCGGCGGGGCGATTTCCCAGGAAGAGCTGTCGCACGCCAGAGACAGCCTGACCAGCGCGCAGAGCGCTCTGAACAACATTCAGCAGCAGTTGAGCACTAGCGTGGCACTGGTCGATGACACCGTGGTGTCCTCGCACCCGGACGTCAAGGCCGCCGCCGCGCAGTTGCGTCAGGCCTACCTGGCCAACGCGCGTTCGACGCTGGTGGCACCGGTCACCGGTTACGTCGCCAAGCGCACCGTGCAGTTGGGGCAGCGCATTCAACCGGGCACTGCAACCATGGCGGTCATTCCGCTGGACCAGTTGTGGATCGATGCCAACTTCAAGGAAACCCAACTGGGCAAGATGCGCATTGGTCAGCCGGTGGAGATCAGCTCCGACCTGTATGGCAGCGATGTGAAGTACAACGGCACCATCGACAGCCTGGGGGCCGGCACCGGCAGTGCCTTTGCATTGCTGCCTGCGCAGAACGCCACTGGCAACTGGATCAAGATTGTCCAGCGTGTGCCAGTGCGGGTGCACATCAACCCTGAAGAGCTGGCGAAGTACCCGTTGCGCATCGGCCTGTCGACCACGGTTGAGGTCAACCTGCACGACCAGAGCGGCCCGGTCCTGGCGCAACAGCCGCGCAAGCAGGCCGCTTTCAGCACTCAGGTGTACACCGAGCAGCTGGCTGACGCCGACGCGCTGATCGCCCGCCTGATTCACGAGAACAGTGCGCCCGGTGGCAAGACTGCCGTTCAGCGCTGAACCGCTAATCCGTGAGCCCCCGCCTTCCGGTCGGGGTGTCGCATTCGTCTTCAGGGATTCGCGATGAGCAACAACGCCCCCGCTTCTTTTACCCCGCCAAGCCTGTTGCTGTGCACCATCGGTCTGTCGCTAGCGACCTTCATGCAGGTGCTCGATACCACGATTGCCAACGTGGCGCTGCCGACCATCGCCGGCAACCTGGGGGTCAGTTCGGAGCAGAGTACCTGGGTGATCACCTCGTTTGCGGTCAGCAACGCGATTGCCTTGCCGCTGACCGGCTGGCTCAGTCGTCGCTTCGGTGAGGTCAAGCTGTTCCTGTGGGCCACCATTCTGTTCGTGATCGCTTCGTTTCTGTGCGGCATTTCCCAGTCCATGCCGGAACTGGTGGGCTTCCGGGCGCTGCAGGGGATGGTCGCCGGCCCGCTGTATCCGATGAGCCAGACCCTGCTGATTGCGGTGTACCCGCCCGCCAAAAGGGGCATGGCCCTGGCATTGCTGGCGATGGTGACGGTGGTGGCGCCCATTGCCGGGCCGATCCTCGGTGGCTGGATCACCGACAGCTATAGCTGGCCGTGGATCTTCTTCATCAACATCCCCATCGGCCTGTTCGCTGTGTTGGTGGTACGTAGCCAGATGGCCAAAAGGCCGGTCAGCACAGCCCGCCAACCGCTGGACTACATTGGCCTGCTGGCGCTGATTATCGGTGTGGGCGCGCTGCAGATAGTGCTCGACAAGGGTAATGATCTGGACTGGTTCGAGTCGAACTTCATCATCTTCGGCTCGCTGATTTCGCTGATCGCGCTAGTCTTTTTCGTCATCTGGGAAATGACCGACAAGCACCCGATCGTCAACCTGCGCCTGTTTGCCTACCGCAATTTCCGCATCGGCACGCTGGTCATGATCGGCGGCTATTCCGGCTTCTTCGGCATCAACCTGATCTTGCCGCAGTGGTTGCAGACCCAGATGGGCTATACCGCGACCTGGGCGGGGCTGGCCGTCGCACCGATTGGCATCCTGCCGGTGCTGATGTCGCCCTTTGTCGGCAAGTACGCGCACAAGTTCGACTTGCGTCTACTGGCCGGGCTGGCGTTCCTGGCGATGGGGCTGAGCTGCTTCATGCGTGCAGGCTTCAACACCGACGTGGATTTCGAACACGTGGCGATGGTGCAACTGTTCATGGGCATCGGCGTGGCGCTGTTCTTCATGCCCACTCTGAGTATTCTGCTGTCCGACCTGCCGCCCAATCAGATCGCCGATGGATCTGGACTGGCAACCTTCCTGCGCACCCTGGGCGGCAGCTTCGCAGCCTCGCTGACCACCTGGATCTGGATCCGCCGCGCCAACCAGCATCATGCCTACCTGAGCGAAAACATCAGCACCTTCGACCCCGCCACCCGCCACGCCCTCGACAGCCTGGGCGGCGCCAGCCCACAAGCCTACGCGCAACTGGAACGCACCCTCAACGCCCAGGCCTACATGATGTCCACCGTGGATTACTTCTACCTGCTGGGCTGGATATTCGCAGGACTGATCCTGCTCGTCTGGCTGGCCAAACCCCCATTCGCCGCCAAGGCCGGGCCTGCGGCAGGGGGCGGGCACTAGTTTCTTGTGCGCTTATCTGAACCGTGCCTTTGGCCAAACTGCTCTAAAGTGCTTTTTCAACCGCGATTGCACTGACGACGCAGAACCGCTGTGTGACGCAGAGCGTCACGAACTGCATTCCCACGCGGAGCATGGGAACGATAGTCAACCATCCAGCTTTTCGGGGTCAGTTCACGCGATCCCGCATCATCAATTCAACAGCGCAAGCGTCTCGGGCACAAAGTCGAACGAACTCAGATTGAAACCCTGCTCATCCACCTGCAACACCCAGCCCTGACGATCCCAGTCACCCAACACAATGCGTCTGGCCGCCTGATCGCCAATCTGCAACTTATGAATCGCCGGACGATGAGTGTGGCCGTGGACCAACGTACGCACACCGAACTGCTGCATGATCCGCGGCACCTCGTCCGGCGTCACATCGACAATATCATTGGCTTTCATACGGGTTTGCGCACGGCTCTCATTACGCAACTTGCGCGCCAGCTTGTGCCGAGTGCCCAGCGGCAAATGGCGCAGAATGAACAGCGTCAGCGGATGGCGCAGATAGCGACGCATCCGGATATAGCCTTCATCGCGCGTGCACAGACTGTCGCCGTGCATCAGCAGCACCGGCTCACCGTTTAACTGCACGACGCTGGGGTCACTCAGCAGCGTGCAGCCCGCTGCCTTGCAGAAACCCTTGCCGAGCATGAAATCACGGTTGCCGTGCATCAGAAAAATTCGTGTGCCGCTGTCGCTCAATTCGCGCAGGGCCTTGCAGATCGAAAGCTGGAACGGCGACATCGCATCGTCACCGATCCAGACTTCAAAGAAATCCCCGAGGATGTACAGCGACTCGGCTTCGCGAGCGCGTCCTGCGAGCAGATCCAGAAACGCCCGGGTAATGTCCGGGCGCTCCTGTTCAAGGTGCAGATCGGAGATCAGCAGTATCACTCAACAATCTCGGCTTTCTCGATGATCACGTCTTCTACCGGGACGTCCTGATGGCCGGCCTTGCTGGAAGTCGCCACGCCTTTGATCTTGTCGACCACGTCAGTGCCTTCGATCACTTCACCGAATACAGCGTAACCCCAGCCCTGAACGGTCTTGGCGCTGTGGTTCAGGAAGGCGTTGTCAGCGACGTTGATGAAGAACTGCGCAGAGGCCGAATGCGGTTCCATGGTACGGGCCATGGCGACGCTGTACTTCTTGTTCGGCAGACCGTTGTCGGCTTCGTTCTGAATGCTCGGGCGCTTGTCTTTCTTTTCTTTCATGCCAGGCTCGAAACCGCCGCCCTGAACCATGAAGTTGCCGATCACGCGGTGGAAAACCGTGTTCTCGTAGTGGCCGGCTTTAACGTATTCGATGAAGTTGGCAACGGTCAGCGGCGCTTTTTCTTCGTTCAGTTGCAGCACGATGTCGCCGTGGTTGGTAGTCAGCTTTACATTAGGCATTTGGGAAGTCGCTCTCTAGTCATGCATGAATGGGCAGATTATGACCCTGACGCGCAGTTTACAGACGAGGTTACATTTTTCAGCGCTTTTGCAGCTTTTATGCCTTCAAATACGCAGTCTGTTGTCAGGGACTTGACAGCTTCGGCTATGATAAGCGCTTTGATTTAGTCGGCCTACCCTGGCCGCGCACGTATGTCCAAGGATCCTATGAGCAAGCCCACTCCAGAACCCGCTGCCCATTCAAAGGCAGGTCCAGCCGTACCGACCAATTTCCTGCGTCCTATCGTGCAGGCAGACCTGGACTCGGGCAAGCACAGCAAAATCGTGACCCGCTTTCCGCCGGAGCCCAATGGCTACCTGCACATCGGTCACGCCAAGTCGATCTGCGTGAACTTCGGTCTGGCCAAGGAGTTCGGTGGCGATACGCACCTGCGTTTCGATGACACCAACCCGGCCAAGGAAGACCAGGAATACATCGACGCCATCATGAGTGACGTCAAGTGGCTGGGCTTCGAGTGGGCGGGCGAAGTGCGCTACGCCTCGCAGTATTTCGACCAGTTGCACGACTGGGCGGTCGAGCTGATCAAGGCAGGCAAGGCCTATGTGGACGATCTGACCCCCGAGCAGGCGCGCGAATATCGCGGCACCCTGACCGAGCCGGGCAAGAACAGTCCGTTCCGCGAGCGTGGCGTCGAGGAAAACCTCGACCTGTTCGCGCGCATGAAAGCCGGCGAATTCGAGGATGGCGCGCGTGTACTGCGCGCCAAGATCGACATGGCCTCGCCGAACATGAACCTGCGTGATCCGATCATCTACCGCATTCGTCATGCGCATCACCATCAGACCGGCGACAAGTGGTGCATCTATCCGATCTATGACTTCACCCACGGTCAGTCGGATGCCCTCGAAGGCATCACCCACTCGATCTGCACCCTGGAGTTCGAGAGCCATCGCCCGCTGTACGACTGGTTCCTCGACAACCTGCCGGTGCCGTGCAAACCGCGTCAGTATGAGTTCTCGCGTCTGAACCTGAACTACACCATCACCAGCAAGCGCAAGCTCAAGCAACTGGTCGACGAGAAGCACGTCAGTGGTTGGGACGACCCGCGCATGTCGACGCTGTCGGGCTTCCGTCGCCGTGGCTACACGCCGAAATCGATTCGCAATTTCTGCGAAATGATCGGCACCAACCGCTCTGACGGCGTGGTCGATTTCGGCATGCTCGAATTCAGCATCCGCGACGACCTGGACCACAGCGCGCCGCGCGCCATGTGTGTACTGCGCCCGCTGAAAGTGGTCATCACCAATTATCCGGAAGGCCAGATCGAGAAGCTGGAGTTGCCGCGCCACCCCAAAGAAGACCTGGGCATGCGCGAGCTGCCGTTCTCGCGGGAGCTCTACATCGACCGCGACGATTACATGGAAGAGCCGCCGAAAGGCTACAAGCGTCTGGAGCCGAACGGTGAAGTGCGTTTGCGTGGCAGCTATGTGATCCGCGCAGATGAAGCGATCAAGGATGCCGACGGCAACATCGTCGAGCTGCATTGCTCCTACGACCCGGAAACGTTGGGCAAGAACCCAGAAGGCCGCAAGGTCAAGGGCGTCGTGCACTGGGTGCCAGCCGCCGAGAGCGTAGAGTGCGAAGTGCGTCTGTACGATCGCCTGTTCCGTTCGCCGAACCCGGAAAAAGCCGAAGAGGGCGCAAGCTTTCTGGACAACATCAACCCGGACTCCCTGCAAGTACTGACCGGTTGTCGCGCCGAGCCCTCGTTGGGCCAAGCGCAACCGGAAGACCGTTTCCAGTTCGAACGCGAAGGTTATTTCTGCGCGGACATCAAGGACTCCAAACCTGGTCGACCTGTCTTCAACCGCACCGTGACGTTGCGGGATTCCTGGACCTGATGCTGTACGTTTGAGGGGGAGCACGTGCTTTCTATCTACAACACGCTCACCAAGAGCAAAGAAGTTTTCAAGCCGCTGGATGGCAACAAGGTACGCATGTACGTCTGCGGGATGACCGTGTACGACTACTGCCACCTGGGCCATGGCCGCAGCATGGTTGCGTTCGATCTGGTGACGCGCTGGCTGCGTTTCAGTGGTTATGAACTGACCTATGTGCGCAACATCACCGATATCGACGACAAGATCATCAACCGGGCGCGGGAAAACGGTGAGTCGTTCGACGCACTGACCGCGCGCATGATCTATGCCATGCACGAGGACGAGGCGCGCCTCAATATCCTCAAGCCGGACATGGAGCCGCGTGCCACCGATCATATCCCTGGCATGCACGCCATGATCCAGGCCCTTATCGACAAGGGCTATGCCTACGCGCCGGGTAATGGCGATGTGTATTATCGGGTCGGCAAGTTTCAGGGTTACGGCAAGCTGTCGCGCAAGAAGATCGAAGACCTGCGCATCGGTGCTCGCATCGAAGTGGACGAGTCCAAGGAAGATCCGCTGGACTTCGTCCTCTGGAAAGGCGTCAAGCCGGGCGAGCCGAGCTGGGAGTCGCCCTGGGGTGCAGGACGTCCAGGCTGGCATATCGAGTGCTCGGTGATGTCGACCTGCTGCCTGGGCGAGACCTTCGATATTCATGGCGGCGGCAGCGACCTCGAGTTTCCGCACCATGAAAACGAAATCGCCCAGAGCGAAGCGGCCACCGGCAAGACCTACGCCAATGCCTGGTTGCACTGCGGCATGATTCGCATCAATGGCGAGAAGATGTCCAAGTCCCTGAACAACTTCTTCACCATTCGCGACGTGCTGGAAAAATATCACCCGGAAGTGGTGCGTTACCTGCTGGTGTCGAGCCACTACCGCAGCGCGATCAACTATTCCGAAGACAGCCTGCGTGAGTCGAAGGCGGCACTGGAGCGGTTCTATCACGCGCTCAAGGGCCTGCCGGTCGCCGAACCTGCGGGTGGCGAGGCGTTCGTCGAGCGTTTCAGCACGGCGATGAACGATGACTTCGGTACGCCTGAAGCCTGCGCCGTGCTGTTCGAGATGGTTCGCGAGATCAATCGTCTGCGCGAATCCGATATCGCAGCAGCGGCGGGTCTGGCGGCGCGCTTGAAGCAACTGGCCAGCGTGCTGGGTGTCCTGCAACTCGAAGCCGACGACTTTTTGCGCGCTGGCGCGGAAGGGCGGGTCGATGCGGCTGAAGTGGAGGCGCTGATTCAGGCGCGTCTGGCTGCGCGTGCCGCGAAAGACTGGGCTGAGTCCGACCGTATCCGCGACCAGATCACCGCCATGGGCGTTCTGCTGGAAGACGGCAAGGGCGGCACCACCTGGCGTCTGGCGGACTGATCAAGGACTATTCCTGAAACACTATCGTGCCCACTCCGCGTGGGCATGCTGTTCTGGACGCTCCGCGTCCTGTCCTCGATGATGTGCTGCCTGCCGAGCGTCAAACACTAAACGATCCGCTGCTCCCGCAACCGCTTGTACAGCGTGTTGCGGCTGACGCCCAGACGTTTGGCCAGCCGTGAAATATTCCCGCCTGCCGCTTGAAACAATTGGCCGAGGTCTTCGCTCGAGTGAAGGCGCGTGGCCGACTCCTGAGTCCTGACCGGGGCACGGCATTCCTCATCCGCGTGAGCATCGAGCAGAAAGTCCTCGGGCAGATGGTCAGTGCCGATCGGCTGTTCGTCGGCCAGTGCCAGTGCTACCTGAATCACACTGTTGAGCTGGCGCAGGTTGCCCGGCCAGGGGTGACGCTCGAACAACTCAAGCACTTCTCTGGAGAAGCCCGCGCGCTGATGAGCATCACGGTGCCGCTCCCAGATTCGCTGGACAAGCGCATGTTTGTCCGTCCGCTCGCGCAGGGGCGGGAGTTCGATGCTCAGGCCGCTGATCCGGTAATAAAGATCCTGGCGAAAAAGCCCCGCCTGGACCTGATCGCGCAGGCCTCGGTTGGTGGCTGAAATCAGGCGAATATCGACCGGATACAACTCGCTGCTGCCCAATGGCTGAACGCAGCGCTCTTGCAGCACACGCAGCAGTCGCGCCTGCACCGGCATCGGCATGTCGCCCACCTCATCCAGAAACAGCGTGCCTTTGTCGGCCTTGCGGATCAGGCCGATGCTGCCTTTCTGGTTGGCCCCGGTGAAGGCGCCTCTTTCATAGCCAAACAGCTCGGCCTCGACCAGTTCGGCCGGGATCGCCGCACAATTGACCGCGATCAGCGGCTGGCTGGCGCGCGCACTGGCCTGATGCAGGGCTTTGACAAAGACTTCCTTGCCGACCCCGGTTTCACCATGAATGAGCAGCGGGATGTCTTTTTCCAGCAGCCGCTGCGCCTGACGCACAGCCTTCTCGACCTTCGCATCGCCCAGGCTGATCGCCTGCAGATCAAGGTTTCGTGGTGCAGCAGGCACCTGCGCAGCCTGGACGCAATGCAGCTTCAGTGGTTTGCGAGTCGGGCGCTTGAGCAGGCATTGAAAGCGATTGTTGCCAAATGCATGCAGCGCAAACGGACGCGCTTCGGTTTCGCTGAGCAATTGCAGGATCGGACATTTGAACAGCGTCTCGATGCTGGCACCGGCCGGAGCCGTCCCCAGCAAAGTGTCGGCACGCCGATTGGCGCACAGGATCTGGCCACTTTCGTCAAAAATCAGCAGGCCGGCCCACTGGCTGTCGAGGTTGTTCAGACCGGTATTGAAGATCAGCTGGAAGTGGGAGTCGCGAAACTGGTCGAGGATCAGGCGGTTTTCCACCGACTGGCTCATCATCTTGACCATGCCCAGCGTGTGCGAGGGTGGCAGGAAGCTGTCACTGGACACATCCAGCACGGCAATGATGCGCCTATCAGCATCGAAGATCGGTGAGGCCGAACCGGTCATGAAGCGGTTGGCCTTGAGGAAATGCTCGTCCGGTTCGATATGAATGGCCTGCTCGCACGCCAGCGCTGTGCCGATGGCATTGGTGCCCGTGCCGCGCTCGCTCCAGCTGGCACCTGGCATGAAGCCCTGAGCCTGGGACGATTCGACGAAGCGCTGCGCACCCCATGACTTGAGCAACTGACCTTGAGGGTCGGCCAGCAGAATCAGACAGCTGGAGTTGCTGAGAATGTTTTCGTAGACCGGCAGGACCTCCTGATGGGTGGTCTGTACCAGTCCGTTATGGCGCTCCAGCAACCTGGAAACCTCCGCCCCCGGTAATTGGCCGAATGACGGGCGCGTCTGATGACTGAGGCCGAAGTCCCGGCAACGGGTCCATGAATCCTGAACGATGATGTCGTGAGCAAGCGAAGCGCTGGTTTGAGACATGAGGATGCCTGCGAATATGACGTATTGTTTTTGTTTTTAGGTCCCGTCGGCGTGACCATCCTTGCCCGCAACGTCCGTCCAGTGTCGTTCAGTTTTGTTCAAAGTCAATGTTCATTTTGTTCAAGTGTTCAGTATTTTCTGTTCATTATTGTTCAGCTGTGAAAGCCGTTTCGTCCCCTGAATAGGGGCGAACCCTCTGTTTCGGGCCTCACCGGCAATCTGCCTGAGCTGGCACGAATGTCGCTATCTGCAAACAGTCACGCATTCACCCTTAAGAAAAAAACAACAAAGGGCACGCCATGTCACTCACGCTGGAGCATGTCAGTCGCGCCGTCGATGGCCAGGTCTGGATCGACGACGCTTCCCTGAGCTTTGAGCCGGGATCATTCAACGTTCTGCTGGGGCGCACCCTGTCCGGCAAAACCAGCCTCATGCGCCTGATGGCCGGGCTGGACAAGCCGGACAGCGGGCGAGTGCTGATGAACGGAGTCGATGTCACCAATCGTCCGGTTCGCCTGCGCAACGTCTCGATGGTTTATCAGCAGTTCATCAATTACCCGAGCATGACGGTGTTCGAAAACATCGCTTCGCCGCTGCGCCAGGCGGGTCTTTCCAAAGACGTGATCCACAGCCGGGTGCAGGAAACCGCGAAGATGCTACGCATCGAAAAATTCCTGCAACGCCATCCCCTCGAACTGTCCGGTGGGCAGCAGCAGCGCACCGCGATGGCCAGGGCGCTGGTCAAGGACGCCGAGCTGATCCTCTTCGACGAACCGCTGGTCAACCTCGACTACAAGCTGCGCGAAGAGCTGCGTCAGGAAATGCGCGAGCTGTTTGCCGCTCGCCATACCATCGCCATCTACGCCACCACCGAGCCCAATGAAGCGCTGGCGCTGGGCGGCACCACCACTATCCTGCATGAAGGGCGGGTGGTGCAGAGCGGCAAGACCCCCGAGGTCTATCATCGACCTGCGACTGTGCTGGCCGCCGAGCTGTTCTCCGAACCGCCGATCAACCTAATGCCGGGCCGTATAGAGGGCAATGAAGTCAGCTTCGCCAATTTCGTGCACTTCCCGCTCAACGTCGACCTGCGTGCCGTCGGCGATGGCGAGTATCGTTTCGGTGTGCGCCCCAGCCATTTAAGCCTGGTGCCGTCCAACGATGACGATCTGGAGCTGGCGGTTACTGTCGAGCTGGCGGAAATCAGTGGTTCGGAAACCTTCCTGCATGTGCGCAACGAGCTGTTCTCACTGGTCCTGCATCTGCCGGGCGTGCATGCCTACGACGTCGATGCGGCGATCCGGGTGTACATCCCGACCCACAAATTGTTTGTATTCGATCAGCAGGGCGGCCTGATTCAGGCGCCGGGCCTGCGTATGGCGAGGGTTGCCTGATGGCCGAGATCCGCTTGCAGAACCTCGCGCACAGCTACAGCACCAAGCCTGGTCCTGACGACTATGCAATTCGCGAGATGAGTCACGTCTGGGAGCAGGGCGGTGCTTATGCGCTGCTCGGGCCTTCCGGGTGTGGCAAGTCAACCCTGCTCAATATCATTTCCGGCCTGCTCAGTCCGTCGCAGGGGCAGGTGCTTTTTGACTCGAAAGTGGTCAATGAGCTGCCTCCTGAGCGCCGTAACATCGCTCAGGTTTTCCAGTTTCCGGTGATCTACGACACCATGACGGTGTTCGATAATCTGGCCTTTCCATTGCGCAATCAGGGCATGGACGAGGCGCGGATTCTCATCAAGGTCAACGAAATTGCCGATGTCCTGGACCTGCAGCCGCTGCTGAAAAAGAAGGCGCGCAACCTAAGCGCGGACGAAAAGCAGAAGGTCTCCATGGGCCGCGGGCTGGTGCGCGATGACGTGTCGGCGATCCTCTTCGACGAACCACTGACCGTTATCGACCCGCACCTGAAGTGGAAACTGCGGCGCAAGCTCAAGCAGATCCACGAGCAGTTCAATATCACCATGGTCTACGTCACCCACGATCAACTGGAGGCGTCGACCTTCGCCGACAAGATCGCCGTGATGTATGGCGGACAGATCGTCCAGTTCGGCACGCCGCGGGAGCTGTTCGAGAAGCCGTCGCACACCTTTGTCGGCTATTTCATCGGTAGCCCGGGGATGAATCTGATTGATGTCACGCCGCAGCCGGGCGGCGTCGGTTTTGCCGATATTCACCTGCCGCTGCCTGAGTCGTTGCAGCAGAAGCTCGCCAATACGCCGTGGAAAACGCTGAAAGTGGGTATTCGTCCTGAGTTCGTGCATGTCTGGGACGGGCCTTACGACGATGCGATGTGCGCCGACGTGACCTATGTGGAAGACCTCGGCACTTACAAGATCATCACCCTGAAACTGGCCGGACAACTGCTGAAGGTGCGTCTGCAGGAAGACAAACCGGTGCCGCAAGGCCAGGCCTGGATCAGCTTTCCGGGGCAATGGCTGATGCTCTATGCAGATGATTACCTGATCGAAGCCGGCCCTGCCAGTGAGGTGTCCCATGCGTAAGGTTCAGAACAACAAGGCCTGGTGGCTGGTGATGCCGGTGTTTCTGCTGGTGGCATTCAGCGCGATTATCCCGATGATGACCGTGGTCAACTATTCGGTGCAGGACATTTTCGACCAGTCCAGCCGTTATTTCGTCGGCACCGACTGGTTCCGGCAGGTCTTGCAGGACCCGCGACTGCACGACTCGCTGTTGCGCCAGTTCATCTATTCGGGATGCGTGCTGCTGATCGAGATTCCGCTGGGCATCGCGATTGCCCTGACCATGCCGACCAAGGGGCGCTGGTCGTCGTTGTGCCTGATCGTGATGACCATTCCACTGCTGATCCCGTGGAACGTAGTCGGCACTATCTGGCAGATCTTCGGCCGTGGTGATATCGGCTTGCTGGGTTACACGCTGAACAACGTGCTGGGCATCAACTACAACTACGCCGCCAATGCCTCGGATGCCTGGGTGACGGTGCTGGTCATCGATGTCTGGCACTGGACCTCGCTGGTTGCCTTGCTCTGCTATTCGGGGCTGCGGGCGATTCCGGATGTGTATTACCAGGCGGCGCGCATCGATCGTGCGTCAGGCTGGGCGATCTTCCGGCATATCCAGTTGCCCAAAATGAAAAGCGTGCTGCTGATTGCGGTGATGTTGCGCTTCATGGACAGCTTCATGATCTACACCGAGCCGTTCGTGCTGACCGGTGGCGGGCCGGGTAACTCCACCACTTTCCTCAGTCAGACCCTGACCACCATGGCGCTCGGGCAGTTCGACCTGGGGCCTGCGGCCGCGTTCTCGCTGGTGTATTTCCTGATCATTCTGTTGGTGTCATGGGTGTTCTACACCGCCATGACTCACAGCGAAAAGAATTGAGGGGCTGGTCATGAGTCTGCGCAAAATCATACCGCTGTGGATTTACCTGTTGTTTCTGCTGGTGCCGATCTACTGGCTGATCAATATGTCGTTCAAGACCAATACCGAGATCCTCGGTGGCCTGACCCTGTGGCCGCAGGATTTCACCCTGGCCAACTACAAGGTGATCTTCACCGACGAGAGCTGGTACAGCGGTTACCTCAACTCGCTGTACTACGTGTGCCTCAATACCGTGATATCGCTAAGCGTCGCATTGCCGGCAGCCTACGCGTTTTCACGCTATCGTTTTCTCGGCGACAAGCACCTGTTCTTCTGGCTGCTGACCAACCGCATGGCGCCACCGGCAGTCTTCCTGCTGCCGTTTTTTCAGCTGTATTCGTCCATCGGCCTGTTTGACACGCACATCGCCGTGGCACTGGCGCACTGCCTGTTCAACGTTCCGCTGGCTGTATGGATTCTGGAGGGCTTCATGTCCGGCGTTCCCAAGGAAATCGACGAAACGGCCTACATCGACGGTTATAGCTTTCCCAAGTTTTTCGTGAAGATTTTCATTCCACTGATTGGTTCGGGTATCGGCGTCACCGCGTTTTTCTGCTTCATGTTCTCTTGGGTCGAGCTGTTGCTGGCGCGCACCCTGACGTCGGTGAACGCCAAGCCGATCGCTGCGGTGATGACCCGCACCGTGTCGGCATCGGGTATCGATTGGGGGGTGCTGGCGGCGGCAGGGGTGTTGACCATTCTGCCGGGCATGCTGGTGATCTGGTTCGTTCGCAACCATGTGGTCAAGGGCTTTGCTCTTGGTCGTGTCTGAGGAGTCGAAAAAATGGAGTGGATGTCCTGGACACTGCCCACTGCGGCCTTCTTCATCAGCATTGCGCTGCTGCTGGCAGGGATGACCGTATGGGAATTGCGCTCGGCAAGTATCGAGCGTCGTGGTTTTCTGCCGATTGCCACCACCCGTGGCGACCGTCTTTTCATTGGGCTTCTGGGCAGCGCTTATCTGCATTTGCTGGTAATCGGCGCGACGGACTGGAACATCTGGATCGCGTCCGGGGCTTCCCTGGTGTGGCTGTTGGTGGTGATGCGATGGGGTTAGAGAGCGGCCGGGCGCGGTTGCCGGGGTGATCCGGTCGGCGGCATTGGAAAAGCGGGACTACATGAAAGCAACCTGGAGATGACTATGTTCAATAAGAAAAACAAGCTGCAACATAGCGTGACGCTGGCAACCATGATCATGCTCAGCGGGTTGAGTGTTTCAGCCTGGGCGGATAAGTACGAAGATAAGGCAAAGGAATGGGCGAAGGAGTTCAAGCCGAGTACGCTTTCCGATGACGAGCAGTTGAAAGAGCTGAAGTGGTTCATCGAAGCTGCCAAGCCGTTTCGTGGCATGGACATCAAGGTGGTGTCGGAAACCCTGACCACCCATGAATACGAATCCAAGACCCTGGCCAAGGCGTTCACCGAAATCACCGGTATCAAAGTCACCCATGACTTGCTGCAGGAAGGTGATGTCATCGAAAAGCTGCAGACCGCCATGCAGTCGGACAAGAGCATCTATGACGGCTGGGTCAACGACTCGGACCTGATCGGTACGCACTTCCGCTACGGCAAGGCCCTGTCTCTGACGGATCTGATGGCCAGTCCGGAAGGCAGTAAAGTCACCTCGCCGACGCTGGACCTGAAAGACTTCATCGGCACCTCGTTTACCACCGCTCCAGACGGCAAGCTTTATCAGCTGCCTGATCAGCAGTTCGCCAATCTGTACTGGTTCCGTGCCGACTGGTTCGAACGTCCCGACCTGAAAAAGAAATTCAAGGACAAGTACGGCTATGAGTTGGGCGTTCCGGTCAACTGGTCGGCTTACGAGGACATTGCCAAGTTCTTCAGCGAAGACGTCAAGGAGATCGACGGCAAGAAAGTCTTCGGTCACATGGACTATGGCAAGAAAGACCCGTCACTGGGCTGGCGTTTCACCGATGCCTGGTTCTCCATGGCCGGCAGCGGCGACAAGGGTTTGCCTAACGGTCTGCCGGTGGACGAGTGGGGTATTCGTGTCGAAGACTGCCATCCGGTCGGCTCCAGCATTACCCGGGGTGGTGACACCAACGGCCCGGCGGCAGTGTTCGCCACACAGAAATACATCGACTGGCTGAAAGCCTATGCGCCGCCGGAAGCTGCGGGCATGACCTTCTCCGAATCCGGACCGGTGCCTTCGCAGGGTAACGTCGCGCAACAAATCTTCTGGTACACCGCCTTTACTGCCGACATGACCAAGCCAGGCCTGCCGGTGATGAATGCTGACGGCACGCCGAAGTGGCGCATGGCGCCTTCGCCAAAAGGCCCTTACTGGAAAGAAGGCATGAAGCTCGGCTATCAGGACGTCGGTTCATGGACGTTCCTGAAGTCGTCCGACGAGAAAAAGCGCCTGGCCGCCTGGCTGTATGCGCAATTCGTGACCTCGAAAAGCGTTTCGCTGAAGAAAACCATCGTCGGCCTGACGCCGATTCGCGAGTCGGATATCAATTCCAAGGAGATGACCGAGCTGGCGCCTAAACTGGGTGGTCTGGTGGAGTTCTATCGCAGCCCGGCACGCGTGCAATGGTCGCCTACCGGCACCAATGTGCCTGACTATCCGAAGCTGGCACAGCTGTGGTGGAGCCATGTGGCCGAGGCGGTCACCGGCGAGAAGACTGCGCAGGAGGCCCTCGACGGTCTGGCCAAGGACCAGGATGCAATCATGACGCGCATCGAGCGTTCCAAGGTTCAGGAAGCCAGCAAGTGTGCGCCGAAGATGAATCCGGAAACCACTGCAGAAGCCTGGTACAAAAAGGCCGAAGAGAGCAACGGCAAGTTCCTCGCGCCACAGCGTAAGCTGGCCAACGAGAAACCCAAGGGTGAAACCATCGCCTACGCTGACCTGCTGAAAAGCTGGGAGGCAGCCAAGAAGTAAGGTTTTGTCGAGGTAAAAAAAACGGCACCTTCAAGGTGCCGTTTTTTATCGCCGCAGGCTGATCAGTCGTGCAGGGTTTCTGCCGCGTACAGCGTGTTTTCCAGCAGGCAGGCGCGGGTCATGGGGCCGACGCCGCCTGGAACCGGAGTGATCCAGCCGGCGCGGGGCAGGGCAGTCTCGTAAACCACGTCGCCTACCAGCTTGCCGTCTTCCTGGCGATTGATGCCGACATCAATGACGATCGCGCCCTGCTTGATCCATTCGCCTTTGACGAGGCCCGGCTTGCCGGCGGCAACTACCACAAGATCGGCACGACCCACGTGGCCTGCCAGATCCTTGGTGAAACGGTGGGTCACCGTGACGGTGCAGCCCGCCAGCAGCAGTTCCATCGCCATCGGGCGGCCGACGATGTTGGACGCGCCGACGACGACGGCATCCAGACCGTACAGGTCGACACCGGTGCTTTCGAGCAGGGTCATGATGCCTTTGGGCGTGCACGGACGCAGCAGCGGAATGCGCTGGGCGAGGCGACCCACGTTATAAGGATGGAAACCGTCCACGTCCTTGTCCGGGCGAATGCGCTCCAGCAGCAGCGAAGCGTCAAGGTGCGCGGGCAAGGGCAGTTGCAGCAGGACGCCGTCGACAGCGGCATCCTCATTGAGGCGGTCGATCAGATCGGTCAGTGCTGCCTGAGTGGTATCAGCGGGCAAGTCGTAAGCCTGGGAGATAAAACCGACTTCCTCGCAGTCCTTGCGCTTGTGAGAGACATAGACCTGGGAGGCGGGGTCGCTGCCGACCAGAATCACCGCGAGGCCCGGCGTACGCAGACCTTGCTGGCTACGTTCGGCGACACGTTTGGCGATCTGCTGGCGCAGGCTGGCGGCGATCGCCTTGCCGTCGATTAGTTTTGCAGTCATGACGCGTGGTTAACCATCGAGAGGAAAAAAATGAGCGCGCATTCTCTCATGACATGACGCGAGGGCAAAGGCGATTGCTTTGTATATTCAGCTAACTCCTTTATCTAGCTGAATTTTTTTCAAAAAAAGGTTGACGACCCCAGGGGGCGTCTATAAGATTCGTCGCACTTGCCGGGCAGAGCCCAGCACTGGTTAAGCTAGCACTGGTTGATTCGGTCAGGCAGAGTTGCAAATCAGCTCGGTGTGATTGATTGAAAGCCTTTTAGTTTGTTATCGCAAGAGTACAAATTATATAAGTGCCCGTAGCTCAGCTGGATAGAGCATCCGCCTTCTAAGCGGATGGTCGCAGGTTCGAGTCCTGCCGGGTGCGCCATTCAAGGCAGCTTTGGCACAGCAAGTAGGTTGTATCGTCACGCGCAATATGGTGGGCGTAGCTCAGTTGGTAGAGCACAGGATTGTGACTCCTGCGGTCGTGGGTTCGAACCCCATCGTCCACCCCATATTAAGAAGGGCGCCAGATTCATAGTCTGGCGCCTTTGCTTTAAAAGTCTGAAATGCGGATGTGGTGGAATTGGTAGACACACTGGATTTAGGTTCCAGCGCCGCAAGGTGTGAGAGTTCGAGTCTCTCCGTCCGCACCAGATGTACTTTCGCCGGGTTCCAGTGAGCACCGCGAAAGCCAAGAGAAGCCCGCCAAGTGCGGGCTTTTTGTTGTCCTGGATTTCTCATTAGGCAGTTTTATCTGCGGTTTTGGCTGTGTCTGTGAGGTGGTGCGAATTTTGATCTGGTCGGCGATGGCTGAGGGGGAGAGGCTGCGGCGGCGCGAGCGGTAGTTCATGCTCGCGGCGCGCTGGACTGCAATTTCAGCCTGATGGAGGCTGTATGCTTATTCGATAACCAGCAAAACCTTGGATTGGCACAGAAGTGATGAGTGCTCGCCCGGAATTTCAGTGACTACGCTGTAGCCGCCGGATTCCAGTGAGGATAAATCGGCAGAGAATGAAAAGCCTGATTTCAGGAAGTTTTCATTGCCGAACGCTTTGATCAGATCAGGGCGGTCCACGATCACAGGATCTTTGAACGTGACGGGGGTGCCTTTGTAGCCCGTCAGGCGAAGTCTGATTTCCTTGGGGGCGCGCTGGTTGGCTGTGTCGATGGCCCATCCGTTGAACTGGGCCATGCCTTTGGCTAAATAGACAGTTGAGCCGGTCTTTCCGCCAATCGAGTCGATAGCGCACTTGTCTGTTGCATAGTTTGTGACTTTGGCTGCGCTTTCTTTGCTCCCGTCTTTATCATTGCACCCCGTCATGATCGCTGAAGTTATAGCGAGAACACTTACTGCAGCAATCATCTTGAGCATGATTTTTCCTGGGAGATGTCGATGTTGTGGGGAGGGGCTGAGTGGTTTTAACGGTTTGGCAGCGCATTGACGCGAGGCGGAGATTATATGATTCATCGTCGTCGCAGCCTCTGTCCCCGCTGCTCGGACAGCAAAATCAGGGGTCGGATTATGGAGTGCTTAGCCCTGCAGCACAAGGGTGCAGGGTCGCCAGGCTCCGGGGTTGACCAGGTTCTCCCGTTGAATGATCCAGGCGATCCGGCTGGCTTGATCTTTCCGTGCGTCAGGTGGGAGGCCGGCTTTGCATGCCGCTCGCTGCGATCCATCGCTTTCAGGCGAATTGACATGAAAGTCCCGCTGTTATGAGCTTGTGTCGAGGTGGTTATAAAAGTTCAGGTGTTTCGCGTGTCGATGTTTTGTAGGTGTCAGGTCAGCAAAAGTCTTGTCCCCGATAACTTGCAGCGCCGTCGCCTGGATGCTTGATATGTGCGAAGTGGGGTTATTGCCATAAGTTTCAGTTATTGATGAACGGAGGGCGATCGCCGAGCCGGGGGGTATTTGCCCCCCCCCTGTTCGTTGTCAGGCGGTTGCGCGACCCGCCTGAGTAAAAAAGGCCAGTCCGGTCAATTGCTTGCCATGGGTGGCGCGGCATCGCTGCGTTGTGTACGATGCGCGCCGGGTTGAATAAGGCTTCGAAGTTGGAGCAGGTATTTGGTTGATTTTGTAATCGCCATCCGCCGGAGCCTGGATTGCCGGGGCGAGAGCTCCTCGGCTGCACGAAATGGCCGCCTTGAGCGGTTTTTTTGTTTCAAGGTATTCGTTTTAACGTTTCGCTGGTTCGGTGGTCACATTACCACTGGTCGAGTGGGGCGCTGTGTAGATGGAGTCGGTGATCGTCTTGTGCGGATGCGTCCTTATATAAAGGAAGCTGTGCCAGACCTGTCGCGGTTAGTGAGAGGGTCATTTCCATCTCGCCCGGCTGTAGGCCGATTCCTTCTTGTTAACCCGCCCTTTTTCAGTAGGGTGACTTCTTGAGTTTGACCCACTAGAATGCATGCCCTTGATTCTGGGGTCGGAAACGGCCGGCTAACGTCTGTGCAACGAGGAATATCCATGCAAGTTTCTGTTGAAAACACTTCCGCTCTTGAGCGCCGCATGACCATTGGCGTACCTGCCGAGCGCATCGAGACTGAAGTCAACAAGCGTCTGCAACAGACCGCGCGTAAAGCCAAGATCCCGGGCTTCCGCCCTGGCAAGGTGCCTATGAGCGTGATTCGTCAGCGTTACGAGGACGGCGCACGTCAGGAAGCACTGGGCGATCTGATTCAGGCTACTTTTTATGAAGCTGTGGTTGAGCAGAAGCTGAACCCGGCCGGTGCTCCTGCTGTAGAGCCCAAGTCGTTCGAAAAAGGCAAAGATCTGGAATACGTGGCTACTTTCGAAGTATTCCCGGAATTCACCGTTGCCGGCTTCGACAGCATCTCCGTAGAGCGCCTGTCTGCCGACGTGGCTGACAGCGATCTCGACAACATGCTTGAAGTGCTGCGCAAGCAGAACGTTCGTTTCGAAGTGGCTGATCGTGCTGCCCAGAACGAAGACCAGTTGAACATCGATTTCGTCGGCAAGGTCGACGGCGAAGTGTTCGCTGGCGGTTCCGCTACCGGCACCCAGCTGGTTCTGGGTTCCGGCCGCATGATCCCTGGTTTCGAAGACGGTCTGGTTGGCGCCAAGGCCGGTGAAGAGCGCGTTCTGAACGTGACCTTCCCTGAGGACTATCAGAACCTCGAGCTGGCCGGCAAGGCTGCCGAGTTCACCGTGACCGTCAACACCGTTTCCGAGCCAAAGCTGCCTGAGCTGAACGAAGAGTTCTTCAAGCAGTTCGGTATCAAGGAAACCGGTATCGAAGGCTTCCGCACCGAAGTTCGCAAGAACATGGAGCGCGAGCTGCGTCAGGCGATCAAGTCCAAGGTCAAGAATCAGGTCATGGACGGTCTGCTGGCCGCCAACCCGATCGAAGTGCCTAAAGCGCTGCTGGAAAACGAAGTCAACCGTCTGCGTGTGCAGGCCGTTCAGCAGTTCGGCGGCAACATCAAGCCTGACCAGCTGCCGGCAGAGCTGTTCGAAGAGCAGGCCAAGCGCCGCGTCGAGCTGGGTCTGATCGTTGCCGAGGTCGTCAAGCAGTTCGACCTCAAGCCTGATGACGCTCGCGTTCGCGAAATGATTCAGGAAATGGCCTCCGCCTATCAGGAGCCTGAGCAGGTCGTTGCCTGGTACTACAAGAACGAGCAGCAAATGAACGAGGTACGTTCTGTTGTGCTTGAAGAGCAAGTTGTAGATACTGTTTTGCAGAAAGCTAGCGTGACCGACAAATCGGTCTCCTACGAAGAAGCTGTCAAGCCGGTGGAAGCTCCAAAAGCCGACTGATTTCTCTTTTCGTGCGAAAACACCCACAAGCCAGCCTTCGCGCTGGCTTGTGCGTATTCAAGACTCGACTATTTGGGAGTGAATGCAGGACATGTCCCGCAATTCTTATATTCAGCAGAACTCTGACATCCAGGCCGCTGGCGGCCTGGTCCCGATGGTTATCGAGCAGTCCGCCCGTGGCGAACGCGCCTATGACATCTATTCGCGCCTTCTCAAGGAGCGAGTCATCTTTATGGTTGGTCCGGTAGAGGACTACATGGCCAACCTTATCGCGGCACAACTGCTCTTCCTTGAAGCGGAAAACCCGGACAAGGATATCCATCTCTACATCAACTCGCCGGGCGGTTCGGTGACTGCAGGCATGTCGATCTACGACACCATGCAGTTCATCAAGCCGGACGTTTCGACCATCTGTATCGGTCAGGCTTGCAGCATGGGTGCATTCCTGCTGGCCGGCGGTGCAGAAGGCAAGCGTCATTGCCTGCCCAACTCGCGGATGATGATTCACCAGCCGCTGGGCGGTTTCCAGGGCCAGGCGTCGGACATCGACATCCATGCCAAGGAAATCCTGCACATTCGTCATCGTCTCAACTCGCTGCTGGCGCATCACACCGGCCAGAGCCTCGAAACCATCGAGCGCGATACCGAGCGTGACAACTTCATGAGCGCAGAGCGTGCAGCCGAATACGGCCTGATCGACTCGGTGATCAACAAGCGTCAAATGCCTGCCTAAGCGGCTCAAAATGTAGGGGGTCGGCACAACCGACCGCCTGCGGACTTGAAAAAGCCCGCAATAGCCTTCATCTTGTGTTGCAAGCCTACCGGATTGGATCGATCGAATGACTGACACCCGCAACGGCGAGGACAACGGCAAATTGCTCTATTGCTCCTTCTGTGGCAAAAGCCAGCATGAAGTGCGCAAATTGATTGCCGGCCCCTCGGTCTTTATCTGCGACGAGTGCGTCGACCTGTGCAATGACATCATCCGTGAGGAGGTGCAGGAAGCCCAGGCCGAAAGCAGCGCGCATAAATTGCCTTCGCCTAAAGAAATCAGCGGCATCCTTGACCAGTACGTCATCGGTCAGGAACGTGCCAAAAAGGTTCTCGCAGTAGCGGTGTACAACCACTACAAGCGTTTGAATCAGCGTGACAAGAAGAACGACGACGTCGAACTGGGCAAAAGCAACATCCTGCTGATCGGCCCTACGGGCTCCGGCAAGACGCTGCTGGCCGAGACACTGGCTCGCCTGCTTAACGTGCCGTTCACCATTGCTGACGCCACCACCCTGACCGAAGCCGGTTATGTGGGTGAGGACGTCGAAAACATTATCCAGAAGCTGTTGCAGAAATGTGATTACGATGTCGAGAAGGCCCAGATGGGTATTGTCTACATCGACGAAATCGACAAGATTTCGCGCAAATCCGACAACCCTTCAATCACTCGTGACGTGTCCGGTGAAGGCGTGCAGCAAGCCTTGCTGAAACTGATCGAGGGCACCGTGGCTTCCGTTCCGCCTCAAGGTGGTCGCAAGCACCCGCAGCAGGAATTCCTGCAGGTGGACACGCGTAATATCCTCTTTATCTGCGGTGGCGCCTTCTCGGGCCTGGAAAAGGTCATTCAGAACCGTTCCACCCGTGGCGGCATCGGCTTCAACGCCGAGGTTCGCAGCAAGGAGGAGGGTAAGAAGGTTGGCGAGTCGCTGCGTGAAGTCGAGCCTGACGATCTCGTCAAGTTCGGTCTGATCCCCGAGTTCGTGGGCCGTCTGCCGGTGCTTGCGACGCTGGACGAGCTGGATGAGGCTGCGTTGATACAGATCCTCACCGAGCCGAAGAACGCGCTGACCAAGCAGTATGCCAAGCTGTTCGAGATGGAAGGTGTGGACCTCGAGTTCCGTACCGATGCGCTGAAATCGGTTGCCCGTCGCGCGCTGGAGCGCAAGACCGGTGCCCGTGGCCTGCGTTCGATTCTCGAAGGCGTTCTGCTCGACACCATGTACGAAATCCCGTCGCAGAGCGATGTGAGCAAGGTGGTGATCGACGAAAGCGTTATCGATGGCACGTCCAAGCCGCTGTTGATCTACGAAAACAGTGAGCCGCCTGCCAAGGTTGCTCCCGACGCATAAACGCATGTTCATAGGCGTGAAGTAATACTGAAGGGGGCCTTTTTGGTCCCCTTTTGCATTTTTAAGCCGCTCATTCGTTTTGTATGAAGAAACTGATCTTGGCGGGTCGCGCCTCTAGAGCTTGTTTTTTTTGGACGCTACCCCCATCTTGGCTTCAAGCTAATTCCATCTGTCCCGGCCAATTGGCCGCCGTAGAGGCGAAATCATGAAGACCACTATTGAATTGCCTCTCTTGCCATTGCGTGATGTCGTGGTTTATCCGCACATGGTTATCCCGCTGTTCGTGGGGCGCGAGAAGTCTATCGAAGCCCTTGAAGCGGCAATGACAGGCGACAAGCAGATCCTGCTGCTCGCGCAAAGAAATCCGGCTGACGACGATCCTGATGAAAAGGCTCTGTACAGCGTCGGCACCATTGCCACCGTATTGCAATTGCTCAAGCTGCCCGATGGCACCGTCAAGGTGCTGGTCGAAGGTGAGCAGCGTGGTTCGGTAGAGCGTTTCATCGAAGTCGATGGCCACTACCGAGCAGACGTCGCGCTGATCGAAGAAGTCGACGCACCGGATCGTGAATCCGAAGTGTTCGTGCGCAGCCTGCTGGCTCAGTTCGAGCAATACGTGCAACTGGGCAAGAAAGTCCCGGCAGAGGTCCTGTCGTCGCTTAACAGCATCGATGAGCCTGGCCGCCTGGTCGACACCATGGCAGCGCACATGGCGCTCAAAATCGAGCAGAAGCAGGAAATCCTCGAGATTATCGATCTGTCAGCCCGTGTCGAGCACGTGCTGGCCTTGCTGGATGCCGAAATCGACCTGCTGCAGGTTGAAAAACGCATTCGCGGTCGTGTGAAGAAGCAAATGGAGCGCAGCCAGCGCGAGTACTACCTGAATGAGCAGATGAAGGCCATTCAGAAGGAACTGGGCGATGGCGACGAAGGCCACAACGAGATCGAAGAGCTGAAAAAGCGCATCGACGCTGCCGGCCTGCCCAAGGACGCTCTGACCAAGGCGAATGCCGAGCTGAACAAGCTCAAGCAAATGTCACCGATGTCGGCCGAAGCGACTGTGGTTCGCTCCTACATCGACTGGCTGGTTCAGGTGCCGTGGAAGGCGCAAAGCAAGGTACGTCTGGACCTTGCGCGCGCCGAAGCGATTCTCGATGCCGACCATTATGGTCTGGACGAGGTCAAGGAACGCATCCTCGAATACCTCGCTGTGCAAAAGCGCGTGAAGAAGATTCGCGGCCCTGTGCTGTGTCTGGTAGGTCCTCCAGGTGTGGGTAAAACCTCCCTGGCGGAGTCCATCGCCAACGCGACCAATCGCAAATTTGTGCGTATGGCACTGGGTGGCGTGCGTGACGAGGCTGAAATTCGTGGTCATCGCCGGACTTACATCGGTTCGATGCCAGGAAGATTGATACAAAAGATGACAAAGGTGGGCGTTCGCAACCCGCTGTTCCTGCTTGACGAAATCGACAAGATGGGCAGTGACATGCGTGGCGATCCGGCGTCGGCACTGCTCGAGGTGCTTGATCCCGAGCAGAACCACAATTTCAACGATCACTACCTTGAGGTCGACTACGATCTTTCGGACGTGATGTTCCTCTGCACGTCGAACTCGATGAACATTCCGCCAGCGCTGCTGGACCGGATGGAAGTCATTCGCCTGCCGGGCTACACCGAAGACGAAAAGATCAACATCGCCGTCAAGTACCTCTCGCCCAAGCAGATTCAGGCCAACGGCTTGAAGAAAGGCGAGATCAGTTTTGACGAGGAAGCGATCCGCGACATCATCCGTTACTACACCCGTGAAGCGGGTGTGCGCGGGCTTGAGCGGCAGATTGCCAAGGTCTGCCGCAAGGCGGTCAAAGAGCACGCGATGGAAAAACGTTTCGCGGTGCAGGTCACTGCCGACATGCTCGAGCACTTCCTGGGCGTGCGCAAGTTCCGCTACGGGCTGGCAGAGCAGCAGGATCAGATCGGTCAGGTCACCGGCCTGGCGTGGACTCAGGTGGGCGGCGAACTACTGACCATCGAAGCGGCGGTCGTATCGGGCAAGGGGCAGTTGATCAAGACCGGTTCGCTGGGTGATGTCATGGTCGAATCCATTACCGCAGCCCAGACAGTGGTTCGCAGCCGCGCCCGTAGCCTGGGCATCCCCGCTGATTTCCACGAGAAACACGACACGCATATTCACATGCCGGAAGGCGCCACGCCGAAGGATGGACCGAGTGCTGGCGTGGGCATGTGCACCGCACTTGTTTCGGCGCTTACACAGATTCCTGTGCGGGCAGATGTGGCAATGACGGGCGAAATTACCCTGCGTGGTCAAGTGCTGGCGATTGGTGGTTTGAAGGAAAAACTTCTGGCCGCACACCGTGGTGGAATCAAGACGGTGATCATTCCAGAAGAAAACGTGCGTGATTTGAAGGAGATTCCTGACAATATCAAGCAGGATCTGCAGATCAAGCCCGTTAAATGGATTGACGAAGTCCTGCAAATTGCGCTGCAATACGCGCCGGAGCCTTTGCCGGACGTGGCTACAGATCTGGTCGCCAAGGAAGAGAAGCGCGAGTCTGACTCTAAGGACAGAATTAGCACGCATTAAGTCTGGGCAGGCTTCCTTGACAGCTTTTTAGAGCCCTTGTTATAAAGCGGCTCTTTAAAGCAATCACCGGCAAGCCTTCCAGCGCTCGTTTTGCTTAACACCTAAAACTTAGAAACATACTCAAAATAGAGATAAGGGGACTTAGAGTGAACAAGTCGGAACTGATTGATGCTATCGCTGCATCTGCTGATATCCCGAAAGCTGCTGCTGGCCGTGCGCTGGACGCAGTGATCGAATCCGTCACTGGCGCTCTGAAGGCTGGCGACTCGGTTGTTTTGGTTGGCTTTGGTACGTTCTCCGTGACTGATCGTCCTGCTCGCATCGGTCGCAACCCTCAGACTGGCAAGACGCTGGAAATCGCTGCTGCCAAGAAACCAGGTTTCAAAGCCGGTAAAGCTCTCAAAGAAGCTGTCAACTAAGCCTCTCGATGCCTTTGCCCGCTGGATCGGGCCTGTCCTGATCCAGTAGCGGAGCGGTGGTGCATTCGGTTGCGACACCGAAGGGTTCGAGCCCTACCGCTTCGTCAGTTACGAGAAGGCGCATCCTCGGATGCGCCTTTCTTCT
Organism: Pseudomonas syringae KCTC 12500; assembly: GCF_000507185.2. Classification (NCBI taxonomy): domain Bacteria; kingdom Pseudomonadati; phylum Pseudomonadota; class Gammaproteobacteria; order Pseudomonadales; family Pseudomonadaceae; genus Pseudomonas; species Pseudomonas syringae. Next base: position 4,382,056 of record NZ_AYTM02000002.1, read on the forward strand.
ATCCGCTTTCTACCCACGCTCCGCGGTTGGTTAGTCAGTACAACCGTTTTGGGGGACGCAATGCTGCAGAACATCAGGGACAATTCACAAGGCTGGATTGCCAAGACAATTATCGGACTCATCATCGCCTTGATGGCCTTCACCGGCATCGAAGCGATGTTTACCGCTACCAGCAACAAGCAGAACGCGGCTGAAGTCAACGGCGAGGACATCTCTCAGAATGAGTTGAGCCAGGCCGTCGACATGCAGCGCCGCCAGTTGGCTCAACAGCTTTCGCAACAGTTGGGCAAGGATTTCGATCCTGCCATGCTGGATGAAAAGCTGTTGCGCGAATCAGCGCTCAAGGGCCTGATCGACCGCAAGCTGCTGCTGCAAGGCGCGGCGGATGCCAAGTTCTCGTTTTCCGACGCGGCACTGGATCAGCAGCTTTTGCAGACGCCTGAGTTTCAGGTGGATGGCAAGTTCAGCGCAGACCGTTTCGATCAGGTCATTCGCCAGTTGGGTTACAGCCGTCTGCAGTTCCGCCAGATGCTGGGTCAGGAAATGCTCATCGGTCAGGTGCGTGCAGGTGTTGCCGGCAGTGCCTTTGTAACCGACGCACAGGTTGAAGCCTTCGCACGCCTCGAAAAGCAGACCCGTGATTTTGCGTCGCTGACCCTGCCTGCCGATACCTCGGCGGTCAAGGTGACCGATGACGAAGTCAAGGCTCACTACGAGGAGCATGCCAAGGAGTTCATGAGCCCTGAGCAGGTCGTACTCGACTACATCGAATTGAAGAAGTCGTCCTTCTTCGACAAGGTGCAGGTCAAGGACGAGGACTTGCAGGCGGCTTATCAGAAGGAAATAGCCAATCTGTCCGAACAGCGTCGTGCGGCACACATCCTGATCGAAGTGAACGACAAGCTGAATGACGAGCAGGCCAAGGCGAAGATTGAAGAAATTCAGCAGCGTCTGGCCAAGGGTGAGGATTTCGCGGCACTGGCCAAGGAATACTCGCAGGATCCTGGTTCGTCTAACAAGGGCGGTGATCTGGGCTACGCAGGCAAGGGTGTCTATGACCCGGCTTTCGAAGAGGCGCTGTATGCCTTGAACAAGGACCAGGTTTCGCAGCCGGTGCGCACCGACTTCGGCTGGCACCTGATCAAGCTGCTGGGCGTTGAAGCACCTTCGGTGCCGACCTTTGCCAGTCTGAAAGGCAAGCTGACCAACGATTTGAAATCGCAGCTGGTCGAGCAGAAGTTTGTCGAAGTGACCAAGCAACTGGAAGACTCGGCGTTTGAATCGTCGGACTTGTCCCAGCCGGCACAGGACCTGGGCCTGAAGGTTCAGACCACTGCACCGTTTGGTCGTGAAGGCGGCGAAGGCCTGACGGCCAACCGCGCGGTCATCCAGGCGGCATTCAGCCCTGAAGTGCTGGAAGAAGGCGCCAACAGCAACACGCTTGAGCTGGATCCGGAAACCGTTGTGGTGGTGCGCTCCAAAGAGCACTTGCAACCGCAGCAGTTGCCACTTGAGAGCGTTGCCAGCTCGATTCGCGCTCAACTGGTCAAGGAGCATGCTTCGGCCGCTGCCAAGGCCAAGGGCGAGGCGCTGCTGGCCGGTCTGCGTGACGGCAAGATCCCGTTGGCGGCCAAGCAGGAAGGTCGTGACTGGAAGATGATGGAAGCGGTCACTCGCAGTCAGGAAGGGGTTGACCCTCAAGTGCTGCAGACGCTGTTCCGCATGCCCAAGCCGACAGGTAAGGACAAGCCGGAGTTCGCCAGCATCACTGCGTCGGATGGCAGCTTCGTGATCGTCCGTCTCAATGGCGTCAATCAGGCGGCTGCGCCGACCGATGCCGAGAAGGCACAATATCGTCGCTTCCTTGCCTCCCGCGAGGGGCAACAGGATTTCGCGGCGTACCGTGCACAGCTGGAAAGCAAGGCGAAGATCGAGAAGTTCTAATCTCGAAACGCGCAAATAAAGAAGGCCGCTCATTGAGCGGCCTTCTTTTTGAGTCCGGGAAAGTACCGCTCGCGAGGAGCGGCGTTTACCGTATCACTCGTCCATGCTGCCCATCGCGGTGGTGTTGAAGCCGCCGTCGACGTACATGATTTCACCGCTGATGCCCGACGCCAGGTCAGAGCACAGGAACGCGCCGGCGTTGCCGACTTCGTCGATGGTGACGTTGCGGCGCAGAGGAGTCTGCGCTTCGTTGGCAGCCAGCATCTTGCGGAAGTTCTTGATGCCTGACGCGGCCAGGGTGCGGATCGGGCCGGCCGATACAGCATTGACGCGAGTACCTTCCGGGCCGAGGCTGCCGGCCAGGTAACGAACGCCGGCTTCCAGGCTGGCCTTGGCCATGCCCATGACGTTGTAGTTGGGCATGGTGCGCTCTGCGCCCAGGTAGGACAGGGTCAGCAGGCTGCCATTACGGCCCTTCATCATTTCGCGACCGGCCTTGGCCAGGGCCACGAAGCTGTAGGCGCTGATGTCATGAGCGATGCGGAAACCTTCGCGCGTGGTGGCTTCGGTGAAGTCGCCATCGAGCTGATCGCCAGGCGCGAAGCCGACCGAGTGAACGATCACGTCCAGGCCGTCCCATTTCTTGCTCAGCTCTTCGAAGACCTTGTTGATCTCTTCGTCGCTGGCCACGTCGCAAGGGAAGCACAGCTCAGGACCCGAACCCCAGCCTGCGGCGAACTCTTCGACACGACCCTTGAGTTTGTCGTTCTGGTAGGTGAAGGCAAGCTCTGCGCCTTCACGATGCATGGCGGCGGCAATGCCGGATGCGATGGACAGTTTACTGGCGACACCGACGATCAGGACGCGCTTACCGGCGAGAAAACCCATGTGTTGTTCCTCTTCAGGTTAATCGACAGCTACCGGCGCCAAAAAGGCGGCCTCCAGCAGCTGCTGTGTATAAGGATGTTGCGGTGCGGCGAAGATATCCTGCGCTGCACCCTGTTCGACCACTTGGCCTTGCTTGACCACCATCAACTGGTGGCTTAGCGCTTTGACGACAGCCAGGTCATGGCTGATGAACAAATACGTCAGGTTGTACTTGGTTTGCAGCGAGCGAAGCAACTCGACGACCTGACGCTGTACGGTCCGGTCGAGGGCCGAGGTCGGCTCGTCCAGCAAAATCAGCGCCGGCTTCAAGACCAGCGCACGTGCAATGGCGATCCGCTGGCGCTGGCCACCGGAGAACTCGTGAGGGTAGCGGTGCCGGGTATCCGGGTCCAGACCAACCTCTTTGAGCGCTTCGATGATCGCCGTCTGCTGTTCGGCGGCCGTACCCATGCCGTGGATTCGCAAGCCTTCGCCAACGATTTCAGACACCGACATACGCGGACTCAAACTGCCAAACGGGTCCTGGAAAACAACTTGCATCTGCCTGCGCAGCGGACGGATCTGCTGTTGCGACAAGGATTCTAGCGCGTTGCCCTTGAACCGTATGGTGCCCTGACTGCCGATCAGCCTGAGAATCGCCAGGCCCAGCGTCGATTTGCCCGAACCGCTTTCACCCACAATACCCAGCGTTTGCCCTTCTGGCAGGCTGAAACGTATGCCGTCCACCGCCTTGACGTGGTCGACCGTGCGCTTGAGCAGGCCTTTTTTGATCGGGAACCAGACTTTCAGGTCCTCGATTTCAAGCAGCGGAGCACCCGCGGGGTTGGTCGAAGGACCGCCGCTGGGCTCGGCGCTGAGCAACACTTTGGTGTAAGGATGTTGCGGCGAACGGAACAATTCTTCGCACGATGCCTGTTCGACGATGCAACCGCGCTGCATGACACATACTCGATTGGCTATTTGCCTTACGACATTCAGATCGTGGCTGATAAGCAGCAGTGCCATACCCAGGCGAGCCTGCAACTGCTTGAGCAATTCGAGGATCTTCAGCTGTACCGTCACATCCAGCGCGGTGGTCGGTTCATCGGCAATCAGCAGCTCGGGTTCGTTGGCCATGGCCATGGCGATCATCACGCGCTGACGCTGGCCACCTGACAGCTCGTGTGGCAGCGCTTTGAGGCGCTTGTGTGGCTCAGGGATGCCAACCAGTTCAAGCAGCTCCAGCGTGCGCTCGGTGGCCGCCTTGCCGGTCAGGCCCTTGTGCAGGCCCAGTACCTCGTTGATCTGTTTTTCCACCGAGTGCAGCGGGTTGAGCGAGGTCATTGGCTCCTGGAAGATCATGGCAATCCGGTTGCCACGGATCGTGCGCAGTTTTTTCTCTTCCACTTTCAGCAGGTCTTCACCCGCGTAGCGGATCGTGCCGCTCGGGTGGCTGGCGATGGGGTAGGGCAGCAGGCGCAGGATCGAGTGCGCGGTCACTGACTTGCCCGAACCGCTTTCGCCGACCAGTGCAAGCGTTTCACCGCGACGAATATCGAAGCTGATGTTCTCGACCACGCGTTGCCGTGAGTCGCCCGTCACGAACTCGACCGCCAGATCGCGGATTTCGATCAGATTGTCATTGTTCATCTTATTTCCTTGGGTCGAAAGCATCGCGGGCGGATTCGCCGATGAACACCAGCAGGCTCAGCATGATGGCCAGCACAGCGAAGGCGCTGATGCCCAGCCAGGGTGCCTGCAGGTTGGACTTACCCTGCGCTACCAGCTCGCCCAGAGACGGCGAGCCGGCGGGCAGGCCGAAGCCCAGAAAGTCCAACGCCGTCAGGGTGCCGATGGCGCCGGTGAGAATGAACGGCAGAAAGGTCATGGTCGACACCATGGCGTTGGGCAGGATGTGGCGGAACATGATCGCGCCGTTCTCCATGCCCAGCGCCCGCGCGGCCCTTACGTATTCCAGATTGCGGCCACGCAGGAACTCGGCACGCACCACGTCCACCAGGCTCATCCAGGAAAACAGCAGCATGATGCCCAGCAACCACCAGAAGTTGGGTTGTACGAAGCTGGCGAGGATGATCAGCAGATACAGCACCGGCAGACCCGACCAGACCTCGAGGAAGCGCTGGCCCAGCAGGTCGACCCAGCCGCCATAGAAGCCCTGCAAGGCACCGGCGATGACGCCGATGATCGAGCTGAGGATGGTCAGGGTCAGGGCGAACAGTACCGAAATCCTGAAACCGTAGATCACCCGTGCCAGCACGTCACGGCCTTGATCATCGGTGCCCAGCAGGTTCTCCCGCGAAGGCGGCGCCGGGGCAGGGACTTTCAGGTCGTAGTTGATGCTCTGGTAGCTGAACGGGATGGGCGCCCACAGGGTCCAGCCATCCTTCGCGGCGAGCAGTTCCTTGATGTACGGGCTCTTGTAGTTGGCTTCCAGCGGGAACTCACCGCCGAAGGTGGTTTCCGGGTAACGCTCGAAGACCGGGAAGTACCAACTGCCGTCATAACGCACGGCCAGCGGTTTGTCGTTGGCGATCAGTTCGGCGCCCAGGCTCAGGCCGAACAGAATCAGGAACAGCCACAATGACCACCAGCCACGCCTGTTGGCCTTGAAGCGTTCGAAGCGACGGCGATTGAGAGGAGACAGCTTCATATCAATGCTTCCTGCTTTCGAAGTCGATGCGCGGGTCTACGAGGGTGTAGGTGATATCACCGATCAGCTTCACCACCAGCCCCAGCAGGGTGAAGATGAACAGCGTACCGAACACCACCGGATAGTCGCGGTTGATCGCGGCTTCAAAGCTCATCAGGCCCAGGCCGTCCAGCGAAAAGATCACTTCCACCAGCAGCGAGCCGGTGAAGAAGATGCCGATGAACGCTGACGGGAAGCCGGCGATCACCAGCAACATTGCGTTGCGAAACACATGGCCGTAGAGCACCTTGTGGTTGCTCAGGCCCTTGGCTTTGGCCGTGGTCACGTATTGCTTGCTGATTTCGTCGAGAAAGCTGTTCTTGGTCAGCAGCGTCATGGTGGCAAAGTTGCCAATCACCAGCGCGGTGACGGGCAATACCAGATGCCAGAAGTAATCGAACAGCTTGCCCAGCGTGCTCAGCTCGTCGTAGTTGTTGGAGGTCAGCCCGCGCAGTGGAAACCAATTGAAGTAGCTGCCCCCGGCAAACACCACGATCAGTAGAATCGCGAACAGGAATGCTGGAATGGCGTAGCCGACAATGATTGCCGAACTGGTCCATACGTCGAACTGGCTGCCGTGGCGCGTGGCCTTGGCAATCCCCAGCGGGATCGACACCAGGTACATGATCAGGGTGCTCCATAACCCGAGGGAAATGGACACCGGCATCTTCTCGACAATCAGGTCGATGACCTTGGCATCGCGAAAGAAGCTGTCGCCGAAATCCAGCGTGGCGTAGTTCTTGATCATGATCCACAGACGTTCCGGCGCCGACTTGTCGAAACCGTACATGCGTTCGATTTCCTTGACCAGTGCCGGGTCCAGGCCTTGCGCGCCGCGGTAGTTGGAGCCGGCCACTGATACTTCGGCGCCGCCTCCGGCAATCCGGCTGGTGGCGCCATCGAAGCCTTCGATCTTGGCGATCATCTGTTCGACCGGGCCACCGGGCGCAGCCTGAATGATGACAAAGTTGATGATCAGGATGCCGAGCAGGGTAGGGATGATCAGCAGCAGCCGTCGCAGAATATAAGCCAGCATGTTATTGCTCCGCGTTCGCAGGCTTGGCCTGATCAGGGGCTGACGGGGTCGCGGTCGCCGGTTTGACATCCGGCTTGGCCCACCAGGTCATCAGGCCGATATCGGAAAGCGCTTTGGCCTTGGGATGGTCGAGGTGATTCCAGTAAGCCACCCGCCAGGTCTTGATGTGCCAGTTCGGGACGACGTAAAAGCCCCACAGCAGTACGCGGTCCAGCGCCTTGGTATGGGTGATCAGGCTTTGCCGTGAGTCGGCGTTGATCAGGCCGTTGACCAGCGAGTCCACCGCAGGGTCCTTGAGGCCCATGAAGTTGCGGCTGCCCGGGTTGTCGGCGCTGGACGAGTCGAAGTACACGCGCTGCTCGTTACCGGGCGAGCTGGACTGCGGATAGCCCGTGACGATCATGTCGTAGTCGCGCGAGCGCAGGCGGTTGATGTATTGCGACACGTCGGCACGACGAATCACCAGTTCGATACCCAGGTCGCTCAGGTTGCGCTTGTAAGGCAGCAGAATGCGCTCGAACTCGGTCTGGGCAATCAGAAACTCGATTTTTACCGGGTTGCCCTGCGCGTCGACCATCTTGTCGTCGACGATCTTCCAGCCCGCTTCCTGCAACAGCTGGAAGGCCCGACGCTGCTGCGGCCGGATCATGCCGCTGCCATCGGTAACCGGCAGGGTGAAGGGTTCGCTGAACACGCGATCCGGAATCTTGCCGCGCAACGGCTCCAGAAGCTTGAGTTCTTCGGCAGACGGCAGGCCGCTGGCGGCCATTTCCGAGTTGTCGAAATAACTTTTGGTGCGACTGTACGAGCCGTTGAACAGCTGTTTGTTGGTCCACTCGAAGTCCAGCAGCAGAGTCAGCGCTTCGCGGACCCTGACATCCTGAAACACAGGCTTGCGCAGGTTGAAGACAAAACCCTGCATGCCGGTCGGGTTGCCGTTGGGCAGCTCTTCCTTGATCAGCCTGCCGTCGCGCACTGCCGGCGTGTCGTAGGCGGTCGCCCAGTTCTTGGCACTGGTTTCGATCCAATAGTCGAATTGCCCGGCCTTGCCAGCCTCCAGCGCTACCGTATTGTCGCGGTAGTAGTCGGTGGTCAGCACGTCGAAGTTGTAGAAGCCCTTGTTGATCGGCAGGTCCTTTGCCCAGTAATCCTTGACCCGCTCATAACTCACCGAACGACCGGCCTTCACGTCGGCGACCTTGTAAGGTCCGCTGCCCAGCGGGAAGTCCAGGTTGCCCTTGCTGAAGTCGCGATCAGCCCAGAAATGCTTGGGCAGCACTGGCAACTGACCAAGGATCAACGGTAACTCGCGGCTGCCCTTGTGCTTGAATTTGAACAGCACGCGCAACGGATCTTCGACGATGACCTGATCGACGTCGGCGTAGTAACCCTTGTACATGGGCGAGCCGTGCTCCATGAGGGTCTTGAAGCTGAACTCGACATCGTCGGCGCGGATCGGGTGGCCGTCATGAAAACGCGCTTCGGGGCGCAGATAGAAACGCACCCAGCTGTTGTCCGGGGATTTCTCGATCTTGCCGGCGACGAGTCCGTATTCCGTGAACGGTTCATCCAGGCTCGAGCGGGCCAGGGTGTCGTAGATCAGACCAATGTCGTCTGCCGGCACACCTTTGTTGATGAACGGGTTGAGACTGTCGAAGCCGCCGAAGCCTGCCTGGCGCAGCGTGCCGCCCTTGGGGGCATCCGGGTTCACGTAGTCGAAATGTTTGAAATCAGCCGGGTACTTCGGCGCTTCGTCATACAGCGTCACGCCATGCTGAGGCGCGGCCTGTACCGTGCAGGCGAGGCTGGCCAGCAGCAGGCCGACTGCCTGCGAGCGCAGGGAGTGCAGAGGGTTCATCGGGGCTTCTCCAGAGTCTTGAGCCACCACGCACGCAGCCCCAGGGTGTAGGGCGGGGTAGTGACCATGGCGAATCGGTTGCGATAGGCAAGCCGATGATTGTTCAGGTACCAGTTGGGAATGCTGTAGTGCTGAGACAGCAGGACACGGTCCAGCGCCCGCGCCGCGGCGACCTGGTCGTCCCGGGTCTGCGCGGCCAGCAGCTTGTTCAGCAGGACATCGACCACCGGGTTGGCGATACCCGCGTAGTTCTTGCTGCCGTTGATCGCGGCCTGACTGGAGTGGAAATACTGCCACTGCTCCAGACCGGGGCTCAGGGTCTGCTGCAGGGTCATCAGAATCATGTCGAAATCGAAACGGTCCAGACGTTGCTTGTACTGGGCGCGGTCGACGGTGCGCAGCCCTGCAATGATCCCCAGGCGGCGCAGGTCTTCGATGTAGGGCTGCAGAATGCGCTCGAGGTTGGGGTTGACCAGCAGGATCTCGAAGCGCAACGGTTGCTTGTCGGCATTGAGCAAACCCTTGTCCGAGAGTGTCCAGCCAGCCTCGGCAAGCAGCTTGAGGGCCTTGCGCAAGGTTTCGCGCGGGATCCCGCCGCCATCGGTTTTCGATGGGCTGAACGGCTGGGTGAACAGGCTGGCGGGCAACTGATCGCGGTAGGGTGTCAAGAGCAGCCATTCGGCCCCGGTCGGCAGGCCCGTCGCGGAAAATTCGCTGTTGGGGTAGTAACTGGTCGAACGGTCATAGGCGTCGCTGAACAGCGTGCGGTTGGTCCATTCGAAATTGAACAGCAGCCCCAAGGCCTCGCGCACGCGGATGTCGGCGAAGGCGGCGCGCCGGGTGTTCATGAACAGGCCCTGGGTCTGGGTTGGTATGCGGTGCGGAATCTGCGCCTTGATCACCTGACCGCTGGCGACTGCGGGGAAGTCATAGCCATTGGCCCAGTTCTTGGCCTGATGCTCGATGTAGATGTCGAATTCACCCGCTTTGAACGCTTCGAACGCCACGTCGCTGTCGCGGTAGAACTCGACCTCGACCCGATCGAAATTGTATTTGCCGCGGTTGACCGGCAAGTCCTTGCCCCAGTAATCCTTGACACGCTCGAACACCAGTTGCCGACCCGGCTGCACGCGGGTGATGCGGTAGGGGCCACTGCCCAGCGGCGGTTCGAAGGTGGTCGCCTTGAAGTCCCTGTCTTTCCAGTAATGCTGCGGCAACACCGGCAGTTCGCCCAGGCGCAGGATCAGCAGCGGGTTGCCGGAGCGCTTGAAGACAAACCGGATGCGATGACGATTGAGGATGTCGACGCGCTGCACTTCCTGCAAGGCGGTGCGGTATTGAGGGTGACCGTCCTTAAGCAGTGTCCGGTAGGAAAACGCCACGTCGTAGGCGGTGATCGGCTTGCCGTCATGGAAGCGCGCCTGCGGGCGCAGGTTGAACACCACCCAACTGCGGTCCTCGCTATATTCCACGGACTGGGCGATCAGCCCGTAACTGGAGGTTGGTTCATCGCCGGACGGGTCGTACTGGCCTGTGCCGACCATCAGCGGTTCGTTCAGCTCGTTGACGCCATACTGCAGGAAGTTGCCGGTCGAGACCGGGCTACTGCCCTTGAATGTGTAGGGGTTGAGCGTGTCGAACGTGCCGAAGGCCATCATTCTCAGGGTGCCACCTTTCGGCGCCTCGGGATTGACCCAGTCGAAATGAGTGAAGCTGGCCGGGTACTTGAGAACACCAAACTGCGCGTAACCATGACTTTCAGTGATGGATGCGTTGGCGCAGAAGCTCAAGGCCAGGCTGAGGGTTAGCAGGAAGGGACGTATCACGATCCAGGCGGCTTGGGCTTTCGGGTCGCTAACAGTAACAGCTTGTTCCAGCTGGAAAAAGACTGCAGGTGATGGCGCTGCCAGGGCTGCGTCGGCCACCCGCCCCAAGGTTGTCGAAGGGCAAGTGGCCGCGCTCATCAATGTGGCAGGTAAACGGTCAGGGTCTGGCCGGGTTTGAGAGCCTGACCGCTACGCGGATTCCAGCGCTTGAGATGTTGCATCTCGACGTTGAAGCGCTTGGCGACCAGGTACATCGAGTCGCCTTTCTGGATCTTGTACTGCATGGATTTCTTTTCGCTGTCCTTGCCACCGGTGCTGGCGACCGCCTTGCTCGCGGCTTTGCCGGCAGGCTTGCTGGTGTCCTGCATGACCAGCGTCTGGCCGACCTTGAGCTTTTTGCCGGTCAGCTTGTTCCAGCGTTGCAGGTCTTCGACATCGACCTTATTGGCTTGCGCGATGTTGGTCAGGTTGTCACCGCTGCGCACCTTGTAACTGCGGGTACGTGACGGCTTGTCGTTGCTGGCCAGCGCTTCGAACACGGGCTGTGAATTCTGCATGCCCGGCTTGACCGGTATGCTCAGCGACTGACCGACCTTCAAACGGTTGCCGGACAGCTTGTTATTGCCTTTGAGCGAGCTGACCGTGACCTGGTAACGACTGGCCAGGCTTTCCAGGGTATCGCCCTTGCGCACCCGGTAAGGCTGCCAGGCGACCAGTTCTTCCTGCTTCATGGTCAGCAGGCTGGCCGTCAGCAGTTGCGCCTTGGAGGTGGGCACCAGCAGGTGCTGTGGGCCATCGACGGTCAGGCGCTTCTTGTAGGCAGGGTTGAGCTGGATAAGCTCGTCTTCGTCGATATCGGCGGCGCTGGCCACCTTGGACAGGTCGACACGCTTGTTGAGCTCGACGACTTCGAAGTAAGGCTGGTTGGCGATCGGGTTCAGATTGACGCCGTAAGCTTCCGGCGACAGCACCACCTGGGACAGGGCCAGCAGCTTGGGCACGTAATCACGGGTTTCCTGCGGCAGCGGCAGGTTCCAGTAGTCGGTCGGCAGGTTGAGCTTGTCATTGCGCTCGATGGCACGGCTCACCGTGCCTTCGCCGGCATTGTAGGCTGCCAGGGCGAGCAACCAGTCACCGTTGAACATGTCATGCAAGCGGGTCAGGTAATCCAGTGCCGCAACGGTCGACGCCTGGATATCGCGACGTCCGTCATAAAAGCTGGTCTGGCGCAGGTTGAAGTAACGCCCGGTCGATGGGATGAACTGCCAGAGGCCGACCGCCTGACTGCGCGAAACGGCCATCGGGTTGTAGGCGCTTTCGATGACCGGAAGCAGCGCCAGTTCCAGCGGCATGTTGCGTTCTTCAAGGCGCTCGACGATGTAGTGCATGTACAGGCTGCCGCGCTCGCCAGCGTTTTCCAGAAAGGAAGGGTTGTTGGCGAACCACAGGCGCTGTTGATCGATGCGGGGGTTCTGATCGTTGCCTTGTTGCAGTTGAAAGCCCTGACGCATGCGCTCCCAGACATCCTGTGGAGGTGCGAGAGGGGTGGCAGGCTTGTGCGACAGGAAAATCGGTTTTTGCTTGATTCCGGCGGCCAGGTTAGGCGCGCGATGATTGCTGGCCGGGTCGACACTGGCGGTGCTCTGGCAACCGGCCAGAAGGGCACTCGCGGTGACGGCCATGGCCTGAGCCAACCGAGTCAATGCGTCCGAATGTGAAGGCTTGCTGGTAGATGACGACATTGTTCGGGGGGTACATCCAGACGAAAATGTCGGGCGATTCTAGGAAGCGGCCTGCCGTCGGTCAACCTTTCAGAATTTTATTGCGGTTTTAGGGTCGGGTCAGAACTTATCTTTCCATGCCCTCAGGCTTGCAAAGACCGCACTCTGCGAGGTGTTTTGCCCGCCGCTCCGTTCGTCCGCTTTTTCTTTAACGGATGTTTCCCCGGTACGCAGGAACGGATTGGTGCGTTTTTCCAGTGCCAGATTCGACGGAAGACTGATGCGATTTTCGCTGCGCCAGCGGGTCACTTCGGCCAGTCGTTCGGCAATATCGACATTGTCCGGCTCGACAGCCTGTGCAAAGCGCAGATTGCTCAGCGTGTATTCGTGAGCGCAGTAGATCAGTGTGCTGTCCGGCAGTTCGGCCAGGCGGCCGAGAGAATCGTGCATCTGTTGCGGCGTACCCTCGAACAGCCGTCCACAGCCGGCTGCAAATAGCGTGTCGCCGCTGAACAGCAGGGGGGTCGTGGCATCCTCATGATAAAACGCGATATGCCCCAGCGTGTGGCCTGGAACCGCATGCACCACAAATTCCAGGCCCAGCACGGTCAGTCGGTCATTGTCGACCAGCGCGATGTCGCGCGCCGGTATGGTCTCGGCCGCGGGCCCCAGCACACGCGCCGCGGTCAACTGCTTGAGTTCCGCGACACCGCCCACATGATCATTGTGGTGGTGCGTGATCAGGATATCGGTCAGCCGGTAATCGGGATTCTGCGCCAGCCAGCCCAGCACCGGCTTTGCGTCGCCCGGATCGACGACAGCGCACTGCTGGCTCGAAAGGTCTTGTAACAACCATATGTAGTTGTCATTGAAAGCAGGAAGGGCGTGGATCTGTATCATGGCGCAGTTCGCATAGCGGCAGACAATGGTGCATCTTAGAGTCTGTTGCCGCTGTATGCGAGCACCTCTGGAGGAGAACTCATGACCGATGAAGCGTTCGCTCAGGCTGATCCTGAGTGGCTTGCATTGATCCGCGCTGCCCGTGAATGGCTTTCCGGGCCGCTCGGGCAGCTTCTGCTCGAAGAGGAGCGGCGCATTCTCGACGAAGAACTGGGCCGTTATTTCGGTGGCTATCTGGTGCATTACGGCCCATCGGCGCAAAGCCCGCCGGTGGCTCCCCAAGTGCAGCGCAATGTACGTCTTGGTGCGCCGTTACCGGGTGTCGAGATCGTCTGTGAGGAACAGGCGTGGCCATTGAGTGAGCACGCGGCCGATGTCGTGGTACTGCAACATGGCCTGGATTTCTGCCTGTCGCCCCATGGCCTGTTGCGTGAAGCGGCCAGCAGCGTGCGGCCGGGCGGGCACTTGCTGATTATCGGCATCAACCCCTGGAGCACCTGGGGCATACGCCATGTTTTCGCTCGGGATGCGCTGCGCAAGGCGCGTTGCATTTCATCCTCGCGGGTCGCTGACTGGCTGAATCTGCTGGGCTTCGCGCTGGAGAAACGACGCTTCGGATGCTATCGTCCGCCCCTTGCTTCAGCAGCATGGCAGTCGCGTCTTGCAGGGCTTGAACGCCTTGGCGAGGGACGTCAGAGCCCTGGTGGCGGCTTCTATGTACTGGTGGCGCGCAAACTGGTGGTAGGCCTCAGGCCCTTGCGTCAGGTGCGCCGTGACCCTATCGGCAAGCTGATCCCCATGCCGATGGCCAAGGTCAGCCGCAACATTCAGGACCAGGCTTGAATAACGCCTTGCTGCACATGAAGCCCATCATTCTGGAAAGGTCGTAATGAGCGATAGCGTTGAACTCTTCACCGACGGTGCCTGCAAGGGTAATCCGGGCCCGGGCGGTTGGGGGGCCCTGCTGATATGCAAGGGCGTCGAAAAAGAGTTGTGGGGTGGCGAAGCCAATACCACCAACAACCGGATGGAACTGACCGGTGCGATTCGCGGGCTTGAAGAACTCAAGCGCCCCTGCGAAGTGACACTGGTGACCGACTCTCAGTACGTGATGAAAGGCATTACCGAGTGGATGGTCAACTGGAAGAAACGCGGCTGGAAAACCGCTGCCAAGGAGCCGGTCAAAAATGCCGATCTGTGGCAGCTCCTGGATGAACAGGTCAGTCGCCATACGGTGAAATGGCAGTGGGTGCGTGGGCATATCGGCCACCCTGGCAACGAGCGTGCCGACCAGCTCGCCAACCGTGGCGTCGACGAAGTGCGCGGCATCCGGCACGGCTAGACGCGCACGGGCTTGCAACGGCCGCAGCGTGCTAGAATCGCGGCCTGTACATGAGGCAACAGTCAATGGCATTGCAAAACCTGGATAACAGATCCATCGTCCTCGATACCGAAACCACCGGTATGCCGGTGACGGATGGTCACCGCATCGTCGAGATCGGTTGTGTCGAGTTGATCGGTCGCCGCCTGACCGGTCGGCATTTTCACGTTTACCTGCAACCTGATCGCGAAAGTGACGAAGGCGCGATCGGTGTTCACGGTATCACCAACGAATTTCTGGTCGGCAAGCCGCGGTTTGCCGAAGTCGCCGATGAATTCTTCGAGTTCATCAAGGGCGCGCAGCTGATCATTCACAACGCAGCGTTCGACGTTGGCTTCATCAACAACGAATTTGCCTTGATGGGTTCGCAGGACAGGGCTGATATCACCCAGCACTGTTCGGTTCTCGACACCCTGATGATGGCGCGGGAGCGCCACCCGGGTCAGCGCAACAGTCTGGATGCACTGTGCAAGCGCTACGGCGTCGATAACTCGGGCCGTGAGCTGCACGGCGCATTGCTCGACTCCGAGATTCTGGCAGACGTCTACCTGGCGATGACCGGCGGGCAGACCAGCCTGTCGCTGGCTGGTAATGCCTCCGATGGCAATGGCTCGGGCGAAGGCTCCGGCAACCGTGCCAGCGAAATTCGCCGTCTGCCGGCCGATCGCAAGCCTTGCCGCATTATTCGCGCCTCTGAAAGTGAACTGGCCGAGCATGAAGTGCGTATGAGCACCATCGCCAAGGCTTGCGGTGCTCCTCCGCTCTGGGTACAGATGCTGGAAGCCGGAGCACAGGCATCTTCCTGACAGCAAGCGGCAAAGGTGAAATGAACGTGGCACATCCTGCTTTGAGCATTCGGGTTGCAGACGAATGCTTCGAGGACTACATCCTCAATAGCGAATTCACGTTTACAGTGCTTGGCTATGCCCAGCCGATCATCGGCGAGTGCGTGGATTCATGGCCGGTCGAGCTGGTCGAGCCCTACAGCAAGAATTATGGTATCGACTCTCAGGAGTTTGCCGATCATCGTGACGCCGCCACCAGTTCGGTGATGGTCGCCTGGCTGGATGACCACCCCGTCGGCCATATTGTGATGAGCACTCACTGGAGCGGCTTCGCCTACATCGATGAACTGGCGGTAGACGAGTCGGCGCGCCGTCATGGCGTCGCACGTTCATTGCTCGATGCAGCGCAATTCTGGACTCGCAAGCGCAGTCTGCCGGGTATCGTTCTGGAAACGCAGAACAATAATCTGGGCGCCTGCAGGCTGTACGAGAGTTGCGGGTACGTGGTCGGCGGGGTGGATCACATGCGCTATCGAGGCATTGATCCGAACACTCGTGAAACAGCGATCTTCTGGTATCTGATCTTTTCGGACTAACAGCTTCCCGCTGGCGGTGTAGCCAAAGCGGGAATGCTGCCGTTATTACGTGGGTGTACGGGTAATTTTTATGCCCGATTGCACCAGCTCGAAGTCCTCACCACCCAAATGCTTGACCCGGTCGCCGATTGCCAGCCTGTAGGTGATCACCGGCTGCCCGCCCTGCGCCTCATTCGGCTGCGATTCCTGGAACTCATGAACCGGATAAACGCGACCTTCGGCGTCCCTGGCATGAAATTGTCCGACGAGAACTGAAGCCATTTGCTCTGTAACCTCTGAAACTGAATATAACTGCTGGTTTACGAATCCATTGAGGCTAGTAGACCACTGATCTATAGGTGAGTTTGCCTTTGAGGGAAAAAATAATCCCTGCTGTTCGAGTGCGTAGGGAATTGACTGGCGCACAGGTCGTCTAAACCCGGCTTCTGTTCTATACCTAACCTTCCCTTGAATCAGATGACGGATATTTCCATGAGCCAGGTTCACACCATTGCCGTATTGGTCGGCAGTCTGCGAAAAGAGTCCATCAACCGCAAGATCGCGCTTGCTCTGGCAGAACTGGCACCTGCCAGCCTGAAACTGAATATCGTCGAGATTGGTGACTTGCCGTTGTACAACGAAGACATCGATGGCGACTCACCGCCGCCTGCATACACCACCTTTCGCGAGCAACTGGGCGCTGCCGATGGCGTGCTGTTTGTCACCCCGGAATACAACCGCTCGGTGCCGGGTGCCCTGAAAAACGCCATCGACGTGGGCTCGCGTCCTTACGGTAAAAGTGCCTTCAGCGGCAAGCCGGGCGCAGTGATCAGTGCCTCGCCGGGTGCTGTCGGTGGCTTTGGTGCCAACCATCACCTGCGCCAGTCGCTGGTGTTTCTGGACGTGCTGTGCCTTCAGCAGCCCGAAGCCTACCTGGGCGGTGCCGGGAGCTTTTTCGACGAGTCCGGCGCACTGTCCGATAAAACCAGGCCCTTCCTGCAGAAGTTCATCGATGCCTTCGCCGCTTGGGTCGACAAGAACGGCAGGGCTGCCGCCAACTGATTTTTTAACGAAGCGCGTCTGCTGATCGATTGCTTTATGTAACGCAGGCGCGTCGATCCATCCCCATAAGCTGGTTCCTTTTTCTCTGCCACGCGCCTGGGCGCTGTGCGCAGAGGCGCCCTCCAAAGGAAACAGTACATGTCAGCCGCTCCCTATTTTTCCAGCGACGCGCTGCGCGCGCGATTCACACAAGACATTCAGGACGCCGTAACACAGTCTCGAATCAGTCGTGACGACGGCGCGTGGTTGCAGCTATTGGCTGCCGAAAGCACCGAGCCAACCAACGATGCGCTTCCCCGAGTCGACAGACTGCTGATAAACGACCAGTTGCCCGTCAATGCGGAACTGGCCGCGGCCTTGTTCGTCAGCGATGCCGCCAACCCCTCGGCACGGGTCTTTCTCATTACCCTGACCTTCGGCATCGAGCAATTCGAGAGTCGCAGCGCGCTGTTCAGCGCCTTGCAGCAACGATTCGACGATATCACGGCCTTGTCGATCGTCGAGAGCGAGCGCATCGAGGGCTTGCTGTTTGACGCCTGCACGCAGACGGTCATGCGTCAGCAGGCCGGGCATCTGCAGCGTCTGGCGGTCAGACTGGAGGCGCTGCCCGATCTTCGAGAGGCGACTGGCAAGGCCTTGCAGGATGTGCTGGTAGAAAGGGGCATCAATGTCGTTGCCCAGACTGTCCAGCTTGTGCACACGCCCCCCGGTGCTGCACCTGCAGCGTCAACAGTCGTCGGGACTCAATACCTTGCCGAGGCCGCCATGCAGGCGTTTTCCTACGACGCCCTGCCGCAAGGCCAGACACGTCGCTATCTGGATACCAAGGGGGCGGCGTTGCCCGAGGCACAGGCGATCGTTTTCGATCAGGCGCTGGCCGACTCGGCTGCTTCAGTCGGCACCGCGTATGAGCAATTGCTGTCTGACTACTGGACGTCTCAGTGGCAGGGTGGACGCACGCTGCGGGATCTTGGCGCTGATGCGCTTGCAGAGTGCTTTCGCCAGCATCTGTTATCGAGCAGGGCACACCGCACCATGACCGATGCCGAATACCGCTGGCTGCTGACCCTGTTGCCTTCGCAGCCTGGCGCGCCCGCTGTGCGGGTGCCTAGGGTACGCAGGTTATCAGTGGTCGTGGCCGGCGAGGACCCCGTCAAGCTGGTCGGTGTATTCCTCATCGACTTCCCCGGAGAAGCGTCATCGGCGGCGTTTCTCTATTCGTCACAGCCGGGCTTCCTGCGCTTCGGTGATCAGGCTCAGGCCATCGAGCATGTGCTGAGGGGGCCTTCACGCGCCGGGCTGTTGTTTTATTCATCGCTGAACGATCATTCCGCGATCAGCCTGTGGGGGCAGCTCAAGCTGCGTCACGACACGCTCACCGAGGACTTTTTCAGCGAGTTCATCGATGCCCTGATCGCCTTGCAAGCGCGCGACCTGCGCTACGTACTTGACCTGCCACCCCTTCATTCGGAAAAAAATCCGGCGCGGATTGACGATGCACTGGACATCCGCAAGCTGCTCGATGGTCGATTATTGAACCTGCACGATGCAGGGCGCTGGCGTCAGGACCGGCTGAGCTTCGACAGCGTGTGGGGGGCAGCGGCCCAGAGCAGTATCAGTGAACGGTCGAACATGATTTCAGACCCGTCCTATAACTGGGTGGGCAAGCTGAAAAAGCTCGACGCCTTGCTTGGCCACGTTGATGCCATGCATGCCGGTGCAGATGGCTGCATGCATCGCGCACTCAACCTTTATCTGGCCTTGATTGGCGGTCCGCTTCTGGATGCCCGCAAGCTCTGGGTATTGGCGGATGTCGCTGAGGCCAAGCCGGTGCCAGTGCTGACGCTGGCGCTGGACCGGGTGTGCGGTTACACAAGCGCTCCTCTGACTGACAGCGTCGTTCTTGCAGGACAGATCACCCCGGTGGCGGGTCAACCTGTGCAACGTCTGTCCCTGGCTTTGCTTGAGCAGATACTGATCTGCGTGCAGGCAGATTTCGCCCATCGTTTCGAGAGTCAGATCGGCGAGTTCTACTCACGCACGATTCGCCAACGGGACACCAGCATGCATCCCGGCGTGATATCCGCTCTGGTTCGGGAGTACTCGCTGCGCCTCGAATTGCTGGTTGAAAGGCGTACAGCCACGCTGCCTGTGGTTTTCATCGACAACATACAGCAGGTCATCGACAGGCCGTTGCCGGCACTTCGGGAGGGGCTGGGCGAGGCGCGCGTCGATGCATTCCGGGTGACGGTCGAGTATGACCCGCAGGCGCCTGCCATCAAGGTACCCAATGCTTTCGTGGTCACTGGCAGGCGTCCCGATAGCCAGCCCGTTCTGTGGATACTGGAGCAGGGACTCATCTGTTTCGAAACCCGGCAGTTACTGGAAGTGTATGTCGCCGGGAGACTGGCAGGGATAGAACTGGGCTCGCAGGTATCAGGGGTAATCGCCGAACCTGACCGACACATGTTACTCGACCAGCGTACCCGTCGAGGGAGGCTTGAGCTCAAGGTCGTCCTGCAACCCATTGAAGGGCATTTCATTGAGGCATTGCAGCGCGACGAGGTCGAGCGCCAGCAGCGCACGGTGGCCGATCTTTATCGGCAATCCATAGCCTGGCAGGTGCCATCGGAACTGTTCGTCAACCTGCTGAGTGCCGCAGAGCGGGATGACCGAAATCGCCAGGCCCTCAACTCTTTGGGAGTCGCCATTCAATTCATCATTTACAAGGCGCTCGTACCTTCATGGGTCAGCGATGCGTCGAAGCGTGATCAGGTCATTCTGGTCGAGGTCCTGCGACGGTTTTATGTGACCTGTGTCGGCGAGAAGGACTTTCTGTTCGATATTCCAAGCTTCTACGATTATTCCCTCGAGCAGCTCAAACACAGGTTCGACAAGGACTTCGCAGAGCCCCGTCCTGATCCTGAAAATGTGTGTGTTTCCCTGACGCACTATGTTCCCGCCCCGGTAGCACCAGGCGAGGTGCCGCAGTCGGTGCCGGCGGCAGCCCAAACCGTCAGCGAAAACCTGGTGGAGTTCGCAATCAACCGCTTTCTGTCCAGGCAGGACGGGGTCATTCTGCTTTCTTCGAGGGACGACACGCCGCTGCACGCGGCCCTGACACCGGCGTATCTGCGCGAACTGGTGACGTCGCTGGACATCGCCGCGAGTTACCGCAGGATGCTGAACTCGGTGCTGTCAGAGACGACGCCGGATTATATCGAACGCCGCAAACTGTTCGTCGAACAGGTTCCTTCGCTGGATATTCTGCGAGCCTTCACCTTCAAGCTGAAAAACGAGCTGTCCGAGCAGGCGTATCGGATTGTCGAAAACGTATTGACCATGCCTGATGCGGTCGCGCGCCTGCCAGTCAATGGCTGCCAGATAATCATCAGCCCCTTGAAACTGCTACCGGCCAAGGAGGGCTGGGAACCGACTGCGGTACTTAATACCTACGTGATGGGGCCAAAGGAAAATCAGCCGGGACCGTGGGTGCTTTACGCGCCCCTGCACGACGAGTTCGTGTTCAAGGAGTATCCCGACCAGGCTGCGCTGGTGCTTGATATTCACACTTCAGCCTATTTTCAGGCGTACATTCTGGACCGTATCGACCCCGATTTGCGCAAGATTTACGACAAGGGCGGTTTTGTGGAGCCGCATCTGCCTTTCAGCACCGAGTCCTCTTTCGATTTACCTTTGGAGCGCCCAGCCCCTGTCACCGTGCAAATCGACCCTTATGAGGGCAACTGCCTGTTGCTGATGTTCAAAGGCGCGCTGGATATCCTGAAGCTGCAGGTCAAGCAGTACAGCGTCACCAATGCCGAACATCGCCGCGCGGCGACGCAGTACCTGTTCACGCTGGGCGCAGAGCAATTCATGGCGCTCATGCCCGGACGCCTGGGGGCACTGATTGGCATCATTCAGGGACAGACATTGTTGAATCTGTCACTCATCTCGGCAACGGATCAGCAATGGGGGCAGGCCATTTCGGAGTTCATGGCGGCCCTGAGCGTGATGATTTCTTCCGGACAGAACCCTGCGGAAGTCGCATCCCTGACGGCTCGAGAGAACAGTACTCTGGTGGATGACGCCACGTCGCCCGACCCGCTGGTGCAATTGATCGAGGGCGCTGATACGTTCGAGTTCTCTTGGGGGAACAGCTCCCTGACACAACAGATACGGGAGCGCTTGCGCGAGTTCGAAGTTCACGACATGGCCTTGTACACGCTGCAGCGCGACGAGCTGTTAAGCGTCTACCGGGATCCTGTTACCGGCAGGTCGTATGCAGCCATCGGTGGGAAAACCTATGAGTTGCAGTCCGATGAAGATGGCTGGTTCATCGTGTCGGGCAGCAAAATCGGTCCCTCGGTGAGCCTGGATGCGGATCAGCAATGGAGGCTGGACATCCCGGGCGGGCTGCGCGGCGGAGGTGGGGCGCTGACCCGAATGGAAGGCAGCCTGGTCGACGACCTGGTTGACGAGATCATGGTTGTCAGCGCTCGAGGCATGCCCGAGATTCGTCATCGCCACCGGGATATGGCCCAGTCTATCGAAGATGCCTGCCTGCAGGCGCGGAGCTATCTGGAAAACGCCTTGGACAACCTGACCAGACGCTTGCCGGACAATACGCTGGATCCGCGTGCGGAAAAAATATTAAGCGATTTTTTTGCACAGAAGGTGCCCGACGATCGACTGCGTGAAGTCACTAAAAAGGCGGTCACCGACCTGTATCAGGAGTTGATTGACCCTTCGATGTCGCCCATCGACTCGAAACGCTATGTAATCGGCGTCAATCGAATGGGTAACGAGTCGGCCAGCGCGTTCATGTTTGAAGCAGACTCGGCGCGACAGATTTTTCTGACAGAGCAGTTCTTTCGACTGCCGACCTATCGATTGAAGCTCAGCGCGCAACGTGCCGGGGAATTCAAGTTTCCTCAGCACTACCGGGCCGCGATCCTGATTCATGAGTTATCGCATATGGTGCTGAAAACGGACGACATTGCTTATGTGGACTCACAGGCCCCGTTCATTGACTTGCTTGAAGATGCCCCGACCTATCGACTGCGGATCAGGAATGAACTGATTTATCAGCAGCAAAAGACGCTGTCCTTTCATACTGATCGCGACAAGCTGTTCAAACAACTGGACGAAGATTCTTGGCGCGACCTGAGGCGTATGGACGGCAACGGAAAACAGACCATTCTGCGCATCTCTGGCAAGAGCACGCTGGAAAAAGCGCGTGACGTATTTTACGAAGACGTTCACAAACGGGCCGACATTATGCTCAAAAATGCCGACTCGGTGGCCTTGCTGGTCACGTTGCTGGGGCGAGAGCGATTTGTGAAGCCCTGACGCGCTGCCCCCTGCATACCGCATTGCCCGGCCGTTGCATCTGCATCAGACCAGATAATGACGCAGTTCCCGGGCGATCAGCAGACGCTGGATCTCGCTGGAGCCTTCGTATATCTGAGTGATGCGCGCGTCCCGGTAGTAACGCTCGACCGGATAGTCCTCCAGATAGCCATAGCCGCCATGAATCTGGATCGCCTTGGAGCACACCCATTCGGCCATTTCCGAGGCGAACAGCTTGGCTTGAGAGGCTTCCGACAGGCACGCTTGCCCGGCGCTGCGCAGCCGCGCGGCGTGCAGGGTCAGGAGGCGGGCGGCGTTGATGCGGGTGTGCATGTCGGCCAGCAGATTGGCAATGCTTTGATGTTCGATGATCGGTTTGTCGAACTGCACGCGTTCCCGGGCATACGCCAGCGCTGCTTCGAAGGCAGCGCGGGCGATGCCCAGTGCCTGCGCGGCGATGCCGATGCGGCCGCCTTCCAGATTGGAGAGGGCGATAGACAGGCCCTTGCCACGCTCACCCAGCAGATTCGCAGCCGGGATTCGGCAGTTGTTCAAGGTGACCGCGCAGGTGTCCGATGCGCGGATGCCCATCTTGTGCTCGCTGCGATCCACCACGAAACCGGGGTTCTCGGTCGGCACCAGAAAGGCTGACAGGCCTTTTTTGCCAAGCTGCGGGTCGGTCACGGCAAACACGATAGCCAGTTGTGCCCGTTTGCCATTGCTGACGAACTGCTTGGCACCGTTGATGACCCACTCATCGCCCTGCAACTCGGCACGAGTCCGCAGGTTGTGGGCTTCAGAGCCTGCATGCGGTTCGGTAAGGCAGAAGCAGCCGATGGCACGGCCTGTGGCCAGTTTTTCCAGCCAGGCATGTTTCTGGGCATCGGTCCCGTAATTGAGAACCGGCCCGCAGCCTACCGAGCTGTGAACGCTCATCAGTGTGCCGGTGGCCGCGTCGGCGGCGGAGATTTCTTCAACCGCGAGGGCGTAGGCGACGTAATCGATGTAGGTGCCGCCCCATTGCTCAGGCACTACCATGCCCAAGAGGCCTAGCTCACCGAGTTTGGCGACCAGCGCGTCATCGATCCAGCCGGCCTTTTCCCAGGCCTGGGCATACGGCGCAATTTCATTACGCGCAAAGTCGCGCGCCATGTCGCGAATCATTACCTGCTCTTCACTCAATTCAAGGTCGTGCACGGCTCAATTCTCCAGACCGCTGAAGAAACTCTGCACCTGCGCGGCACTGACATCCTGCGCGCTGGCGTGTTTCCATTGCGGCTTCTTGTCTTTATCGATGATCAGCGCGCGTATGCCTTCGATCAGGTCACCGCGTTCGAACCATTGGCGGTCCAGGTGCAACTCCATGGCGAAGCAGGCCGGCAGCGACAGATGACGACCACGGCGCAGCATTTCCAGGGTCACGGCCATACCCAGTGGCGAGTGAGCCTTCATTCGGCTGACGGTGTCCAGCGCCCACTCGCGTGTGTCGCCGATGACCACCTGTTGCAGTTGTTCGAGCATGCTGGGGACATCCGGGAGCCCGAAAAAGTGGTCGATGGCGTGGCGCAGGGCTTCCAGCGGCGGGGTGGGCAGACGCTGGGTAGCCAGCTTGGCCAGCGCACCCTGCAGGTCCTTGAGTGGGGTTGACTTCCACTTCAGGTGATCAAGCATGTGGTCGAGGCGCGGCAGCAGTTCGCTGTTCATGGACCAGTTGGCAAGGCCGCAGTACAACGCATCGGCGGCACCGATCTGCGACCCGGTCACGCCCAGCCAGGTACCCAGTTCGCCCGGCAGCCGAGAAAGAAAATAACTGCCGCCGACATCAGGGAAATAACCAATGGCCACCTCCGGCATGCCGAGGCGGCTGCGTTCGGTGACCACGCGCAGGTCGGCTCCCTGGACCAGCCCCATGCCGCCGCCCAGCACCAGACCGTCCATCAGGGCCAGTACCGGCTTGCGGTAACGGTGAATGGCCAGGTCCAGTTCGTACTCTTCGGCAAAAAATGTGTGGTGCAGATCCTGGCCGTTCTGGTGGCTTTCATACAAGGAACGTATATCGCCACCGGCGCAGAACGCCTTGCCGCCAGCGCCACGCAGGACCACGGCATGAACCGAGGGATCGTCGGCCCAGCGGTCAAGCTGCTGGCGAAGTGTGCGGACCATGTCCAGATCGATTGCGTTCAGGCCTTCCGGACGATTGAGGGTCAAGTGTCCGATGTGGTTACGCACGTCGATAACGATCGAATCCCGGCTGGCGGACGGTCGAACCGGGCGGGCGGATGAAACCTGTGAACTCATTCTGAACTCCTTGTTCGGTTGCGCTTTTTTCTTATTCGAGCGTCGCAGAAGATCCTAGCAGTGCAAATGTGCAAAGCAAAACTGCGTTTAAGCATAGTCTGAAGTTTCAGATAGCCACTGTTTAACGCCTTCGCAAGTGCCCGACCGTTGCTGTATTGCACTGACCGACGCGAATCATTGCCAGGTAGATGAGTATTATGACTGTCATTAATGTCACAAAAGGGAATTCCTCAGGTGTCCCCCATGAAAGTCCCCGTGTCAGTCGTTTATGAGCGATAAGTATGCCCCGCGCGAGTGGGCCGCCCACGAGCGTCCGACCATGCCAGGCTCACCGTCGACGCCGCTGCATTCGACTGCGCGGCGTTGGGCGTTTGCTGTCGTAGGGGTGATCGTCGCGCTGACCGGCGGGCTCGGCAACGCGCTGGTAGTCGCCAACCTGCCATATCTGCAGGGCGCATTGGGGGCGACCTCGCAAGACATCGCCTGGCTGCCGGCGGCCTACATCATGACTAACGTGTCGATGAATCTGCTGCTGGTGAAGTTTCGTCAGCAATTTGGTCTGCGTGCGTTCACCGAGCTGTTTCTGGTGCTGTATGCGCTGGTGACGCTGGCACATCTGTTCGTCAACGACATCGATTCGGCCATCGCTGTACGTGCGGCACACGGTATGGTTGGCGCTGCGCTCAGCACTCTGGGCCTGTATTACATGATTCAGGCTTTCCCGCAGAAGTGGCGGCTCAAGGCGCTGGTATTGGGGATTGGCACCGCCCAGTTGGCAACGCCGCTGGCCCGGCTGGTGTCGGAGGATTTGCTGCAGATTGCTCAGTGGCGTGGCCTGTATCTGTTCGAGCTGGGCATGGCGCTGCTCTCGCTGGGCTGCGTGCTCATGCTCAAACTGCCACCGGGCGATCGCTTCAAGGCGTTCGAGAAGCTCGATTTCCTGACCTTTGGCCTGTTGGCCACCGGCTTCGCGCTGTTCTGTGCGGTGCTGTCGCTGGGGCGTATCGAATGGTGGCTGGAAGCGCAGTGGATTGGTATTGCCTCAGCAGCATCGATTGCGCTGATCTGTGCCGGACTGGCTATCGAGCATAACCGCAGCAATCCGTTGCTGATCACGCGCTGGCTGGGCAGTGGCGCGATCCTGCGTCTGGGCCTGGCGGTTATCCTTTTTCGCGTGGTGCTGTCCGAACAGTCGGTCGGCGCTGTCGGTTTTCTTCAGGCGCTGAACATGGGCAGTCAGCAGTTGCACACCTTGTATCTGGTGATGTTGCTCGGCAGCGTTTCGGGGCTGGCGGTCAGCGCGCTGACCATCAATCCTGCGCATCTGATCAAACCTTTGCTGATCTCCTTGGCGATGATCGCAATCGGTGCCTGGATGGACAGTCATTCCACCAACCTGACCCGCCAATCGAACATGTACCTCAGCCAGTTTCTGTTGGCGTTCGGTGGCACGTTTTTCCTCGGGCCTACCCTGGTGCTGGGGATCAGCGGGGTGTTGGCGAACCCGCGCAATATGGTCAGCTTTTCGGTGTTGTTCGGGATCACGCAGAACATCGGCGGGCTGATCGGGTCTGCTGCATTGGGCACCTTTCAAGTGGTGCGCGAGAAGTTTCATTCCAGCCACGTCGTCGAACACCTGACCCTCATCGACCCGCTGGTTCAGGCGCGGCTGCAGAGCTACAGCGCCAGTTATAGCTCGGTGATCGCCGACCCGTCGTTGCGCAACAGTCAGGGTATCCGCGCGATGGCCACGGCAGCGACCCGCGAAGCCAACGTTCTGGCCTACAACGATGTATTCATGCTGATCGCGCTGATTGCCGTGCTGACCATGATCTGGATTTCAGCCAGGGTCCTGTGGCTGAAAATGACCACTCAACCTCTGGCGCTGGCACCCGTTTCACCTGCTGCTTCGCCCACCGTATCCAACTCCGGCGTTAAATCTTCATGACCGAATCCAAGACCCCAGATACCGAAGCCCCCCGCAACTCGCCGCCACCGGCACCGTTGACGTCCCCGGTGACCAGCAAGCCGCGCTCGACCCGCAAGCGTGTCGTGTCTTCCGTGATTTTCGGCGTCGTTGCCCTGGCCGGAGTGCTGGTGGTGCTGTACGCCTGGCAATTGCCTCCGTTTGCCAGCCCGATCGAGAGCACCGAGAACGCGCAGGTCAAGGGCCAGACCACGCTGATCGGGCCGCAACTGAGTGGGTATGTTTACGAAGTGCCGGTGCAGGACTTCCAGTTCGTCAAGGCCGGTGATTTGCTGGTGCGTCTGGATGACCGTATCTATCGTCAGCGCCTGGACCAGGCCATTGCGCAACTGGCTGTGCAGAAGGCCTCGCTGGCCAACAATCTGCAACAACGGCGCAGTGCTGAAGCCACCATCGGCCAGCGCCAGGCCGAATTGCAGAACAGCATCGCCCAGAGCCGCAAGAGCGCCGCCGATCTGCGGCGTAATCAGGCGCTGGTGACCGACGGTTCGGTTTCGAAAAGCGAGCTGGATGTGACGCGTGCCGCCGACGCACAGGCAAATGCCGCCGTTGCCGAAGCCAGGGCTGTCTTGCAGATCGCCCGTGAGGATCTGCAAACGGTCATCGTCAACCGCGGCTCGCTGGAAGCCTCGGTCGCCAATGCGCAAGCGGCCATCGAGCTGGCGCGCATCGACCTGGATAACACCCGTATCGTTGCCCCGCGTGACGGGCAGTTGGGGCAGATCGGCGTGCGTCTTGGTGCCTATGTCAATTCCGGTGCGCAACTGATGGCGCTGGTGCCCGAGCAGCGCTGGATCGTGGCGAACATGAAAGAAACCCAGATGGCCAACGTGCGCCTGGGCCAGCCGGTGAGCTTTACCGTCGATGCGCTGGACGGCCATGAGATGCACGGCCACGTACAAAGAATTTCGCCCGCTGCGGGCTCGGAATTCAGCCTGTTGCCCGCCGACAACGCCACCGGCAACTTCGTGAAGATTTCCCAGCGCATTCCGGTACGCATCGTGGTCGATGCCGATCAGCCCATGCTTGAGCACCTGCGGCCAGGGATGTCGGTGGTCGTGAGCATCGACACCAGCGCGGACGGCGATGTGCCGCCTGATCCTGCGGTGCGCTGAACCTCTGGATGAGCCTGACAGCTGTAACGTTGCTCACTTTGAATATCGTGCCGACGCTCCGCGTCGGCATGCGGTTCGTGACGCTCTGCGTCATCCACCTCTGATGCTAAACAACGTCATGCCTTACTCGCAGCCGCTGCCAACGCAGTGCTTTTCAACCGCGATGGCACAGACGACGCAGAGTGCGACGTAAGTGACGACTGAGTCCTGGCGCTGATCCGGGGGTGGCCTGGCAGGACGCCAGGCTAGCCGCACCGGGCCCAGACTGTGTAAAAACTACTGCGCTTGGCAATACTGCGTTAAAAACAGGCGAAAAATGCTCATTTAGAACACCTAGACTCCGCTTTTTCGCCTGTTTTTGCCTTGTCTTGCCTTCGCTCGTGACGTTTTTACACAGTCTGGGCCATGGATGGCCCGTTGCGGCGACCCCCGGATCAGTGACAGGGCGAAGGAACCCGACGAAGTCGGGCCGGAAACGGAGCTTGGGGGTTTGCCTACTTTGGCCCCATCAAAGTAGGTCGCCGAGGGGCGAAAAGGTGACTTGAGTCGAACTCTAATTCACCTGATGTCACAGAACCGCTGTGTGATGCAGAGCGTCACGAACGGCATGCCGACGCGGAGCGTCGGCATAATAGTCAAAGGGGGGGGGCGGACGCAGCAGGCATCAGAACAGCTTGCTGAACACCCAATACAATGAACCTGACAAGAGGATCGCCGCCGGCAGGGTCAGCACCCAGGCCGTGGCCAGATTGCGCAGGGTACGCATTTGCAGCCCCGAGCCATTGGCGACCATCGAACCGGCCACGCCGGACGACAGCACATGCGTAGTGGATACCGGCAGCCCATACATGTCCGCCGCCCCGATCGTGAACATCGCCACGACCTCTGCCGACGCGCCCTGGGCGTAAGTCATGTGCGTCTTGCCGATGCGCTCGCCCACAGTCACCACTATACGCTTCCAGCCGACCATCGTGCCCAGCCCCAAGGCGATGGCCACGACAATCTTGACCCAGGTCGGAATAAAGCGCGTGGCACTGTCGATCTGCCCCTTGAACGCCTCAAGCTTGGTCTTGGTGTCCGCGTCGAAATCGCCGACCTTGTTTTTCTCCATCAGGCGGATGCTTTCCGAGGTCAGATACATGTCGTTACGCACGTTGGTCACGGCTTCGGCAGGCACCTTAGACAGCGAGCCATAACTGGCGACCTGATCGCCGATCTTGCCAGCCATGACCGCCAGCGCAGGGATCAGCTCAGGACTCGCTTCCTTGCTGACCAGGTAATCCGACAGCGTCTTGCGCGCATCCCCGGGGGCCGGTTGAGGGACGCTGCGGATCAGCGCCTGCTGGGTTACTTCAGCCACCGCAGCGAACTGGGTAGCCTGTTCGGCGGGCATGGTGCGGTTCAGCGCATAAGCCATCGGCAGGGTGCCGACCAGAATCAACATGATCAGGCCCATGCCTTTCTGCCCGTCGTTGGAGCCGTGCGCGAACGAAACGCCCGTGCAGGTCACAATCAGCATTGCGCGAATCCACAACGGTGGCGGCGCGTTGCCTTCCGGAGCCTTGTACAGCGCGCGGTTCTTGATGAACATGCGCATGGCCAGCAACAGCAACGCGGCACAGCCGAAACCCACCAGTGGCGAGAGCAGCAGTGAGTAACCGATCTTGGTGGCCTGCGACCAGTCCACACCGCTGGTGCCGTCGCGGCCGTGCATCAGGGCGTTGGCGATGCCGACCCCGATGATCGAACCGATCAGCGTGTGCGACGAGGACGCCGGCAGACCCAGCCACCAGGTGCCGAGGTTCCAGATGATCGCCGCGATCAACAGCGCGAAGATCATCGCGAAGCCTGCCGATGAGCCGGTTTGCAGGATCAGTTCCACCGGCAGCAGGGCAATGATGCCGAATGCCACCGCACCGCTGGAAAACATTACGCCGAGGAAATTGAAAAAGCCCGACCAGACCACGGCAAAGCCGGGCGGCAGGGAGTGGGTGTAGATCACGGTGGCGACCGCATTGGCCGTGTCATGAAAGCCGTTGACGAACTCGAAGCCCAAGGCGATCAGCAACGCTACGCCCAACAGCACGAACGGGGTCCAGGTGGTGACCACCGTGCCCATGTCGTCAACGTCCTGTTTTAGGCTGTAGCCAGTGAACAGCAACCCTGCGATGAGTATCGTGAAAAAAAGTATCATGGTCATTCGGCTGGGCTTGCGACCGAATTGACTCGCTGACAGGCTCGCCTTGCCGAGAGCGTCCGGGGACAGTGCGTTTGTAGCCATGTTCGCAATCCTGGATTGAAAGAATATTGACATGGTCATTGCAAAATGTGACAGCGGTGAGACATGTAACAATTGATTGCGCTTTTGCGCCGGTTTTCTGACAACCGGCGGGTGCGGCTGCTTATTCAGTAGTCGCCGCGTTTGCGGAACGCCCAACGCCCGGCGACCAGCGTGAAGGTCGCGACCAGTGCCACCAGAATCCAGAAGCCCTCAGGGTCGGACGCCAGCGGCACGCCCCCCACGTTCATGCCGAAAAAGCCGGCGACAATGTTGATCGGTAATGCCAGAACAGTCACCACGGTCAGGGTAAACAAGGTTCTGCTGCTCTGTTCGTTGAGGTTGGCGGCAATTTCTTCCTGCAACAGTTTGATGCGCTCGCCCAGCGCCGTAAGGTCGTTGATCACCAGCGAGGACTCTTCGATGGACTGACGCAACGCCTGGACATCCTGTTCGCGCAGCCATTGCGGAGGTTTGTGCAACAGGCGCATCAATGAACCGGGTTCCAGCGCCAGCAGGCGTTGCAGACGTACCAGTACCCGGCGCATGGCGCCGAGTTCGGAGCGATTGTTGCTCAGTCGCTGCGAAAGCAACTGGTCTTCGATGCGGTCGACGTTGACGCTGGTCTTGCGCAGGAACTGCGTCAGCACTTCGCCCTGGTCGCTCAGCAGGTGAGCGAGGAGCTCCAGCGGTGAGTCGAATTGTTCGCCGCGTTTGACCGCCGAGCGCAGTTTGTCCACCGAGCGCAGCGGCTGCAGCCGGGCGGTGACCAGCAAACGCTGTCGGGCACAGACCCATAAAGTGGAGATGTCAGTCGAGAGCCTGTTGAAGTCGAACACCACATCGTTGACCACCGCCATCAACGTGGCGTCCACGTGCTCTATCCGCGTCGAGCGCGAGCCCTCGTGCAATGCTTCGAAAAACTCTTCCGGAAGATCCAGTTGGGTTTTCATCCAGCGCTCGCAGGCCGCATGCGAGAGGTTCAGGTGCAGCCAGATGAAGTCGTTCTCTTCGGGAGGGTTTTGCAGGTAATCCAGCGCGGCGGCCGAGCCGATTTCCTGGCCACTTTCACCGTGGCGAAAACGGAAGCCGTAGAGCAGGCCGAAAAGGTCGGAGTCCTGATGGTGGTGAGCGATACTGTGGTTCATGGCTGTCCACGTGCGGCCTGGCCCGGGCAGGGAGGCGAAGGCCGCATGATGACAAGGCGTTATTTCATATTTGTGACAGCTTGTTGCCGGGTGTGTCATCTGTCATATCGGCAAGCGGCTGCATGGGCAGCCGTTCAGTCAATCGACAGCTCGCTGTCGCATTGACAGCGATCAGACCATCGCCAGCGGCACCTTGCGAGTGGGCGCAGGCCATGCCAGATCGATATCGGCCAGGTCGCGCTCGGTCAGACGAATCTGCTCGGCAGCGATGTTCAGACGAATGTGTTCCGGGTTGGTCGCCTTGGGAATGGCGATCATGTTGTCCTGACGCAGCACCCACGCCAGGGAGATCTGCGCCGGTGTTGCATCGTGGCGTTTGGCGATTTCGTGCAGGGCAGGGTGGTAGAGCAGATCGCCAGCCTGGCCGATCGGGCAGTACGCCATCAACGGCAGGTGGCGGTCCGCGCTCCACAGCATCAGGTCGAACTCGATACCGCGTTGCTCCGGGTTGTAGAGCACCTGATTGGTGGCACAACGCGGATTGTTGAGTTCGATCATGTCCGGCACATCAAAGTTGGAAACACCCCAGGCACCGATTTTGCCCGCTTCACGCAGACGCTCGAATGCCTCGACCGTCTCGGTCAGCGGATACTGGCCGGGCCAGTGCAGCAAGTACAGATCGATGTAGTCGGTGTTCATGCGTCGCAGGCTGGCTTCGCACGCGGTCGGAATACCGGCGCGGCTGGCGTTGTGCGGGTAGACCTTGCTGACCACGAATACCTTGTCCCGCTGTCCGGCGATCGCTTGCCCGACAATTTCCTCGGCAGCGCCATCGGCGTACATCTCGGCGGTGTCGATCAGGGTCAGGCCCTGTTCGATACCGAGACACAGACCGGCGATTTCTGCCGAGCGCTGATGCCCCTTTTCACCCATGTGCCAGGTGCCCTGACCCAGCACTGGTACGGTTCTGCCTGCCAGTTCCAGTGTGCGCATGTGACCCCCTGCAGTTAAATAAGCAGCTAATGAGCGGTTGAATAAGCAGGTCTCAGGCAACAAGAGGCGCACGAGGTTCCGTGCCACCCCCCAAAATCGCGTTGCAGATTTAAACCCGGAACTGCTTCAGCAAGGTGTTCAACTCTTCGCTCAACCCTCGCAGGTGCAGACTGGCCGAAGTCGATTGTTCGGCGGCCAGTGCTGTGCTCTGAGACAGTTGCGCGGCCTGGGTGACGTTCTGGTTGATGTCATCCACCACGTGCGTCTGCTGCAGGGTGGCACTGGCGATGGAGGCGTTCAGGCTGTTGAGGTTGCGCAGCGCCTGACTGATCGAGGTCAGGCTCTGGCCGGCCTGATTGGCCTGCTCGATGGTCAGTTGCGAGGAGCGGCTGCTGTCACCGATCACCTTGACCGCTGCATCGGAATGCTTTTGCAGGCGTTCGATCATTGACTGGATCTCTGCGGTCGACTTCTGCGTACGCTGAGCCAGCAGGCGCACCTCGTCTGCCACCACGGCAAAGCCGCGGCCTTGTTCGCCGGCCCGCGCTGCTTCGATGGCTGCGTTCAGCGCCAGCAGGTTGGTCTGCTCGGCAATCGAACTGATCACTTCCAGCACGCTGCCGATCTGCGTGCTCTCGCTGGCCAGACTCTGCATCACTTCCACGGCCTGACCGATGGTGCTCGAGAGGTGTTCGATCTGGCGCAGGCTGTTATCGATATTGATTTGACCCTGCTGCGCCTGCGACTCGGCATCGCGCATTTCGCTGGCGGCATGTTCAGCGTTCTTGGCGACGTCCTGCACGCCGTAGGTCACTTCGTTGACCGCAGTGGCAACCAGGTCCATTTGCTGCGACTGCTTCTCGCTGCGGCTCTGCGCCTGTTCGGCGTCGCTGCCCAGATCGGTCGAGGCCTGGCCCAGCGCCACGGCTGAGTGCTGCAACTGACCGACCACATTGCGCAACTTGGCGACGAAGGCATTGAAATGCGTACCCAGCTCAGTGATTTCATCCTGGCCATGGGTTTCCAGCGTGCGGGTCAGATCACTCTCGCCACTGGCAATACTGGCCATCGCACCGACCGCCGCTCTGAGAGGGCGCACGATGCTGCGCACGATCGTGACCAGCAGCAAAACCATGATCAGCACGATGCCGGCGATGAACATCCCGGCATTCCACAGCTGGGTCTTGAACTCAGCCGCGACGTCATCGACGTATACGCCGGAACCCAGAATCCAGCCCCATGGCTGAAACAGTTGCACGTAGGAGGTCTTTTTCACCGGCTCGCTGGCACCGGGCTTGGGCCAGCGATAATTCACCATCCCGGCACCTTTGGCTTTGACCAGCGTGACCATTTCGTTGAACACCGCAAAGCCGTCCGGGTCCTTGATGGTCGACAGATCCTCGCCTTCGAGCTTGGGGTTGGTGGGGTGCATGATCATCACCGGGCGCAGGTCGTTGATCCAGAAGTAGTCGCTCTGGCTGTAACGCAGGCTCTTTATCTCTTTCAGGGCCTGCTGTTGCGCAGCCTCGCGGGTCATGCCGCCGGCGGCTTCTAGCCCCTGATAAAACGACAGGATGCCGCTGGCCGTCTGCACCACGTGCATGGTTTTCTCGGCCTTGGCCTGATACAGGTCGTTATGCAGCTGTCTGAGCAGTGTCGCCGAGAGGACAAAGAGCATCAGCACTGAAACCACAAGAATCAGCCACAGACGGCGACTGATGGACAAACTGCGCATACTCATGATCGGCATCCCTTGCATTATTTTTCTTCTGATGACTCTGGCTCGCGCGGCGCGCGATTCAGGGTCTTTCAAGCATCTCGGCGCGTAATGTCCAAACATGAGCGGTCGGTCACATTTTTTAGCGGCGTACACGGGTATGGCAAAAGGCTTACAGCAACAGGCGCGATTGGCTCTATCGACTGACCCTCAGTGAATGTAGGATCCAATTCAACAGCTGCAGCGAAGGAACGCCGCAGTGATCAGGGAGGATCGACCATTGCCAGGAGGCTACTGACAGGATGTCGGAATGGTCATGTTGCAAAACCACCCGCTTCGGCGGGTTTTTTGCGTCTGCAGGAAAGCAGGGTGGGCTCAGCGGTCCGGCTCGCAGCCCTTGAGCACCAGCCTGAGGATGGTCTGCGTTGCCGCCTCGTAATCGGCATCCTGCAGTTTTGCCTTGCCGGTGACCGTAGCGATCTGCCAATCGAAATCGGCGTAGGTCTGGGTCGCCGCCCAGATGGTGAACATCAGGTGGTGAGGATCGAGCGGGGCGATCTGTCCGCTGTCGATCCAGGCCTGGATGCATTCGATATTGTGCCGTGCCTGGCCGTTGAGCTGTTCGATCTGCTGCGCTGTCAGGTGCGGGGCGCCATGCATGATCTCGCTGGCGAACACTTTCGAGGCGAAGGGCAGGTCACGGGAAATCTGGATTTTCGAACGGATATAGCGGCTGAGGACTTCGGCAGGTACGCCTTCGGGATTGAAGGGCGTAGAGGCACGCAGAATGGGCTCGATGATGCTTTCCAGCACCTCGCGATAGAGGTTTTCCTTGGATTTGAAGTAGTAATAGACGTTGGGCTTGGGGACACCGGCCTTGGCCGCGATATCGCTGGTCTTGCTGGCGGCGAAGCCTTTGTCGGCGAATTCCTCGCTGGCAGCGCGCAGGATGAGTTCTTTGTTGCGCTCGCGGATACTGCTCATGACCCGGTTATTCCCTTGCCTGCATGGCGGTCGCGCATGTTAGCACCGGGTTTGCGCAGCGCTCAATGTTGACGGCCCGGCGCAGGGTTGCAGCGGGCCGTTTACTCAAACGCTCATCAGTTCCTGGACTCTGGCGGCCAGGGCATCGATTGCAAACGGCTTGGTCAGCACGCGCATTCCTGGCCCGAGCTGTTCGTCACCGATGGCGGCGTTTTCCGCGTAGCCGGTGATGAACAGGGTCTTCAGATGCGGGCGGACCTCGCGTCCGGCATCGGCCATTTGTCGTCCGTTCATGCCGCCCGGCAAACCCACGTCAGTGATGAGCAGATCGATATGCACATCCGAACGCAGCAGCTTGAGGCCGGCCAGGCTGTCGGCGGCTTCGATCAGCGTATAGCCCAGGTCACCGAGGGCATCGGTGAGCAGCATGCGCACCGTGGGTTCGTCGTCCACGATCAGGATGGTTTCCCCGGACTGGGTGAACTCGAACGGTGCCTTGTGCACATCGCCTTCGTCCCTGGCCGCAGTACCTTCGTAGCGGGGCAGGTACAGTGATATCGCAGTGCCCTTGCCGACCTCCGACTGAATGAGCACCCGTCCGCCAGACTGATTGGCAAATCCGTAAATCATCGACAGACCCAGCCCTGTGCCTTGGCCAATGGGCTTGGTGGTGAAGAAGGGGTCGAATGCCTTGGCGATGACATCAGGTGTCATGCCGGTGCCGGTATCGGTCACGCACAGCGACAGATAGTGGCCCTCAGGCATATCGTGTGCGCGTGCCACATCGCCGTCGATCCAGCGGTTGCTCGCCTCGATGGTGATGCGCCCGCCGTCCGGCATGGCGTCGCGGGCGTTGATGCACAGGTTCAGCAGCGCGTTTTCCAACTGGCTGGCATCGACCAGGGTTGGCCACAGCCCCGTGGCGCCGATGGTCTCGACCACGATGCTGGGGCCGACCGTGCGCTGGATCAGGTCGGTCATGCCTTTCATCAGCCTGTTCACGTCGGTCGGCTGCGGGTCCAGGGTCTGGCGGCGAGAGAAGGCCAGCAGCCGATGCGTCAGGGCTGCTGCACGTTTGGCCGCGCCTTGGGCGGTCACGATGTACTTGTCGACCTCGCCCCAGCGGCCTTGCTCGATCCGGGTACCCATCAATTCCAGCGCGCCGGAAATACCTGCCAGCAGGTTGTTGAAGTCGTGGGCGAGACCACCGGTCAGTTGCCCGACCGCTTCCATTTTCTGCGACTGGCGCAGCTTCTCTTCGGCCTGCATGAGCTCGGTGGTACGGGCTGCCACGCGTTGCTCAAGCGTGTCGTTGAGGGCACGCAGCGCGGCAGTGGCACGGTCGCGTTCGGCTGCCACGGCGCGTCGTTCGTCGACGTTGATGAGCACACCGGGGAAGCTCAGTGGTGTGCCATCCTCGGCTCGGTCGACCCGGCCGTTGGCTTCGATCCAGTAGTAGATCCCGTCGGTACGACGAACACGGTACTGGTGGGCGTAAACACGCCCGCTGGTGATGACCGCATTGATCGCATGGATCAGGCCTTGCTTGTCTTCCGGGTGAACAGTGGCAATGACTTGCTCCAGGCTCAGGCCTTCACGGCCCAGCGCGGTGTCCAGACCGAAGGCCTTGGCGAAGGCTTCATCGACGGTAAAGCGATCGGTCGGCAAGTCCCAGTGCCAGGTGCCGATGATTGCACCGGCGGCCAGGGCGAGCTGAACGCGGTCGATGTTTTCACGCGCGACGGCCTCGCTGGTGCGCAAGCGCTCTTCGGCGTCGCGTCGCGCCGTCACATCGCTGAAGATCACCGCAATCTGCCGATCAGCCGGTTCACCGACACGCACCGCCTTGACTTCGAACCAGCGTTCGAAAGCTTTGGCATAGTTTTCAAAGTTGGCTGGCTCACCGGTTTTGGCGACGTTGCCATAAGCTTCGAACCAGAACCGCTCCAGGTCTGGCGCGAACTCGGTCACCCACTTGCCGCGCAGATCGACGCCGGCCTGACGTTCAAAGGCGGGGTTGGCCTCGATGAAGCGGTAGTCTACGGGGCTGTCATCGGCATCGAACTTGACCTGAATGATGGCGAATGCGGCTTCGATGGTCTCCAGCATGGCCCTTGAGCGCTCTTCGCTCTGGCGCAGCG
Organism: Pseudomonas syringae KCTC 12500; assembly: GCF_000507185.2. Taxonomy (NCBI): domain Bacteria; kingdom Pseudomonadati; phylum Pseudomonadota; class Gammaproteobacteria; order Pseudomonadales; family Pseudomonadaceae; genus Pseudomonas; species Pseudomonas syringae. Next base: position 4,418,734 of record NZ_AYTM02000002.1, read on the forward strand.
CGGTCTCGGCCTTGCGCATCTGCGACATATCGAGCATTGCGCCGATCATGCGCACCGCCTGGCCGTCGATATCGCGTATCACATGGCCGCGGTCCAGCACGTCGGCATAGGCCCCGTCCAGACGACGAAAGCGGTATTCGTCCGTCCAGGCAGTGCCATTGCCGTCGATCACGGCATGAATGGAGTTGTACACGCGGGTACGGTCGTCGGGATGGATCTGGCCCATCCACCAGTCACCGGAGTTGTCCAGGGTTGCCAGCGGGTAGCCGTAGGCCTCTTCCAGCGCGTCGTTCCAGAGCACCAGGTTGGCTGCAAAGTCCCAATCCCAGATCGCGTCATTGGTCGCCTTGGCGGCGAGCCGGTGTCGTTCCTGGGCTTCTTCGGTCGCGCGGCCTGCCAGATGCTCGGGGGTGCGGTCGCGCAGGATCTTCACGAAGCCGAGGTGCGTATGCTTTTCATCGTAGAGCGGCATCATCTCGCCTGATGCCCAGAACAGCTGGCCGCCCTTGCGCAGGTGCCAGCGCTCGTCCGATGCCCGGCCTACGCTCAGCGCAAGCTGCATTTCATGCTCGATACGATCGTTGGCCACGTCCTCGGGCGTAAAGAAACGTTCGGCGCTCTGGCCAACCATCTCATCCTGGGTCCAGCCCAGAACCTGCTCTGCGCCCGGGTTCCAGTCGGTAATGATGCCGTCGCGATCGGTCAGGATCATGGCGAAATCCATCGCACTGTCAAAGACTGCACGCTGGCGTGCCTCGCGGCCGATGGCTGCGGGTCGACAGGTATTCGTTGCGGCGTCGATGCCGGCTTCTTCAAGCATTCTGCGCAGGTCCACGATCTGCGTTTCAAGCTCTTCTCTTGTCAGGTCTTTCAGAGCGCCTCCCGCTCACACGTTATGTTTGGCATGGGCGGGCACTTGTCGGTGGCCTGCTTTGCACGTTGAAATCCGCTCGTTAGTAAGCTCTGCATTTGCCCGTTCGCCCTCGGCAGGCTGCACCTGATGTGCGTCGTTCTATGTCGGGCATCATACGGTCATTGTCGCGCTTGAACTCACGGCCTGTCTTGCCTGCATATCAGTGGCCGTGTCGGTGGACATCTGCCGACGAATCGGATTTCGACGGATCAAGAATTTAAAGCAGCCATTGTGTCCTGCGCTGATTCAAGGGGCGTGCCCAAAAACAAGACAATTTGCCCGGGTATTCATCGGCCTTTTTGCGGCTTTCTTTAGAGGGCGTCAGGCCAGGGGAACAACTTTGTTCGCAGGCTGCGCACATCGCTCATGACCTGATGCGAATTGTGCTTGCGGAGCAGCCTTTTTTCAGGGGGTCTGCGGAGCGCATGCTAGGATTTACCTTTTCGTTATGCGAAACGTGCCCTTCGTATGTCCATCGATGCAAACAGCTCCGGTACACCCAGCGCAGCCAAGCAGCCTGCAGCCAAACGTCGCCTGCCCAAGGGCGAGGTGCGCAAGGCCGAAATCATCAAGGCGGCCATGACCCTCTTCGCTCGGGATGGGTATGCCGGCGCCTCGCTGACCAACATTGCCAAGGTGGCAGGTCTCTCTCAGGTCGGCCTGCTGCACCACTTCCCGACCAAACTGGTGCTGCTGCAAGCTGTTCTCGAACATCGCGACCAGTACATTGCCGGCCGGCTGCAGGATGCCGATCAGGTCGCTTCTCTGCAGGGGTTCCTGTCGTTTCTGAAGCAGGTTATGAGTTTCAGTATCGAAGACGCCGCGGTCAGCCAGGCGCTGATGATCATCAACACTGAAAGCCTGTCGGTCACGCATCCTGCACACCGCTGGTTCAGCGAGCGTTTTGCCATTGTGCACGGTCATCTTCAGGCGCATCTGAAGTTGCTGGTCGAGGAAGGCGAAGTTCGAGCGGATATTGACGCAAGGCAGATCAGCCTGGAGATAGCCGCCATGATGGATGGCATGCAGATTCAATGGCTTCGATCGCCAGGGGATGTGCAGATAGAGGAGGGGTTTGCCAGGTTTCTCGAACGACTGGCGCGGGATCTGGCTGCACGCTGAGCTGCGAGCATTTGCCAGGCAGGCATCGGTGGTCCTGTCGACCACCGATGCCTTTGGCGTGTGATGAATGTTGCTTGGGATGAATGTCGCTTAGTAAGCCTGTTCTGCCTTGACCTGTACGGCCTTGCGCAGGGGAACCGGCAGCGGGTTGGAGTCGCGAGTGGTCAATTTCTCCGGGTACAACGCTACAACCGTGCGGTCGAGCGTCAGGTTTTCCGAGTCCTTGCCTACCAGCACCTTGAACTTGCCAGGGTCAACGTTCCAGCTCACCGAGTTGGCTGAGTAGTACGCGAACGAGCGCGAGTCCAGCGCAATGGTCACGGTCTTGCTTTCGCCAGGCTTCAGGTAAACCTTGGAAAAGCCCTTCAGCTCTTTCTCTGGACGATCAACCAGCGGCTTGGAAGGCTGCACGTACAACTGAGCCACTTCGAAACCGGCCTTGTCACCCGTGTTGGTAACCGTGAACGACGCTTGAATGGTCGCGCCCGGTGCCAGCACATTGCTCGACAGCTTCAGGTCGCTGTACGCGTAGGTGGTATACGAAAGCCCGAAACCGAATGGGTACAGCGGTTTGGTGTGCTTCTTGTCGTAACCGCGATAGCCCAGGTACAGGCCTTCGCTGTAGCTCATCTCGACAGGCGGGTTAGGGCTGCTGAAATAGTAGGGCACCGGGTTCGAGTACGATGCATAGCTCGGATTGTCCTGCGCCTTCTTGTCCAGTGTGATCGGCAGCTTGCCCGACGGATTGACCTTGCCGAAGAGGATTTCAGCCAGTGCCTGGCCGCCCTGTTGCCCTGGATACCAAGCGTGCAGAGACGCAGCTACCTTGTCAGCCCACGGCTGCATGTCCATGCCACCGCCACCGTGCAGTACCACGATGGTTTTCGGGTTGGCTTTCTGAATGAAACCGATCAGCTCGGACTGGAATTGCGGCAGTTCGAACGGACGATCGAGCGACTCACCCTCGTATTCGAAGTTATTGCCGGCGGCTACCACGACAGCGTCGTAATCCCCCAGGTTCTTCGGTGGACGCAACGATGCCCAGCTCATTTGCACGCCGTTCATGCCGCCCAGTACCGGGGTGAAGTTGCCCTTGAGCCGGCGGTATTCGAGGCGCACGTTGTATTCGCTGCCGGCCTTGAGATTCGGTGTCTTGACGGTGCGCGGCACGACTGGAATCAGGTCGAACGAGACTTGCGCGCCTTCATCTTCAAGCACCAGCTCATCGTTGATCCAGAGTTTGTAAGGGCCGTCGGCACGCACCTTGAACACCTGGGGCCCGGTGATCGTCGGTTTGATCTTGCCGGTGAAACGGGCAGAGAACGCGCCTGGCGCAGGGGTATAACCGTTGACTGTGCTGGCACCGTTATCGGTCACGTTGGTACTGGTAATCCAGTCCAGGTTGACGCCCGGCTCGATGCGGGTTGCCACCGGGTCGCCGGACAGCGAGGTGTTGGCGTAGTACTCGGCTTTTACGCCGGTGTTGCTGATCGCCTGCTGGTCACTGCCTGGCTGATACCAGACCGATGATTTAGGGTTCAGGCTCATCTGTGGCAGGTAGTCCACATTCGACGGGCTAGACGCCAGTTGCTTGAGTCCGCTCACTTCGGTGACATAGCTGGCCGGCGCCGAATAGGCGGTGCCGAACGGCGCGGTCGGCGGCTGCATGGCCATATCGCCAATCACGGCGATCTTTGCGTTTCTGGACAACGGCAGCAGAGGTTTCTGCCCGTCTACTGGCTCGTTGCGCAGCAGGACGATCGATTCTCTGGCGACGTTCAAGGCCGCCAGCTGACCGTATTCACGATGCTCCAGTGGCTGCGCCTTGTTGATCCCTTTGTCAAAGCCGTAGCTGACCAGCGCTCTCAGGTTCCTGCGCACCTTGTCGTCGATCACGTTCTGGTGCAGTTGACCATTCCAGACGTAAGGCAGCAGTTTGGCTTCGGTAAACTGAAGGCCGCTAGGCATGTCGATATCGGTGCCCGCCCAAGCACCCTTGAAGGCGTCCTGAACCGAGTTGAAATCGCTCATGACGTTACCCTGAAAGCCCCACTGGCCTTTGAGGATATCGGTGATGAGGTGGTGGTTTTCACACGCGTATTCGCCGTTGATCTTGTTGTAGCCGCACATGATCGAGGCGATATTCGAGTTCTTGACCAGCGATTCGAAGCCCGGCAGGTACAGCTCCTGCATCGCTCGTTCGTCGATCTTCACATCCAGATAATGACGGTTCGCTTCCTGCTCGTTCATCAGGTAATGCTTGGCGGCCGCCTGGATGCCTTGAACCTGGATACCGTTGGTGACGGCAGGTGCCAGTACTGCGCCGAGAAACGGATCTTCGCCGCTCATGTACTCAGCCGCCCGGCCGTTGAACGGCGTGCGGTACAGGTTGATGGCCGGCGACAGCATCTGCTGACCGCCTGCGATGCGGGTTTCGTAGCCGATGGCCAGACCGAATTCCTTGGCCCGGTTAATGCTCCAGGTTGCCGCGAGTGCTGACGGGGAAGGGTACTGCGCACCGAACGTCTTGCCGCCGACCAGTACGCCCATGGCCGAGTCATAGGCGACCGTGCCTTGGAGGTTGAACTTGTCCAGCTTGGGAATCATGCGGCCGTCGTCAACGCGCGAAAAATTGATTTTTTCCGATTGCGTCATGTTGTCCAGCATCGCGCCTACGCGCGCTTCCACTTCATTGCCGGTCATCGGTGTGACAGCGAATACGCTGCCTGCCTGGGCGATACCGAGCGCCAACAGGCTCAGGCCCAGGCCTTGTTTGATCATGGACACGGAGTTATTCCTTACGTCATTCATAGGTTGATCGGTTGCAGTCAGTGGGTCACTCAGCGGTCTTCATTGCCGGCAGGGGCGTCAGCAGTGTCGATCGGTGCATCCACCACCGTTTGCGCGCCATTGGGCGTTTTCTGTACGGCAGCGTCGGCACCCGTGATCTGCTCACGCTGTGCGTCGACTTCTGCGCGGCGCTCGCTCGACGTGGATGGCAGCGGGTTCTGCCCGTCAGCGGCAGACACCGGGAGGGCGGCAAGGGACATCAGTAAAGTGGCAACAACAGGCAGCAGGGGGCTGGCCATCGGGAGAATCTCCAAACAGAAATATGAAACAGGCAGATAGGCAAGTCAGCAGCTCAGGGCCGCTGACAGTTCATTCAAGGCGTGCGTGACAAACAGAAAAGTTGCTGAAAGGTAAAATACACGAATGTAATTTTATATATTTGAAATCGGGTAAAATTCAATAGCTGATATTTTGTTTTAATATCGATTTAATTTCATAAAATTAAATTTATAGGCAATTTATTTATATTTTTTGTGGTTTTTTAGAAATAATTACTCTTTTTAAAAAACAGAGTGATCACTCTGTTTTTTGAGATTTCCATGATTTTCCATGTGACTGCGTGCTGATGAGCGCAAGTATTGCTGACGCCGGAATACTGGCAGTGAGTGTCAGCCTCATTACGTCGCTGTCAGGCCCGTCGAATAAAGTCCGGACACCACCGAAGAATGCCTACGCCTGTCTGGACTGGAGTGAGCGTCTCCTCACATCGGCGGCGCTGCTGGAGCTGATGCTCAAGCGCGGCTGGGTAAGCCGCCATCTGGATTCCAGAGCACTGCAGCTGACGCCCAAAGGAGCAGGCGGGATGGCGAAGGCGTTTGGTCTGGAAGGCGGTGCGTAACCGCTCAGGTAACTACGCTGCTGTCGGGCATGCCCGGTAGCAGCGGGGATCAGGTTCAGAAGCTGTATTTCGCCGTCAACGTATAGCTGCGCGGGTTGCCGTACACGTCGGTGGAGCCCCATACCGAACTTGCGCCAATTGCCGTGTAGTAGGTGCGGTCGAAGATGTTGTTGGCGTTCAGTTGCAGGTCTAGGTTCTTGCTCACCTGATACCCTGCCATCAGGTCGGCGACGGCGTAGCTACCCTGTTCCAGGCGATAGCTGCCATCGGTGAGCGCGATGTCGTTGTACATGCGGCTCTGCCAGTAAACGTTGCCACCGACGCGCATTTTCTCCAGTGCACCCTGCAGACGATAGACCGTCGACACCTTGAACAGATGCTCGGGTGTGTCGGTGTTGAATTGCTGGTTCTTGTTCGCCGGATCGGCGTCCTTGAGGTAGTGGGTGCGGGCGTAGGTGTAGCCTGCGCCGACTTGCCAGTTCTCGGTCAGCGCGCCTTGCAGTTCCATCTCGATGCCTTGGCTGCGTACCAGACCGGCAGCGTCGTAACAGGTCAGAACCGCGCAGCCCGCCTGGGTCGGCGACTGGGTCTTGAGGTTTTTCTGGTCGATCTGGAACACCGCCAGGGAGGTGTTGAGCGCGCCGTTGAAGTATTCACCCTTGATACCGACTTCATAGTTTTCGCCCACCACCGGCTTGAGCACCTTGCCGGACAGGTCCTGTGCGCTCTGCGGCTGAAAGACGTCGGTGTAACTGGTGTATAGCGAGTGGTGTTCATCCAGCTTATAGATCAGCCCTGCGTAGCGCGTCAGGTTACGGGTGACTTTGTAGTCTTCATCGCCGACGCGGTCATCGTAGTCGTACCAGTCCAGACGGCCGCCGAGGATCAGGGTCAACGGATCGGCCAGGCTCAGGCGCGTGGTGAGATAGACCGCATCCTGGGTGGCAATGCTGTGCGTCTTGCCATTGCGAACGAAGTCCGGCTTTGGCGCGCCGATGGGCAGGCCGGTGTCGTAGGGGCTGTACTCGTTGCTGGTCTGGTCGTACACGCGCCGGCTGGTGCCGACCACCACTTCATGAGTGCGGCCGAAGGCCTCGACCGGCCCACTGGCGTAGGCATCGAAGGCGGTCTGCTGCTCTTCCGGCTTCGACTGGTAGGCCGTGGTTTCCAGCGGGCCGTTGTAGCGAGACAGGTAGGTCCCCGAAAACAGGCCGTCCAGCGACGAGCTCGAGCCTGCTACGCGCAGTTTCCAGTCGTTGTCAAAACGGTGCTCCAGCTCACCGAACACGGTGTCTATCTGGATTTTCTTGTTTTCCCAATCCGAGCCGGAATAGGTGGAGCGCGGCAGGTTCAGGTGGTGACCATCGACGCCCAGGGGCAGGCCGCCCCAGAAGTAGTTGGTCTGATCTTCCTGACGAGACAGGCCCAGGGTGGCGGTCGTCGCGTCGCTCAGATCGGCTTCGACCACCCCGTAGAACACGCCGTGATCGCTCTTTTCCTTGTCGCGGAAACTGTTGGCATCCTGGTAGGAGCCGACTATGCGGCCGCGAACCGTGCGGCTGTCGTTCAGTGGGCCGGACGCATCGAATACGCCACGGTAATCGTCCCAGCTCCCCACCGTGCCGGTGAGGGTGACCTGTGGCACGGCGGTAGGGCGCTTGCGCACCATATTGATCGCTGCCGAAGGATTGCCAGACCCTGTCGCCAGGCCAGTCGCGCCCCTGATCACCTCGACATGATCGAACATGGCCAGATTGGGTTGAACGCCTGCCGTGTAGCCCGAGTACGAGGCGGGCAGGCCGTCGTACATGATGTTGTCGATGTCGAAACCGCGCGACGTGTAGGTTTGCCGACCCGGTCCGCTGGACTGGTCCAAAAACAGTCCCGGCGTATACCTCACCACGTCATTGATGCTGGTCATGGCCTGATCGTCCATGCGTTGACGGGTGACGACCGTCACGGCCTGCGGCGTTTCACGAATGGTCAGCGGCAACTTGGTCGCGGTCTGCATCGGGCCGGTGGTGTAGGACTGACTGCCCTCGGTTGTGGAGCCAAGTTGATCGCTGCTGATCTGCGTGGCACCCAGCTCCATGGTCGTGGCGGGCTGTGCTTCGCCAACCTGTTCTCCAGCGGCAAAGGCTGCCTGTGTGGTGGCAGCCCAGATGCCCATGGCCAGCAGACCCGGTGTGAAACGATTACGGCTTTGCGATTGTTGCCCCGACATGAACCCGACACTCCCTCGACGCCCTCCATGGCAGGATGATAATAATGTTGATAATGGTTCGCATTAGTGTGACAGGTTGTTTCGTACAGAAAAAGACACTGCGAACAAATAGTTAACAAAATTTTCACATTTCCACTCTGAGGCCGGGCGTGGGTCGCCCTGCGGTCGGGCAGGTATCCCATCGAAAAACGCTATGAAAATCTTGTACATGAAATTACATTGGTACAAGTTTTATGGCCGCGGAGCCTCTTCCATTGACCCAAGCCCCTCGTCTCCACCTGATCCTCGGCGATCAGCTTTCCTTCGATCTCGCATCCTTGGCGGGTCTGATCCCCGAGCGCGACACGGTCCTGATGGTCGAGGTCATGGAAGAGGCGAGTCATGTGCCGCATCACCCGCAGAAGATCGTGCTGATCTTCAGCGCTATGCGGCATTTTGCCGAGGCGCTGCGTGAGCGTGGTGTTCGGGTGCAGTACGTCATGCTCGATGATCCGCAGAACACAGGGTCGGTGCCGGGTGAGTTGCAGCGTTGGCAGGCCCTGTTGCGAGCAGAAGAGCTGCACGTTACCGAGTGTGGCGACTGGCGTCTGGAGCAGTCGATCAAGGACTGCGGGTTGCCCATCCAGTGGCACGCCGATACGCGCTTTCTCTGTTCCCGTGACGAGTTCTCGTCGTGGGCGCAAGGCAAGAAGCAGTTGCGCATGGAGTTCTTTTACCGGGAGATGCGCCGCAAAAGCAGGCTGCTGTTGAACGGCGACGGTACGCCGGTCGGTGGTGCCTGGAACTTTGATGCCGAGAACCGCAAGGCGCTGCCCAAGGGCATGGCCGCGCCTTATCCGCTGCGCTTTTCCGCCGACACCATCACCCGTCAGGTGCTGACGCTGGTGGGCGAGCGCTTTGCCAGTCATTACGGCTCGCTGGATAATTTCGACTATCCGGTTACGCACGCCGACGCTCAGGCGCTGTGGGAATACTTTCTGGACTATGGCCTGGCCGGTTTCGGTGATTATCAGGACGCTATGGCCACTGATGAGCCGTTTTTGTTTCATGCGCGAATCAGCGCTGCGCTGAACATCGGGCTGCTGGATTTACGCCAGGTGTGCAGTGACGTTGAATCCGCCTATTGGTCGGGCAGGGTGGGGCTGAATGCCGCCGAAGGTTTCATTCGCCAACTGATCGGCTGGCGGGAATATGTGCGTGGCGTCTATTGGCTGAAAATGCCCGATTACGCGAGCGGCAATCTGTTCGGTAACAGCCGGCCGCTGCCCGAGTTTTACTGGACCGGCGAAACCAAGATGAACTGCATGAGTCAGGCGATTGGCCAGAGCCTGAAGCACGCCTACGCCCACCACATTCAGCGCCTGATGGTGACCGGCAACTTTGCCCTGCTTGCCGGCATCGTGCCGGAGCAGATCTGCGAGTGGTATCTGGCGATCTACATGGACGCCTTCGACTGGGTCGAGCTGCCCAATACGCTGGGCATGGTCATGCATGCCGATGGCGGCTATCTGGGCTCCAAGCCCTATTGCGCTAGCGGCCAGTACATCAAGCGCATGTCTGACTATTGCCGCGGCTGTGCGTACAAGGTCACTGAAAGCACCACTGAGGATGCCTGCCCGTTCAATGCGCTCTACTGGCATTTCCTGATGCGCCACGGCGACCTGTTACGTCGCAATCAGCGCATGGCGATTATCTATAAGAACCTTGATCGTATGGCTGAGCCCAAGCAACAGGCGCTGTGGGAGCGGGGCGAGCATTTGCTGGCCAGGCTGGATGCCGGAGAAGCGCTTTGAAAAAGAGTGAGTTGCCGGTCAAAACCTGTGTGGTCTGCGGGCTGCCGTTCACCTGGCGCAAGAAGTGGACGCGCTGCTGGGATGAGGTGCTTTATTGCTCTGAGCGTTGCCGGCGAAACAAGCGCACTGCACGCGAGTAGCGTTTTCAACATATTTCGAAATGAAAAGCGCTGAACTATCGCTTGCTCAGCATGATCCTTCCTTATGCGCATTCAGCGCGACCCCGACCTGCCAGTACATCCGCACTGAGTTTTGATCCAGGGTCGCCGAACGAAAAGGAGCCGTCATGACCGTAACCACCCATCCCGTCTACCGCTACACGCCAGGCCCGCTACATGCGACCTTGCTTGCCGGAACCGTGCCTTTGTTTCTTGGCGGCTTGCTGAGTGATATTGCCTACTACCAGACCTTTCAGATTCAGTGGAGCAACTTTGCCGCCTGGCTGATTGCCGGAGGCCTGTTGTTCTGCGGGCTGGCGTTGCTGTTCGCGTTGGTCAATCTGGTTCGCGCCGATCACAAGGCCGGTCGTCCCGTGGTGTACTTCCTGTTGTTGCTGGTTACCTGGGTGCTGGGTCTGGTCAATGCCTTCGAGCATGCGAAAGACGCCTGGGCGGTCATGCCGTCTGGCCTGATCCTGTCGGTCATTGTCACTGTTCTGGCCTGCGTTGCGACGTGGACCGGGCTCACCAGCCTGCGTTCCGGAGGTGCAGAATGAGAAATATCCACGCATTGACTGCATTGAGCATGGCGCTGCTGCTGAGCGCCTGCGGTGGTGAAGCCGACAGCACTCAGGCGCGCGGACCGGATCCGAAGCTGCCGGACCCGCAACGCGGCCTGTTGCCGAGCATGAAGATTGCCGAACCGACCGCATGGGGCGATCAGAAGCCTGCCGTGCCTGAGGGTTTCAGCATCACGGCGATTGCCAGTGACCTGAATATTCCGCGCCAGTCCATCGTCTTGCCCAATGGCGACATCATCGTTGCCGAAGGACGCGGCGGCAGCGCTGCCAAGCTCAAACCCAAGGACGTGATTGCCAGCGTCATCAAGGCCCAGGGCAACACCAAGGTCAAAAGCGGTAATCGTCTGACACTGCTGCGGGACGCGGACGGCGACGGCAAGTACGAGCTGAAGACGGTCTTCGCCGAGAACCTCAATGCGCCTTATGGCCTGGCCTTCGCGAACGGCAAGCTGTACGTAGCCAACCAGGATGCGCTGGTCAGCTTCGATTATCAGGAAGGCCAGACCAAGGCCAGCGGTGAACCTACCAAGGTCACCGACTTGCCTGCGGCGATCAACCACCACTGGACCAAGGCGCTGACGGCAAGCCCTGATGGCCGCTACCTTTATGTCGGTATCGGCTCGAACAGTAACGTGACCGAGCGCGGCATGGAGGTCGAGATCGATCGGGCGATGGTCTGGCAGATCGACGCCGCCACCGGTGCCCACAAGCCTTATGCGACCGGTCTGCGCAACCCGACAGCACTGGCGATTCAGCCGGGCACCGGGCAGTTGTGGACTGTGGTCAACGAGCGTGACGAACTGGGGCCTGATCTGGTTCCGGATTACCTGACCTCGGTGAAGGAGGGCGCGTTCTACGGCTGGCCTTACAGCTATTGGGGCCAGAATGTCGACACGCGTGCCCAGCCGCAGAATCCGGCCAAAGTCGCTGCGGCGATCAAGCCTGATTACAGCCTCGGTTCGCACGTCGCCGCACTGGGCGTGTCGTTCTCGATCCCGGCCATGGGCGACAAGTTTGCCGACGGCGTGTTCGTTGGTGAGCACGGCAGTTGGAACCGCGATAACCCGGTGGGTTACAAGGTGATCTTTGTGCCGTTCAGCAATGGACGTCCTGCGGGCGAGCCTGTGGATTTCGCAACCGGTTTCCGCGGAGCTGACGGTAAGACTCGTGGCCGGCCGGTCGGTGTGACAGTTGATCCGAAAGGCGCACTTATCATCGCTGACGACCTGGCAAACACCGTCTGGAGAGTGACCCGCAACAAGTAGGTCACATGGCCTTGGGTCGTTGTTGAGTGATCGTTCCCAAGCTCTGCTTGGGAACGCCGTTCGTGAAGCTCTGCGTCAACCATGCAACCTCGACGCAGAGCATCGGCCGGATGGCCAGTCCTGGCTGGGCTTACCTTGCGTCATCCACACACAATTCTTTCGCAAGGTGGCTTCGATACGGACTTACACGTTAGGGTTGGCCGCTTCCACGCGCTGGCCCGAGCGGCCGGTCGCTGACATCCCTGAATTCTGGAACCGCTGTGAGTCGCTTTGAAACCGCTGGAAACGTAAAAACAAAACCCGCTTCATGGTGGGCCGTTGGCAGCGTATCGCTTGGGTCGTTCGCCACCGTCACCACTGAATTTCTGCCGGTCGGGCTGCTGCCCGATATCGCTCGCGACCTGGGAACCAGCATCAGCCAGACAGGCTTGATGATGGCCGTTCCCGGCATCCTTGCGGCCATCTCGGCACCGTCCTGTATTGCCCTGTTCAGTCATGTCGACCGCAAGCGCCTGTTGCTCGGGCTGCTGTCGATATTGCTGGCATCCAACCTGATCGTCGCGTTGTCTACGCACTTCTGGCTGACCCTCGCAGGCAGGGTCCTGCTCGGCTTCGCGCTGGGGGGATTCTGGACGATTGCCGGGTCACTCGGGCCGCGCTTGAGGCCCGGCAAGGAGGGCGTTAAGGCCACTGCTTATGTGCTGGCGGGCGTCTCGATTGGCACTGTCGCCGGGATTCCGGCCGGTACGTTGATCGGTGAAGCCTTCGGCTGGCGGGCAGCTTTTGAAACAGCGGCAGTGGTCACGGTTGCAGTGGGGTTGTTGATCGCAACCTTCCTGCCTGCGTTGCCGGGCGAGCGTTCCGCCGGCATCAGCCAGATGTTGTCGCTGGCTGGCGAGCAGCGCATTCGTCGCATGTTCGCCGCCGCACTGTTGATCTATGTCGGGCACTTCGCGGCTTACACGTACCTCGCGCCCTTCGTGCAGGAATTCGCGCATATTCAGGGTCAGGCGCTGGGGGCATTGCTCTTCGCGTTCGGCCTGGCGGCGGTTGCAGGCAATCTGGCCGGTGGAGCCCTGGCGGCCAGAAGCGCGCCGTCCTCGGTGCTGATCATGACCCTGCTGATGCTGGGTTCGCTGACGGCGCTGCTGATGTTCGTCGGTAACCCGTGGCTGCTCTGGCCGGTGATTCTGGTCTGGGGGTTCGCTTTCGGGATGATCCCCATCACCACACAGATCTGGTGTTTCGAGGCTTCCAATGATCGTGTCGAGGGCGTTCAGGCGTTGCTGGTGTGTGTGGTGAATCTGTCGATTGGCGGCGGGGCGTTCATTGGTGGTGTGGTGTCCGGTCGGGCCGGCTTTACCGCTGCCATCGTGATCGGCGCGGTATGTGCCGCGCTGTCCATGCTCACCGTGATACTGGCGATGCGCAGCTTAAGACCGGTCAGTTGCATAGACTGATCTGCCGATAATGGGATACCGCGGCAACGCTGAATGCATCGTCGCGATACCTCATCACACCCTAATTAAACCCTCAGCCTGCCTTGAAAAACGCGACCTTGCGGGTCAGGCGATCGGCGAGCTGCGCGAGCTCCTCACTGGCGGTTGCCACCTGCTGCGATCCATTGGCAGATTTGAGTGTCGAGTCGTGGATGCTGGTGATGTTTATCGCAACGTCTTCTGCCACCGCACTCTGTTGAACCGACGCGCTGGCGATCTGCGCGTTCATGTGATTGATCGCACTCACTTCCTGATTGATTCTCGACAAGGCGCTTTGGGCATTGCGTGTCTGTTCCACGGCACGATTGACCAGTTCACAGCTGTCGCGCATGTTCTGTGCCGCAGTTTCAGTACCGCCCTGCAGCGTGCTGATCATGTTCTGAATCTCCTGGGTCGACAGCTGAGTGCGATTGGCCAGCGAACGAACCTCATCGGCCACCACCGCAAAACCTCTGCCATGCTCGCCCGCGCGGGCGGCTTCAATGGCCGCGTTGAGCGCCAGCAGGTTGGTTTGTGAGGCAATCGAGTTGATCACCTCGATCACCTTTTCGATCTCCTCGCCGTGCCGTGAGACCTGCTCCACGGTACTGGTCGTTTCAGTCAGCGTGGCCGCCAGTTGTTCGATGGCAGTAGTCGTGCCTTCGACGAGCGTGTTGCCGTTCGCCACCTCACTGTCAGCCAGACGTGCAGCGTCTGCGGCCTGTGCTGCATAGCCCGACACTTCACTGACCGTCGCAGCCATCTCGCTGATGGCGGTGGCTACCTGTTCGGCTTCACGGGTCTGCACCATGATCTGCGCATTGTTGGCGGAGGAGGCCGCCGACAGCACGGTAGAGGACTGGCTGACCTCTTGAGCGGCCATTCGTACGTCGGTGATGGTTTCCGAAAGACGGTTTAGCGCTGTTCTCAGTACGCCCATGACGCTGTCGGGATACGCCGTGGTGATGGTTTGCTGCAGATCGCCCGCTGCCAGTCGGCGAATGGCTTCGGCAACTTCAACCGGTTCTGCGCCAAGGGTCTTTTTCACGAAGCGGATGATGAACGCCGACAGCACGATGCTCAGCAGCACGGCGAACGCTGTGGCGAGCAGCATCAGGCCACGGAACTGGCTGGCGGTTGCCTGCACGTTATCCAGATGAACCCTGATCGAGGCTTCCTCATTATCGATGAGCGCGTTGATACGCTTCAGCCATTCGCTGTAGTTACCGGACGTCTGGCTGAGCAACAAGGCCTGCGCACCGGCGATGTCTCCGGCACGGCGCAAGGCAATCACGCTCGTGGTAGAGCTGAGCGTTTGCTGTTCGATCTCCTTGATGCCGCGCAGCAATTGGCGCTCTTCGGCACTGACATTGGGCTTGGTGAACAACTGCTCCATCGGTACGGCCGAGTCGACATAGTCCTTTTCAAGACGGGTCATCTCTGCCAGATGCAGCGCCAGGTCCTGGTCGTTGTTGACCAGTACAGCATCGCGCAGAGCGATCGCACGGTTATGCACGCTGCCCCGGAAGTTGATCGCATAGCGTTGCACCTTGGCGGCATTTTCGCCTACGTCTTCCAGGGTGCTGTCGATGAACCCGACCCGCTGAATGCCAACGGCGGTGATCAAGATGAGCAGCGAGACGACAGCGGCGAATCCCAAGCCGATGCGCGTAGCCAGAGAAACCTGATTTTTCATGGAATGAACCCGAGCGAGGCAAGAGAAGACGTCGAATTAAATAATGGCGAAGAGCCTTTATTCAGAATCGCCTGACAATAGCGCCCAGTCGACTCGTTGCCCAATAGATATTTGCGCACGGTGACATAGACAGGTGTTATTTCAGAACGGTATGACAGTTACGAAAGCGCGCGGTGCGATCTTTAGCGGCGCTCGTCGTCGCTGTGTGCCGCGGGTAACCGGCGAGGCTCATGACGTTCGCCGGTTCCGGGATTTTTTACAGCGTCGGTCAGACGAATCCGGTCACTGCATGGGGCACGTACGGAGCCTCGAGGCGTTTGATATCCTCATCACTGAGCACCAGTTGCAGCGCTGCGATGGCATCGTCCAGTTGCGTGGCCTTGGAAGCGCCGACGATGGGCGCGGATACACCGCGCTTGGCCAATACCCAGGCCAGTGCGATTTGCGCCATCGGCACCCCGCGCTCTGCGGCCAGCTGTTCCACGGTATCGATCACCCGACCGTCTTCCTTTTCCGTCGCCTCATAAAACGACTGGCCGGAAACGTCGGTTCTGGTCCGCTCGGTCTGCTGACCATGGGGCCTGGTCAGCCTGCCGCGTGCCATCGGGCTCCACGGCATCAGGCCGACACCCTGATCGATACACAGCGGGATCATCTCGCGCTCTTCTTCGCGATACACCAGGTTCAGGTAGTTCTGCATCGAGACGAACCTGCTCCAGCCATGCGCGGTCGCGACCTGCTGGGCCTTGGCGAACTGCCATGCGTACATGGAGGACGCGCCGATGTACCTGGCCTTGCCGGCCTTGACCACATCGTGCAGGGCTTCCATGGTTTCTTCGATGGGCGTGTCATAGTCCCAGCGATGGATCTGGTACAGGTCGACGTAGTCAGTGCCGAGTCGCGTCAGGCTCGCATCAATACTGGACATGATGGCCTTGCGCGAGAGCCCCTTTTCGTTAGGACGGGTCGAGCCTTCCCACATGTTCGCCGGAAAGAACACCTTCGTGGCGATGACGGTCTCGTCGCGACGGGTGAACTCTTTGAGCAATTTGCCGACGATGGTTTCCGAAGTACCAGCCGAGTAGCTGTTGGCCGTGTCAAAAAAATTGATGCCTTGCTCGACGGCGTGTCTGATGATCGGCCTGCTTGCTTCTTCGCCCAGTGTCCAGGGATGCGTTCCGGCATCGGGCTCGCCGAATGTCATGCATCCAAGGCACAGTCTGGAAATATCCAGCCCCGTGTTGCCAAGCTTTACGTAGTCCATGAATCCTCCGTCTATCGTTGATTGATCAGCCGTCGAGCCGTTTCGGTGCCGTCCATAACATTTACAGTTGGGGTAATGTCTGCCCGGAACAACTCGCTTTGGCGCGATTGGTTCTATAGTTCTAGTTCTGTAGAACTATAAGCGACTGTGCACGATTCGGGAGAGCAATATGGCCAGACTGGAACAGATAGGGTTTCTCGGTTTCGATGTATTCGGCACCGTTGTCGACTGGCGAAACGGCGTGGCGCGGGCCGCTGCGCCATTTCTGCAACAGCATGGCGTGAACGTCGACCCCCTTGATTTTGCCGATCAGTGGCGCGGTCTTTATCAACCTTCCATGCAGCGCGTGCGTGCGGGTGAGCGCCCGTACGTGACACTCGACGTGCTCAACCGGGAGAGTCTCGAAACCGTGCTGGCGCGCCACGATGTGGATTTCGGCAGCATCTCCGACGCCGAGCTCGCCGAGCTGAACAAGGCTTGGGAAAGGCTCGATCCATGGCCCGACTCGGTCGCAGGCCTGACCCGATTAAAGCGCAGATTCTCGATCGGTACGCTATCGAACGGACACATCGCCGGAATGCTCAACCTTGCGAAATTCGGCGGACTGCCCTGGGACGTCATCGTCGGCGCGGAGATCGCCGGCACCTACAAACCGATGCCCCAGACCTACCTGAGGTCTGCAAAAGCAGTGGGTCTGGCGCCGCATTGCGTCGCCATGGTGGCTGCGCATAACGCCGACCTGACTGCCGCACGTGCGAATGGCTTCAAGACCGTTTTCGTCCGACGTCCCGCCGAGCACGGGCCAGGCCAGACGTCTGATCTGACCGCCGAACAGGACTGGGACGTGATCGTCGATTCCCTGACCGAAGCGGCTGACGCGCTCGATTGCTGAAGCGCCATTACCCGGGCGGGCTAACACTTTGAGCGCCTGGAAAAGTCGCCGCCCGACACTGGAATTTGAAACAGATCCGGCGGCTGGAAGGCCATGCCGTTTGACGGACACTTTCGCGGTTTGTAACTTTTTGTTTGCCTCATCGCCAAAAATCGTGGTTATTATCCCCGGCGCTCAGGGCCAAAAACCCGGCGCCGATGACTGTCATGGGTCCACAGACTCCGCAGTCACAGCCGATCGGGTCCACCCTGGCGCTGACACCCCGGCGCAGGCCGTTCCCCGTCGTTGACCCTCGAACCGAAGGTGAGGTTTCAATTGGCCACGCGGTATGCAAACGTCAGTTCCAAGGGTAGAGCGATCAGTCTCGTCAACGAGCCAGCCAACCCCCTTTCTGTATGCGATTCGCGCCGTGCCGCGTTCGCCTGTCATCCCTCAGCGATCCCCCCGCGCGCTTGCATGTCAGATAATGGCATGAGCCCGAGAGCCCGCGCCGCACCCTCTCCCTGAATCTCGATGTTCATCCGGCATTGCTCATGCCGTGCCTGACGGGCTTGCTGCTCTGCGCTCCCGTCTGCTCATAAAAAAATAATCTGCTCACGGACGGTGATTCCTGATGGTCGACAAATCTTCCTCGCGCGGGACGGGCTTCGCTCATCCTGATACAGAGCAACCCTTTGACCAAACCCAGTGTGTGCATGGCCTTTTCGAAGCACAAGTGCAGCTTAATCCTGACGCTATCGCGGCACGCTTCGGGCTGGACACGCTTGACTATGCGACGCTCAATACCCAAGCCAACCGCCTGGCCCATTACCTGCGCAGCCTTGGTGTCGGGCCGGATGTGCGTGTCGGGATTTGCCTGGAGCGCTCGCTGGACATGCTGGTCGGCGTGCTCGCGGTACTCAAGGCCGGCGGTGCCTACGTGCCGCTGGACCCCACGTACCCGAAAGCCCGTCTGGCCCACATGCTGGCAGACAGCGCGCCACGCGTGCTGCTGAGCCACGCTCCGGCGCGCGCGGTGTTGCTGGCGGCGCTGGAGCAAGGTGAGCTCGCAGCGCAGGTGCTTAATCTGGCCGATACCCGACTATGGGCGGCGCAGCCGACGCACAACCCTGACCCGCACGCGGTTGGTCTGACGTCCCGCCATCTGGCGTACGTGATCTACACCTCGGGCTCCACCGGGACGCCCAAGGGGGTCATGGTCGAGCATCGTGGGCTGATCGCGGTGAGCGCTGCCTGGGAGCGCTTGTACGCGCTGCACAAACCCCTCAATCACCTGCAAATGGCCGGGTTTTCCTTCGATGTGTTCAGCGCCGACCTGATCCGCGCACTGGGTTTTGGCGGCACGCTCGTGCTCTGCCCGCGTGACACGCTGATGGACCCGCCCGCGCTGTATCGCCTGTTGCGCGAGGCGCGCATCGATTTCGCGGACTTCGTGCCTGCGGTGCTCAACCCTTTGCTGGTCTGGGCGCAGGAGGCAGGGCGCGACCTGTCGTTCCTGAGCACGGTGGTTTGTGGTTCGGACATCTGGACAGCGCACAGCGCGCGCCAACTGCGCGGTTTGTGTGGCGAGCAGGTACAGATCGTCCAGGCCTACGGTGTTACCGAAGCGAGCATCGACAGCACCTGTTTCGAGTTCGAGCCTGACAGCCACGTCGATGCGGTGCTGCCCATCGGACGGGCGTTGGCCAATACGCGGATTTACCTGCTCGATGCCGCTGGCGAGCGGGTTCCCCAAGGTGTGACCGGCGAACTGTACATCGGCGGCGCGGGGGTTGCGCGTGGCTACCTGAATTTGCCGGAACTGACCCGCGAGCGCTTCATCGACAGCCCGTTCGTGGCCGGTGAGCGGTTGTACCGCACTGGCGATCTGGCCCGCTATCGGGCTGACGGCCATCTGGAGTTTCTCGGGCGCAACGACTCGCAGGCCAAGCTGCGCGGCCTGCGCCTTGAACTGGGTGAAATCGAGGCGCGTCTGGCCGAGGTTGCCGGTGTGCGTGACAACGTGGTGGTGCTGCGCGAGGACAACGCGGGCGTACCCAGGCTGATTGCCTACTTTCGCGAACAAAGCGGCGCAGCGCTGACGCCCAAAGGCCTGCGCGAGCATCTGCAGCGCAGCCTGCCGGACTACATGATTCCTGCTGCGTTCGTGCGCATGGACGCGCTGCCGCTGACCGCCAATGGCAAGCTGGACCGCATCGCACTGCCCGAGCCGGGGGATGACGCATTCGATCGACACGTTTTCGAAGCCGCGCAAGGCGCGCTGGAAATGGATATTGCGGCCATCTGGGCCGAGGTGCTTGGGGTCGAGCGAGTCGGTCGCCAGGATCACTTTTTTGCACTCGGCGGCCACTCGCTGCTGGTGATGCGCGTGCTGGCCAAGGTTCGTCAGACGCTGCATCTTGAGGTGTCACCCTCAGCCCTGTTTACCGCCCCCGTGCTGCAGCAGTTCGCCGAACGACTGAGCACCGCGCAGCAGGGCAACGCTCGCCCACCGATCACGGCTGTAGAGCGTAGCGGGGCACACACATTGTCATCTGCCCAGCAGCGCCTGTGGTTTCTGGCGCAGATGGAAGGCGGCAATGCGGCCTACCACATGCCCTTGAATCTGCGACTGCGCGGGCCGTTGCAAGTGGCCGCGCTGGAGCGCAGTTTCAATCAGCTGGTGGCCCGCCACGAGGCGCTACGCACCACCTTCTTCGCGGTCGAGGGCGAGGGGCGGCAACGCGTTTGCGCTGCGGAGACGATCATTCCGTTGCCAGTCACCGATTTGCGTGGCGAGCACGATGCCCAGGCGCGTCTGCTGGCGTTGATCGACGCAGAGGGCAGCAAGCCGTTCGATCTGGCAGTAGGGCCGTTGATGCGCGTCAGCCTGGTCAGGCTGGCCGACGACGATCATGTGTTGCTGCTGACCCAGCACCACATCGTCTCGGATGGCTGGTCAATGGGCGTGCTGACCCGTGAACTGGGGCTGCTCTATGAGGCGGCTATTCAGCAACCGGCCGCGCACGGGCAGTCCCTGCCACTGCCGCCGCTGGCTGTTCAGTATGTGGATTACGCGGCCTGGCAACGCCAGTGGCTGTCCGGCGAGGTACTGGATGCGCAGCGGCGCTACTGGCGTGAAACCCTGAGCGGTGCACCGCTATTGCTGGAGTTGCCCACCGATCACAAACGTCCGGCCGCCCAGGATTACCGCGGCGGCTTCGTGCCGCTGGTCTTTGACCGTGCGCTGACAGCACGGCTCCGAGTGTTGGCTACGCAGCAGGGCACCACGTTGTTCATGAACCTGCTGGCGGCCTGGTCGCTGTTGCTGATGCGCCTGTCGGGGCAAGATGACGTGGTCATCGGTGTGCCCTCGGCGAACCGCAGCCAGCAGGAGCTGGAAGGGCTAATCGGGTTCTTCGTCAATACCCTGGCCCTGCGCATGACCCGCGCCGGCAGCCCGACGGTGGCCAGCTGGCTGCAACAGGCGCGCAGCGTTGCGCTTGCCGCTCAGGAACATCAGGACTTGCCGTTCGATCAAGTGGTGGAGTTGCTCAACCCGCCGCGCAGTCTGGCTTACAGCCCGGTGTTTCAGGTGCTGTTCGCCTGGGAGCAGCATCAGGATTCGGACCTGGAGTTGTCCGGGCTCGAGGTCAGCGTGCTGCAAAGCGTCCAGCCAGTGGCCAAATTCGACCTGCAACTGGCACTCAGCGAACGTGACGGACAAATCGTCGGCGGCCTGGAATACGCGTCGGGGCTGTTCGAGCCGGAGACCGTGGTGCAGATGGGCGAATACCTGCGCCGCATCCTCATGCAGATGGTCGAGGACAGCGAACAGCCGCTGGCGACGCTCGACCTGCTCAACGCCGAGCAGCACCGACGGATCGTCCACGACTGGAACCGCACCGAACGCGATACCTCGGCGCAGCCCGATTGTGTCAAACGCTTCGAAGCCTTGGCGCAGCGCACACCCGACGCCGAGGCGTTGCTGGCCGATGAGCGAGCGCTGACTTACGCCGAGCTCAATCAGTCTGCCAACCGGTTGGCGAATTACCTGATCGAGCAGGGCGTGAGGCCCGAGCAGCGCGTGGGACTGTGTCTGGAGCGCTCGCCGCAGATGGTCATCGGCCTGCTGGCCATTCTCAAGACCGGCGCCGCTTATGTGCCGTTCGATCCTGCATACCCGGTCGAGCGTCTGGCGTTCATGTTCGCGGATGCCGCACCGAGCCTGCTGCTGACCCAGACTGCACTGCGTGCCGGTCTGCCGCCGTTGCCCGACACGCTGCCGATCTGCTGCCTCGACGTGGAAGCGCAGCGCTGGTCTGGGTATTCCGAGGCCAACCCGCAAGTCCCCGTCAGCCCCGGCAACCTGGCTTACGTGCTCTACACCTCCGGTTCGACCGGGCGGCCCAAGGGCGTGGCGCACAGTCGTGCGGCGCTGGATAACCTGATCGCCTGGCAACTGGAAAAGACGCCTGTTTCACAACGCGTGCTGCAATTTGCATCGTTGAATTTCGACGTGTCGTTTCAGGAAATCTGCAGCACGCTGTGCCAGGGTGGCAGCCTGGTGCTGATGAGCGAGGCCGGCCGCAAAGATCTCGCCGCGCTGCGCCCGACGCTGGTGGCCGAAGATGTACAACGGGCGTTTCTGCCGTTTGCCGTGCTTCAGCAACTGGCCAGCCTCACTGAAGCCGAGGCGTCGGTGCCGATGCCTTTGCCAAAGGGCGGCTGCGAAATCATCACTGCTGGCGAGGCGTTGCTCGTCAATGACGAACTGCGTGCCTTTGTCTGCGGCCTTGGCGGTGCGCAACTGCACAACCAGTACGGCCCGACCGAAACCCACGTGGTCAGCCAGTTCAGCCTGAACTGTGATCAGGCCGGGCAGTGGCCGGACGCGCCGCCGATTGGCCGGCCCATCGCCAATGCGCGTTTGTATGTGCTGGACGGCGACCTGAACCCGGTACCGGTCGGTGTGGCGGGCGAGTTGTATATCGCCGGAGCCTGCCTGGCCCGTGGTTATCTGAATCGTCCAGACTTGAGCGCCGAACGCTTCCTGCCGGACCCGTTCAACTCGCAGCCCGGTGCGCGTATGTACCGCAGCGGTGACCTGGCGCGGTTCGCGGCTGACGGCAACGTTCACTACCTGGGACGCATCGACCAGCAGGTAAAGTTGCGCGGCTTTCGCGTCGAACTGGGCGAGATAGACAGCCTTCTGCACCAGCAACCCGGTGTGCGGGAAGCGGTGGTGCTGCTGCGCGAAGATGTGCCGGGCGACAAGCGTCTGGTGGCCTATGTGGTAGGGCCTGCAACCGCCGAAACACTGTGTGCCGAGCTGCACCGCCACCTGCCGGAACACATGGTGCCGACGGCCTGGGTGGCGCTGGCGCAGTTGCCGCTGACCCGTAACGGCAAGCTCGACCGTCAGGCGCTGCCAGTGCCAGAGCGGCAGGCCGCCAGTGCCTATGTGGCACCGCGCGACGAGACCGAGCGGCAGATGGTGTGTATCTGGGCCGAGGTGCTCAAGTGCCAGCAGGTCGGCATTCACGACAACTTTTTCGAACTGGGCGGGCATTCGCTGCTGGCCACGCGAATGATCTACATGATCAACCAGCGCATGGGCGCGCAGCTGTCCCTGAGCAGCCTGTTCAAGACGCCGGTGCTGATGGACATGGCCGAGCAGGTGCGGCTCGGGCGGAGTGACGGGCCTTCGCTCGACACACCCTTTGCCCCGATTGAAGCCGATCGCAGCGCACGTTACGCGCCGTTTCCGCTGACCGATATCCAGCAGGCGTACTGGTTTGGCCGCGAAGCATCGGTCAGCCTCGGCGGGGTCAGTGCCCATGGCTATGAAGAACTGCGCATCCCCGGCCTCGACGTGCCACGTTTCGAGCAGGCGCTGAACCGCATGATCCAGCGGCACGACATGCTGCGCGTGGTGTTCCTTGGCGATGGCACGCAGCAGGTCCTCGACAGCGTGCCTATCTATCACATGCCACGCAACGATCTGCGCGGCCTGTCTGCCGACGCCGCGCAGCAGGCCCTGCAAGTCACCCGCGAACGTCAATCCCATCAGGTGCTGGACGCCAGTCGCTGGCCGTTGTTCGAGTTCAGTCTGTCGTTGCTCGATGAGGACATCAGCCATCTGCACATCAGCCTTGACGCCCTGATCGTCGACGCCGCGAGTACGCAGATTCTGGCGCGCGAGCTGATGGCGTTTTATGCCGACCCGCAGTTGCAACTGCCCGAAGCGGGGCTGACCTTTCGCGATTACGTGCTGGCCGAGCAGCGCTTGCGCAATGACAGCCGCTACGCACAGGCACTGGACTACTGGCGCGAGAAGGTTGCCACGCTGGCACCTGCGCCGGACCTGCCGCTGGTGTGCCAGCCGGAAAGTATCAGCCAGCCGCACTTTACCCGCCGCGACCGCGAGCTTTCAGCGCTGCAGTGGTCAAGGCTCAAGGAACTCGCCAGGCAATTTGCCGTGACGCCATCGGTGATGCTGCTGACCGCGTTCAGCGAGGTGCTGGCGCTGTGGAGTCGGCAGCCGCGCTTCACGTTGAGCCTGCCGCTGTTCAACCGCATGCCGCTGCACCCGGATGTTGATGAGATCATTGGTGACTTCACCTCGCTGGTCTTGCTTGAAGTCAGTCTCGACGGGGCCGTGAGTTTCATCGACAAGGCGCGTGCCGTGCAGGCACGGTTGTGGCAAGACATCGACCATTCGGTGGTCAGCGGCGTGCGGGTGCTGCGTGAACTGTCCCAGGCCCGAGGCGTGCAGCAGACCGCCATGCCGATCGTGTTCAACAGCACCTTGTCGGAAGCCGCGCCTGAACTGGCCGAATTCAACCTTGCCGACGCATTGAATGCCGAGCATATGCACAGCATCACCCAAACCCCGCAGGTCTGGCTTGACCACACGTTGCTGGAGCTGGAAGGGCGCCTGCTGTTCAACTGGGACAGCATCGACGAGTTGTTTCCGCAAGGCCTGATCGAGCAGATGTTCGTCGCCTACAACGCGCTGCTGGATCGCCTGCTGGACGCCGATGCCTGGAACGCTGGCACGGTGGAGCTGATACCGCGGGCGCGCTTGCCGGTGCCCGAGGCCAGCCCCGCCGACTCGGCGCTGATGCACGAGCTGTTCGATCGCCAGGCACTCGCTGCCCCGGATGCGCTGGCGGTCATTGGCACCCAGCGTCAGTTGAGTTATCGGCAGCTGCGAGCCGAAGCGCGACAACTGGCGGCGCGGCTTCAGCGTCGCGGCGTGGTGCCTGATCAACTGGTCGCGGTGGTCATGGAACGTGGCTGGGAACAGGTCGTCGCGACGCTGGCGATCCAGTACGCCGGCGGGGCCTACCTGCCGCTCGACCCGGCGCTGCCGACCGAGCGTCTGGAGCACATCCTGCAACGTGCCGAAGCCAGCCTGGCGCTGACTCAGCCGACACTGCTGCAACGTGTCGAGTGGCCCGCGCAGGTCCAGGTGATCAGCGTGAGCGACCCGATCGTTGCCGACGATGGCCTTTCCGATCAATCCGAATTACACGCCGTGCATCTCACTCCGGACGATCTGGCCTATGTGATCTACACCTCGGGCTCGACCGGCCTGCCCAAGGGCGTGGTCATCGATCATCGCGGTGCGGTGAATACGCTGCTCGATATCAACCGGCGCTTTGCCGTCGGCGCTGCGGATAGGGTGCTGGCGGTTTCGTCGTTGAGTTTCGACCTGTCGGTCTATGACTTCTTCGGCACGCTGGCCGCTGGCGCAGCGGTGGTGCTGCTCGAACCGCAGCAAGCCCTCGACCCGGCGCACTGGCTGACGCTGATCGAGCGGCATCAGGTCAGCCTGTGGAATTCGGTGCCAGCCTTGTTCGGCATGTTGCTGGAGTATGTGCAAAGCGAGCGCAGCGCGTTGCTGTCGTGCCTGCGCGTGGCGATGCTGTCAGGCGACTGGATTCCCCTGACGCTGCCCGAGCGTGCCTGGGCGCTGCAGCCGGCGTTGCAACTGGTCAGCCTTGGCGGGGCGACCGAAGCGTCCATCTGGTCGATCCAGTATCCGCTGCAGCAGGTCGACCCCGCGTGGCGCAGTATTCCCTATGGCAAGGCGCTGGATCACCAGCGCTTCTATGTGCTGGATGACGCCTTGCAGGTTCGCCCGACATGGGTGGCTGGCCAGTTGTATATCGGCGGTATCGGCCTGGCCAAGGGCTATTGGCGTGATGAAGCCCTGAGTGCCGGCAGTTTCTTCGCCCACCCGCTGACCGGCGAACGTCTGTACCGGACCGGCGACCTGGGGCGCTGGCTGCCCGACGGCAATATCGAGTTTCTTGGGCGTGAAGACACCCAGGTCAAGGTCCAGGGGCACCGCATCGAGCTGGGCGAGATCGAAGCGGCGCTCAATCGCCATCCCGGCGTACAGAGCGCCGTGGTGCGGGTGCTCGGCGAAGCGCTGGGCGAGAAGCGGCTTGCGGGCTACGTACTAAAGGCCGATCCCTCGTTGCAGGCCAGTGATTTTGTCCAGTACCTGGCAGACAAACTGCCGGCCTACATGGTGCCGACGTCGTTTACCTTCGTGCAGGAATGGCCGCTGTCGGCCAACGGCAAGGTCGACAAGAAACGCCTGCCGGAGCCGTCGCAGGTTCAGGACGCCGGCCCGGCGCTGGAAGTGGAGGGGCCACAGGAGCAACAACTGATGATGATCGTGCAGGGCGTGCTCAAGCGCCCGTCGATCGCTGCCGACGCCAATTTGCTCAACCTGGGCGCCACCTCGATCGACATTGTCAGGATCAGCAATGCGCTGTCCGGCGAACTGCAGTTCCGTCCCAACGTTGCGCAACTGCTGGCGCAGCCGACGCTGCTCAATCTGCTCGGCATGTACCGCCGGAATCTGGCCGACGGCAGTGTGGTCGACAGCGTTCGGCAGCGCGCGGGTTCGCCTGAGCAGGTGATCGAGGATCCGCAGCAGCGGGCGCGCTTCAAGGCCGACCAGCGCGGTCGGCGGACTTTCACCTCAGAGGTTGCGGCGCTGAATCTTGCGCGTCCGGATGATCCGGCGTTCGCGCGACGCTTCAGCGATTACCGCTCGGTACGCCAATTCGCTGAGGGGCCCATTCCGACCGAAGCGTTTGCCGGATTACTGGCCAGCCTGGCGCAGGGGCAACTGCACGGCGAGGTTAAATACCAGTTTCCGTCCGCAGGCGGTCTGTACCCGATCCAGTGCTACCTGTATGTCAAACCGCAGCGGGTCACCGGCGTTGCTGCAGGCGCCTATTACTACGACCCGGTTGAGCACCGCCTGCTGATGCTCGACAGCGAGCCGCTCGACCCGGACACCTACGATTATTTCGTCAACCGCCCGGTGTATGAAAACGCCGCGTTCTCGCTGTTCTTCATCGCCGACATGGCCGCGATCCGGCCGCTGTATGGCGAGCGCAGTCGCGACTTCTGTCATATCGAAGCCGGTGGCATGGCGCAATTGCTGACCATGACGGCGGTGGAGCAGGGCCTTGGCCTGTGTGGCATGGGCTCGCTCGAAGAGCAGCAATTGTCGGCCCTGTTCGACCTGGGACCGAATCATCAGTTGATCTACTCGATGGTGGGCGGCCTGCGCACTGCCGACGAACAACGCCGCGCGCAGGTCGAGGCGTTCGCTTCTGCCGCCGATCAAACGGACGACGCCAGCGACATGGAGGAGATAGAGATATGAATGCCTATCAATTGCTGGAGTTGTTCGGTCGCCACGCGGTGGTGCTTGAAGTGGACGGCGACAAACTGCGCTGCAAGGCGCCGCGCGGGTTTCTGAATGACGAGATGTTGCAGGCGCTCAAGCAGCACAAGGCAGAACTGATTGCCTTGCTGAGCGGCACCGACCCCGCCGCGATTCCTCGGCGTGCTGCCGGGCAAACGGCTGTTCCGCTGTCGTTTTCACAACGCCAGCTGTGGTTTCTCGATCAGATGGAACCGGGCAATGCGTTCTATAACGTGCCCACTGCGGTGCTGCTGAAAGGCGCGCTGGATGTGCCGGTGCTGGAGCGGGCGCTGAACGAATTGATCATGCGCCATGAAATATTGCGCACCACGTTTGCCAGCGTGGACGGCGAGCCACGGCAGCTCGTGCACCCGGCGATGCC
Organism: Pseudomonas syringae KCTC 12500; assembly: GCF_000507185.2. Taxonomy (NCBI): domain Bacteria; kingdom Pseudomonadati; phylum Pseudomonadota; class Gammaproteobacteria; order Pseudomonadales; family Pseudomonadaceae; genus Pseudomonas; species Pseudomonas syringae. Next base: position 4,445,911 of record NZ_AYTM02000002.1, read on the forward strand.
GCTGGTGATGCCAAGTGTCGACCTGCGTGACCTGTCGCCTACAGCGCGCGATGCGCGCGTCAGCATGGCGGTGGAGCAGGAGGCCAAAGCGCCGTTTGACCTGGCCAGCGGCCCGTTGCTGCGGGCCTCGCTGCTGCGCCTGGCCGATGAGGAATACCTCTGGCTGTACAGCGTGCACCACATCATCGCCGATGGCTGGTCGATGGGCGTGATCCTTCAGGAAGTGACTACCGTGTATGGCGATTTCCTGCGCGGTCAGGCGTCCAGTCTGGCGCCTCTGGCGGTGCAGTACGCCGATTACGCCTGCTGGCAGCAACAGCGGCTGAGCGACGAGGCGCTGGCCGGGCAACTGGAGTTCTGGCAGCGCACGCTGGCCGACGCGCCGCCGCTGCTCGACATGCCTGCCGACCGGCCACGTCCGACCGTGCAGCGCTACGTTGGGGCGACCTTCAGCTCGACGGTCGACGGCACCACCTTGCGTGCGCTCAATGCGCTGGCCAGACAGACCCAAGGCACGCTGTTCAACGTGCTGATCGGCGCGCTGTCGGTCCTGCTCTGGCGCCACAGCGGTCAGCGGGACCTGTGCATCGGTACGCCATTCGCCAACCGCAGCCGTCCAGAAATCGAGCCGCTGATCGGCCATTTCGTCAACACTCAAGTGATTCGCCAGCGTCTCGATCCGCAGCAGACCTTTGCCGAGCTGTTGCGCGAAGTGCGCACCACTCTGCTGGATGTCCATGCGCATCAGGACGTGCCTTTCGACCGCGTGGTGGAGGCCGTCAACCCGCCGCGCGATACCGCGTATTCGCCTCTGTTTCAGGTGATGATGGTGTTGCAGAACACCCCAGGCAACGCCGCACAGATGCAGGGCCTGAGCATGACCCCATACGGCACCGGGAGCGCCACGGCCAAGTTCGACCTGGCGTTCGAATGGGTCGAGCGCGACGGTGTGCTGAGCCTGCTGGTGGAATACAACACCGACCTGTTCGACCAGACCAGCATCGAGCGCCTGAGCGGGCATTATCGTCAGTTGCTGGAGCAGGTGGCGCTGAACCCCAAGCAGCCTGTCGGCGCACTGACGCTGATCAGCGATGCCGAACGCGAACAGATACTGCATGCGTGGAACAGCCCGGCACCGCTGGCTCAGCCCGTCGACTGCGTGCATCGCCTGATCGAG